>NZ_JBVHTR010000010.1:137432-286742 GCF_055565775.1 Streptomyces sp. NPDC028331 | reverse complement strand
AACGCTCGGCTGGGCAACCCCAGCCGAGCGCCTGCATAAACTGCTCGCGGCCTGATCAACACGACCACGTGTTGCAACGATCCCTAGAAACCGCCTTGTGCGGAGGCCCTTCACCGTGCCACGGCCGTTACGCCGGGACCGACGCCGTCCCCGGCTGGAGGAACGTCTTGCCGTTCACCCGCTCCGAGACGCCCTCACGGTCCAGGTACGGCGTGATGCCGCCCAGGTGGAAGGGCCAGCCGGCGCCCGTGATCAGGCAGAGGTCGATGTCCTGCGCCTCGGCGACGACACCTTCCTCGAGCATGAGCCCGATCTCCTGCGCCACCGCGTCGAGCACCCGGGCCCGCACCTGCTCCTCCGTCAGGACGGTGTCGCCCTGCTTCAGCAGCGCGGCGACCTCCGGGTCCAGCTCGGGCTTGCCGCTGTCGTAGACGTAGAAGCCGCGCTTGCCCGCCTCGACGACAGCCTTGAGGTTGGGGGAGACCTTGAAGCGGTCCGGGAACGCGCCGTGCAGCGTCTCGGAGACGTGCAGGCCGATCGCCGGGCCGACCAGCTCCAGCAGGACCAGCGGGGACATCGGCAGGCCCAGGGGCTCCACCGCCTTCTCCGCGACCTCGACCGGGGTGCCCTCGTCGATGACGTTCTGGATCTCGCCCATGAAGCGGGTCAGGATCCGGTTCACGACGAACGCCGGGGCGTCCTTGACCAGGACCGCCGTCTTCTTCAGCTTCTTGGCCACCGCGAAGGCGGTCGCCAGCGACGCGTCGTCCGTCTTCTCGCCGCGGACGATCTCGAGGAGCGGCAGCACGGCGACCGGGTTGAAGAAGTGGAAGCCGACGACCCGCTCGGGGTGCTGCAGCTTCGACGCCATCTCCGACACCGACAGGGAGGAGGTGTTCGTCGCGAGGATCGCGTGCGCCGGGGCGACCGCCTCGACCTCCGCGAACACCTGCTGCTTGACGCCCATCTCCTCGAACACGGCCTCGATGACGAAGTCGGCGTCCGAGAAGCCCTCCGCCTTGTCCAGGACGCCGGAGACCAGCGCCTTGAGGCGGTTGGCCTTGTCCTGGTTGATGCGGCCCTTGCCGAGCAGCTTGTCGATCTCCGCGTGGACGTAGCCCACGCCCTTGTCGATGCGCTCCTGGTCGATGTCCGTCAGGACGACCGGCACCTCGAGGCGGCGCAGGAACAGCAGGGCGAGCTGCGAGGCCATCAGACCGGCGCCGACGACACCGACCTTGGTGACCGGGCGCGCCAGGTTCTTGTCGGGGGCGCCCGCCGGGCGCTTGCCGCGCTTCTGGACGAGGTTGAACGCGTAGATGCCGGCGCGCAGTTCGCCGCCCATGATCAGGTCCGCGAGGGCCTGGTCCTCGGCGTCGTAGCCCTGCTGCAGGTCGCCGTTCTTGGCGGCGGCGATGATGTCGAGGGCGCGGTAGGCGGCCGGGGCCGCGCCGTGCACCTTGCCGTCCGCGATGAAGCGGCCCTTGGCGACGGCCTGGTCCCAGGCCTCGCCGCGGTCGACGACCGGACGCTCGACCTCGATCTCGCCCTTGAGGACGCGCGCCGTCCAGATCAGCGACTGCTCCAGGAAGTCGGCGCCCTCGAAGAGGGCGTCCGCGATGCCGAGGTCGTAGACCTGCTGGCCCTTGAGCTGCTTGTTCTGGTTCAGCGAGTTCTCGATGATGACCGAGACGGCCTTGTCGGCGCCGATCAGGTTCGGCAGCAGGGTGCAGCCGCCCCAGCCCGGGACCAGGCCGAGGAACACCTCGGGCAGGGAGAACGCCGGGACGGCCTTCGACACCGTGCGGTAGGTGCAGTGCAGGCCGACCTCGACGCCGCCGCCCATCGCCGCGCCGTTGTAGTAGGCGAACGTCGGGACGGCCAGCTTGGACAGGCGCTTGAAGACCTCGTGGCCGCCCTTGCCGATGGCCAGCGCGTCCTCGTGCCGCTTCAGCAGCTCGACGCCCTTGAGGTCCGCGCCGACCGCGAAGATGAACGGCTTGCCGGTGATGCCGACGCCGACGATGTCGCCGTCCGCCGCCTCCTTCTCTACCTGGTCGATCGCGGTGTTCAGGTTCGCGAGCGAGGCCGGGCCGAAGGTGGTCGGCTTGGTGTGGTCGTGGCCGTTGTCGAGGGTGATCAGGGCGAACCGGCCCACACCGAACGGCAGGTCGAAGTGGCGTACGTGCGCCTGCGTGACGACCTCGTCCGGGAACAGCTCGGCCGCGCCCTTCAACAGCTCAGCGGTGGTGCTCACTTGTCGCCTCCGTCGAAGTGCGGGTTCTCCCAGATGACCGTCGCGCCCATGCCGAAGCCGACGCACATGGTGGTGAGGCCGTAGCGGACCTGCGGCTGCTCCTCGAACTGGCGGGCGAGCTGCGTCATCAGCCGGACGCCGGAGGAGGCCAGCGGGTGGCCGAAGGCGATGGCGCCGCCGTACTGGTTGACGCGCTCGTCGTCGTCGGCGATGCCGTAGTGGTCGAGGAAGGCCAGGACCTGGACGGCGAAGGCCTCGTTGATCTCGAACAGGCCGATGTCGGAGATGCTGAGGCCCGCCTTGGCGAGGGCCTTCTCCGTCGCCGGGATCGGGCCGTAGCCCATGACCTCCGGCTCGACGCCCGCGAAGGCGTAGGAGACCAGGCGCATCTTCACCGGCAGGTTGTTCTCGCGGGCGAAGTCCTCGGACGCGATGATCGAGGCGGTGGCGCCGTCGTTCAGGCCGGCCGCGTTGCCCGCGGTGACCCTGCCGTGGACGCGGAACGGCGTCTTGAGGTTCGCCAGGTTCTCCAGGGTGGTGCCCGGGCGCATCGGCTCGTCGGCGGTGACCAGGCCCCAGCCCGTCTCGCCGCCCTCGGGGTTCGTGCGGCGCACCGAGATCGGCACCAGGTCCTGCTGGATCTTGCCGTTGGCGTACGCCTTGGCGGCCTTCTCCTGCGAGCGCACGGCGTATTCGTCGGCGCGCAGCTTGGTGATGTGCGGGTAGCGGTCGTGCAGGTTCTCCGCGGTCATGCCCATGAACAGGGCGGACTCGTCGACCAGCTTCTCGGACACGAACCGCGGGTTCGGGTCGACGCCCTCGCCCATCGGGTGGCGGCCCATGTGCTCCACACCGCCCGCGATGACGGCGTCGTACGCGCCGAACGCGATCGAGCCGGCCGTGGTCGTCACGGCCGTCATCGCGCCCGCGCACATGCGGTCGATGGAGTAGCCGGGGACCGACTGCGGGAGTCCGGCGAGGATGCCCGCGGTACGGCCGAGGGTCAGGCCCTGGTCACCGATCTGCGTGGTCGCCGCGATGGCGACCTCGTCGATCTTCTTCGGGTCGAGACCCGGGTTGCGGCGCAGCAGCTCCCGGATCGCCTTCACGACGAGGTCGTCGGCGCGGGTCTCGTGGTAGATGCCCTTCGGGCCCGCCTTGCCGAACGGGGTGCGGACGCCGTCGACGAAGACGACGTCCCTGACGGTACGAGGCACGATGGCTCTCCTCCAGGGTGCGGGATGGCACTGCTGCGACACGCTGAGCGCGCGCTCAGCCCCATGCTACTTGTGGGTAACCAGGCTGCCCAGTCCCGCACGCCCAAGCGGTGAAGGTCACACCTTCGGGGGAGCCGTGGAGCCCCGCGAGGTCAGCACGGGGGTCGGTACGGGATGAGAAACCGGACCCTCGCCCGTGATCACCCCGAACAGCGTCCGTGCCGCTTCGGCCCCGAATCCGTACACGTCATGGCTCATCGCGGACAGCGTCGGGTGGGTGAGCCGGCACAACTGGGAGTCGTCCCACGCCGGCAGCGACACGTCGTCGGGCACGCTCGGCCCCATCTCCATGGCCACCGACCGCGACGGCCGGCATGCCCAGCCGCTCGACGACCGCCACGCGCGGATGCTGGTGATCCTGCCGACGCTGATCGTCTTCCTGTTCCTGCAGCGGTTCATCTGCAACGGGTTCATGCGGGGGGCGACGCGGCAGGCGTCGCCCCCCGGGGACTGCCCGTGAACACCGTCGGCGGGGTCAGACCCCGGTGACGGCCTCGGCGGTGCCGTGGGACGGGGATGCCGCCGCCGTGCCCGGTGCGCGCCGGGAGTAGGACAGGATCCCGGTGAGCACGATGCGCAGTACCTCGCGTAGTTCGATGTGGAGCGGTACCCGCGGCTCGGGGGTCTGCGACCAGCGGTACAGCAGCCCCAGATACGAGTCGCGCAGGATGTTGCCGACCCGCATGGGGTCGATGTCGACGGCGATCTCGCCGCGTTGGCGGCCCGCCTCGACGACGGTGGCGAAGACATGACCGGCGTAGGGCTCCTCCAGCAGGGGGCGCCCCGCCTTCACCCACGCCTGGAGCATGGCGGTGGTGATCTCCCGCTCCGTCTCGTTGAACTCGGCGAGCGCCTGCATGCAGCGTTCCAGGTGCACCGTCACGGCGTCGTCGTAGGTTTTCATGGACTCCTCCATGCACACCTCCAGACGCCGCTTGCGCGCTTCGGCCCAGGCCGTGACCAGGTCTTCCTTGCGCTGGAAGTAGTTGAAGAAGGTCCCGCGGGCGACGTCCGCGCGCTCGGCGATCTGGTCGATCGTGGTGCGGTCGTACCCCTGCTCGGCGAACAGGGCCAGCGCGGAGGTGTAGATACGGTCCTTGATCCGCTGCTTGCTGCGTTCGCGGCGCCCGAGGGGGTGTGCAGGCTCAGCGCTCATCGTGTTCCTCGCTTCTCACGCCTCTGTGAGATCCCCCGGCCTCGAAATTTATACCACAGTACATGAATGGATCGGCGCCTTGGGTGACTCGCTTCGCGCCGCTCACCGGCTGTGCACGTCGGCCAGCGCTTCGGTGCCGGACGCGGCGAGCGACGCGGCGATCTCCCCGACCGGCTCGGCTCCGAGCAGTCGCTGCGCGGTGACGTCCACGCCCAGCGACTGGTTCAGTCGCACCCTCAGCTCGGTGGCCAGCAGCGAGTCCAGCCCCAGGCTGCGCAGCGGCCGGCGCGGGTCCAGCCGCGAGGCCGAGATGCCGAGGACGGTCGCCGCGTGCCGCAGCACGTCGTCGCGGATGCCCCGCGTCGGCGTCTGCCGTGGTGCCGACGCGGGCGCCGCGACGCCGGGACGGCCGTGCCGGGAGCGGGGCGGTCGCGTGGCCTCGTGCGGCCGTGCGGCCCTGTGCGACCGTGCGGCACCCGCGGCCGCGGCCCGGGCCGCGGCGTTGCGCGACTGTGCACCGTCGGTCACGGCGCCGCCCGGCTGTGCGGCCGGGGCCGCGGGCGTGGTCGCCGTGACGTCGGCGGTGCCGGCGGACCCGGCCTCGGCGGCAGTGGGCGATACCGGCGCCGTGATGCCGTGGGGCGGCACCAGGCGGACCCGTATGTCGAGGAACTCCGCGATCAGGTGCCCGTCCGTCGCGAGGAGCCGGACGTCGCAGCCGGCCTCTCGGGCCCCGGGCTCGGGTGCGCAGTCGGCCAGCGCCCAGTGGTCGTCGGCCAGGGCGCCGGGGTCGACGACGCGGACGTGACCGAAGGAAACCGGCAGGAAAACACCGGGCGTGGCCCCGAAGGCGGCCTGCGGCCAGGTCGCGGCCATGGTCACCAGCGCCGCCTCCAGGCCTGCCGCGGCGCGGCCCGCCTCCGCCGCAGTGCCGGAGCCGGCCGTGCCGCGCATCCGGGCCACGCACTCGCCGTCACCGAGCCAGAGCTGGGCGGCCGTGCGCAGTCCGCCGTCGACGGTGAGCCCGCGTGCCTGGATGCGCCGGTAGAACTCGCCGGCGGGCACGTACTCCCGGCACCGGGTCAGGGCCGCGTCGAGCATGTCATGCCCGCACTCCCGTTCCCCGTCTCCGCTTCGCCCGCTCGCCGTCCGTGCCGCGGAGATGACCTGGAACCGTCCGCTCAAGCAGATGTCACCGTCCCTGCTGCCGCCCTCGGTGTGCGCGGCGGTGACGGTGACGGCGAAGGCCTCTTCCCCGGGCAGCGGGCTGAGGCCCACCCGCACGGCGGCGTCCCGCGCGCGCTCCAGTTCGAGCGGCCGGGACCCGAACTCCACGTCCCTCAGGATCCCGTCCCGGCCGCCGGCGGCTTCCCGAACGGCCTCCCGCACCGCCTCGAGGTACACCACGGCGGGCACCGCGGCCGTGCCCCGGCTGCGCACACCGCCGCCCAGGGCCGGAAGGCCGAGGTCGCGCAGGGCGAACTCACGGGTGTGGCGGGCGGCCGGCGCGGTCCCGACCGGTTCACGGCGGAACCGCTCGAGCTCCCAGGCGTACGTCGGCAGCGGCACGTACGGCTCCCGGCCCGCTTCGCCCTCGCTCGTCCCGTAGCAGCGGTCCCAGTCGACGCGGCCTCCGTACGTGAAGATCCGGCCCAGCGCGCGCAGGAGGTTCTCCGGCTCCGGCTGCCGTCGCTTCAGCGTCGCCACGGCGGACGGCGTCCCGCCCCGTTCGTCCAGGGCGGCGGTCACGGCCTGGGTGAGCAGGGGATGGGGGCTGATCTCGACGAAGACGGTCTCCTCCGCCTCGGCGGCCGCACGGACGGCGTCCACGAACCGCACCGGTTCACGGAGGTTGTCCGCCCAGTAGGCGGCGTCCAGTTCGCCCTCGCCGACGGGGGCGCAGCGGACGGTGGACAGCATCTCCACCCGGCCCCGCCCGGGGGTCAGGCCGGCGAGCTGCTCCAGCAGGTCGGGCCGCAGTTCGTCCATCAGGGGGGAGTGCGACGCCACGTTGACCTTCACCGGACGGCAGAACACGCCCTCCTCCTCCAGCCGGGCGGCGATCTCCCGCAGCGCGTCGGCGTCGCCGGCGAGCACGGTGGAGCGGGGCGCGTTCCTGGCGGCGACGCAGACGGCGCCGGGGTGGGAGGACGCGGCCGCGGTGGCCTCGGCCGCGTCGAGTTCGACGGCGAGCATCGCTCCGCGCCCCGCCAGCCGGGCCATCAGGCTGCTGCGTCGGCAGATCACCGCCGCCGCGTCCCGCACCGACAGGGCGCCCGCGGTCCGGGCGGCGGCGACTTCGCCCATGCTGTGCCCGAGGCACAGGCCGGGTTCTGCGCCCTTGGCACGCACCGCCGCCGCCAGGGAGACCTGGACGGCCCACAGCAGTGGCTGCACCACGGCCACGTCGTCCCAGGCCTCCGCCTCGTCGGTGCTTTCCTCGTCGGTGAGCGTGTCGATGACCGACCAGCCCAGTTCGTCGCGGACGGCGGCGTCGCACTCGGCCATGGCGCGGCGGAAGTCCTCGTCGTGCTCCAGGAGCCGGCGGCCCATGCCCCGCCACTGCGAGCCCTGCCCGGGGAAGACGAAGGCGATCCGGCGGTCGCCGTGGAAGGGCGCCTCGCCGAGTCCGCCGTCCGGGGTCTCCTCGCCGTCCGCCAGTGCGCGCAGGGCGGTGGCCATCTCGTCGTGGCTGGCGCCGACGGCCCACAGACGGTAGGGGTGGGCGTCGCGGCGGGTGGCGGCGGCGCGGCAGAGGGCGCGCAGACCGTGGGCGCGTCCGGGCCCGCCCGCCTCCAGATGGGCGGCGTACCGCGCCGCCAGGCGGCGCAGGGACCCAGGGGTACGGGCGCTGAGCACCAGCAACTGCGGCTCCTCGGCTTCCGGGGTCCGCGTACCGGCGGCGTCCGGGGTGCGCGTACCGGCGTCCGGCACGTCGGCGCGGCGGCCGGTGGGCAGCCCGGGTGCGGGGGTGTCACCGGTGGGCGTGGGCGGGTAGCCGCCGACGATCACATGGGCGTTGGTGCCGGACAGGCCGAAGGAGGACACGCCGAGAACCGCGGCCGGGCCCGCGGGCTCCAGCGGGGTGTTCCGCGTGACGACCTCCAGCGGCACGTCCGGTTCGGTGAGGACCGGGTGAGGGGAACGCCCGTGCAGGGAAGCGGGGATCAGACGGTGGCGGGCGATCAGTACGGTCTTGATCAGGCCGGCGATTCCCGCGGCTGCCTCGGCGTGGCCGATGTTGGTCTTCACGGAACCCACGCGCAGCCGGCGGGCGGCCGCCCCTTCCTCCCGCACCGCTTCGGCCAGGGCGCGCAGCTCCACCTCGTCGCCCACCCGGGTGCCGGTGCCGTGCGCCTCCACGTAGTCGAGCAGGCCCGGGGTGATGCCGGCGCTGCGACAGGCCGCGCGCAGCATGTGGGCCTGCCCGGCAACGGCTGGCTGGAGCAGCAGTCCGCTCGCGTCGCCGTCGTTGGTCACCGCGCTGCCGCGCAGCACCGCGAGTACCGGGTCGCCGGCGCGCAGGGCGTCGTCCAGTCGTTTGAGCAGCACCACGCCGACGCCCTCGCTGCGGACGAATCCGTCCCCGGAGGCGTCCGCGAACTTGCAGCGGCCGTCGGGGGCGAGCATGCCGCCCTGGGAGTAGGTGACGGCGTCGGCGGCCGACAGGACGGCGTTCACCCCGCCCGCGATGGCCAGGTCGCTTTCGCCGGCGAGCAGACTCTGCCGGGCCAGGTGCACCGCGACCAGCGACGACGAGCAGGCGGTGTCCACCACCAGGCTGGGACCGCGCAGGTCGAGGGCGAACGACACCCGTCCGGCGGTGACCGCGCGCAGCCGGCCGCCCGCCATGCCGTGCACGTCCGGGGGCAGGTGGCCCGCCTGTTCGCCGTATTCGGCGGTCGCCTGCCCCACGAAGACGCCGGTGGCGCTGCCGGCCAGGGTCGACGGACGAATGCCGGCCTCCTCCAGCGCCTCCCAGACGACATGCAGCAGGAGCCGCTGCTGGGGGTCCATGGCGAGCGCCTCGCGGGGCGCGATGCCGAAGAAGGCGGCGTCGAAGCCGTACAGGTCGTCGATGAAACCGCCGTGCCGGGAGACCGTGCGGCCCGGTTCCGGCACGGGTGCGTAGTGGGGCCGGATGTCGAACCTGTCCTCGGGGACGGGTGTGACGGCGTCGGTGTTGTCCAGCAGGAGCCGCCAGAACGCCTCCACGCCGCTCGCTCCCGGGAACCGGCAACCCATTCCGATGACCGCTACCTCGGGTGCGCCGCTCGCGAGCATCGACCCCCCTCGTCCTGTTGTGGCGTCCAAACTTATACCGGAGACTAACATTGCTGCTGATCTTCCGTGTGACGGCAGTGAGACGGCCAGGCTACGGCACTGTGAGCCCGAGATGGAGGCAGGATAAATGGAGACGAATGTGGATGATTCGACCTGGAGTTGGATGCAGCGTGCATCGAAAGTCACATTAATGTGGCGACAAAGATGACCTCCAGTCCATGAATCAACTGGTACACATGGAGGTGTCGGCGAAGGAGGAGTGACCATGATCGCCAGAGTCCTCGGACCGCTCCGGGTGACGGTGAACGGCACCTCGGTGGTTCCGACCGCGGTGAAGGCGAAGAAGCTGATGGCGATGCTCGTTCTCAACCGCGGGCGGGTCGTGCAGCGCGCCACGATCGAACGCGAACTGTGGGACCTCGACGCGCCCAGGAGCGCCGCCACCGGGATCCAGAACTGCGTCATGTGGATCCGCAAGGGGATCCGGCGCGCCCAGGAAGGAGAGGCGGGCCGTCCGCCCGAGCAGACGCTGATCACCGAACCCACCGGCTACCGGCTGGAGGTTCCGGGGGACCAGTTCGACATGGTCCGCCACCAGCAGCTCGTCGCCCAGGCCGGTGCGGCCGAGGCACGCGGGGACCTGGCCGAGGCCTCCGCCGTGCTGAACGCCGCCCTGAACCTGTGGCGCGACGCCCCGCTCGCCGACGTACCGGCGGGCCCGGTGCTGCGGGCCCACGTGCGGCGCCTGGAGGAGGACCGCAAGGCCGTACTGACCCAGCGCCTGTCCCTGGACCTCAGGCTGCACCGGTACGCGGAGGTCGTCGGGGAGCTGCACGCGCTGGTGGCCCTCGACCCCTACGACGAGGTGCTCTACGAGTACCTGATGCTCGCCCTGTACCTCTCGGGCCGCCGCAACGACGCGCTCGCGGCCTACCAGCAGGCCCGCATCGCGCTGGCCGACGGCGTGGGACTGGAGCCCTCGCACCGGCTGCGCGGCCTGCAGCAGCGGATCCTGGCGAGTGACGAGGCGTCGGGCGGCGTCGTGCCGGGCCCGTCCGATCTCGCGGCCGACCTGGTCAGAGCGTGACGGACCGGCCCGCCGGAGGCCCGGCCTGCTGGAGGGACGCGATGAGTTCCTCCAGCAGGACCGCCTGACCAGAGGCCGTGAACGGGAAGAAGTGGCCGCCCGGCACCCGCCGGGACCGGAACGCACCACGGGTGAACGAGGCCCACAGCGGCAGTGTGGCCGGTGGGACGAGCGGGTCCTGATCGCCTGCCAGCGCCGTCAGCGGTACGTCCACACGCAGCGCGTCCACCGCGAGCAGCGTCTGCCGGGTGAGCGCGAGATCGTGCGCGAGGGCCCGGCGCGCAGGGGACAGGGAGGCGTCGTCGAGGGCGTCGGCGGCCAGCCCGTGCAGAGCCAGGACCGCCGTCAACCCCGCGGGGCCGCTCAGCAGGGCCGGATCGGGAAAACCGCGGGAACCGGGCAGCGAGCAGCACACCACCAGCGCGTCGCACCGCACCGCGCCGGTGTCCGCCGTGGCCAGGGCCAGCAGCGCCCCCAGGCTGTGTCCGTAGAACACCGTGGGCCCGGCGTCCGGCGCCCGCAGTTCCGCCGCGATCCCGGTCACGGCCCGGGCGACGCTCGTGTGCGGGGGCAGCCCCGCGCGGCGCTCCCGGCCCGGCAGAGTCACGCCGACGACTTCCACGTCCGCCGGGAGCGGCGCGAGCAACTCCCGGTATCGCCGCGCACCGCCCCCCGCGTGCGGAAAGACGACGACGCGCGGGCAGGGCCGCGCCGCGGGGCGCAGGACTTCGGTCCAGCGCTCGGGTCGCTCCGCCATCGCGGGGGTGTTCTTCGTGAGCCGGGGTTGCTCCGCCATCGCGGGGGTGTTCTTCGTGAGCCGGGGTTGCTCCGCCCTCGTGGGGATGTCCCGGAGCCCGGGTTGCTCCGCCATCGCGGCGATGTCCTTTCGTCGGTGGGCGGCGCCCCCGTGGATGCCCGGTGGGCGCCGGGGCGGGTCAGTGGCCCATGCCGAGTCCGCCGCTGACCGGGAGCACCGCGCCGGTGATGTATCCGGCCTCCTCGCCGGCCAGGAACCTGACCGCGGCGACCACGTCGTCCACCGTGCCGGGACGGCCGAGCGGGGTCATCCGCATGACGTCGGCCAGGCGCCGCTCGGACAGCCCAGCGGTCATGTCCGTGGCGATGATGCCCGGCGCCACCACGTTGACCGTGATCCCGCGATCCCCGAGCTCCCACGCCAGGGAACGGGCGAGGCCCATCAGAGCGGCCTTGGAGGCGGCGTAGTTGGTCTGGCCGGGAGCCCCGACGAAGCCGAGCACCGAGGAGACGAGGATCACCCGCCCGCGCCTGGCCGGCAGCATGCTGCGCACCCCGGCCCGCACCGCGGCGAACGTCCCGGTGAGGTTGGTGCGCAGCACCTCGTCGAAGTCGTCGTCGGACATCCTCAGCATCGGCCTGTCCCGGGTGATGCCGGCGTTGGCCACCAGCACCTCCACGGAGCCGTGTGCCGCCTCCGCCTCCCGCAGCGCCCGCTCCAGCGCGCCCGGCTCGGTGACGTCGGCCTTGACACCGAGCACGCCCGGGGGCGGGCTGCCCGACCGGTGGCTGACGGCGACCCTGTCGCCGTCGGCCGCGAAGGCCTCGGCGACGGCGCGGCCGATGCCGCGGTTGCCGCCGGTGACGAAGACGGAGCGGTTCATCGTTGTCTCCTTTCGAAGGCGCCGGGCGGTCGCCCCGCCGGCGTCCGGCGAGGCGACCGCCCGGCGAGGGTTCAGGCCGCGGTGAAGACGAGCGCGGCGTTGTGGCCGCCGAACCCGAGCGACGTGCTCACCGCCACGTCCACCGGGGTCCTCCGGGGTTCGCCGCTGACCAGGTCCAGATCGATGGCCGGGTCGGGGTTCTTCAGATTGGCCGTGGGCGGGACCACGCCGTGCTGCACGGCCAGCACCGTGTAGGCGGCCTCGATCGCGCCGGCCGCGGCGAGGGCGTGACCGGTCACCCCCTTGGTGGAGGTCACCGCGGCCCCGCCACCCACGACCCGGCCGAGCACTGTGCCCTCGACGAGGTCGTTCATCGGGGTGGCGGTGCCATGGGCATTGACGTGCCGCACGTCGGAGGGGGCCACGTCGGCATCGGCCAGGGCCGCCCGCAACGCCCGCTCGATGCCCTCGCCGCCGGGCTCGGGAGCCGTCGCGTGATGGGCGTCCGAGGAGGCCGCGTATCCGCTCACCAGTGAGCGGATACGGGCGCCGCGGGCGCGGGCGTCGTCGGCCCGCTCCAGCACCAGCACGCCCGCCGCCTCGGCGGCCACGAAACCGTCCCGCTCGGCGTCGAACGGCTTGCCGGCGTGCTCGGGCGCCTCCCGGGACTTCGACAGGGCACCCATCCGGCACAGCCCGGCCATCACCGTCGGGGTGAGCGCCGACTCGCTCGCACCGGCCAGCACGATGTCGCAGGCGCCCGCGCGCAGCAGATCCCTGGCCGTGCCGACGGCCGTGGCGCCCGACGCGCAGGCGGTGGCGGTGACCAGGCCGGGGCCGCGCGCTCCGCAGTCGATCGCCACGTACCCGGCGAGCATGTTCGGCATGTACTTGGTGACCAGCAGCGGAGAGACCCGGGCCGGACCGTCCTCGGACAGCGCGCGGTACTGCTCCTCCAAGGTCGCCGCCCCGCCGAGGGAGTTGCCGAGCACCACGCCGACGCGGGTGCCGTCCCAGGTGCTCGGGTCCAGCCCGGCGTCGCGGACGGCCATGCGGGAGGCGACGAGCGCGAGCTGGACGAACCGCTCGAGCTGCCAGGAGGCGAAGCCGCCCAGCATCGCCTCGGGGTCGAAGCCGGGCACCCGGCAGGAGAAGTCGGCCGACAGGTCGCCGAGCGTGTCGTCCCGCGTGGCGCAGGAGCGACCCGTCAGGACCCGCTCCCAGTTCTCCTCGACGCCTATGCCGGCCGGGGTGACCAGCCCCAGACCGGTGACGGCCACGGCGTCGGTGCCGCCCGCCATCAGACCGACGCTCCCTTGGCGACGAGCAGGTCGACGACGTCGTCGAGCGTCTGCCCCTCGGTGAGCTCGCCGTCATCGATGCGGACGCCGAACTCCTTGTCCAGAACGAGCCCCAGCTCGATCAGGACCAGCGAGTCGAAGGACAGCTTGCCCAGGGTGACCCCCGGTGCCATGGCCTCCGGCTTGACCTTGAACTGGCCCGACAGGAGTGCCGAGACGCGCTGCGCGATGTCCTGCGTGGTGTGTTCCTGGATGTCCTGCATGGTGTGCTCCTGAAGGGTGGGAAGGCGCCCGGCCGGGTCGGCCGGGCGGCCATGTCGTGGGTGACGGGTCGCAGAGCGGACTCGCGAGACCGAGTCGCGAGACCGAGTCGGAAAGCCGAGTCGGAAAGCCGAGTCTTGAAACCGACTGCGGGGAACCCCGGGAACCTCGGGAACCCGGGAACCCGGGAACCCGATCCCGGGGAATCGGGGTGTGCGGTCAGGCAGGGGTGATCTCCGGCCAGACCAGGCCGACGGACCCCCAGGTCAGCCCGCCGCCGAAGCCGCCCAGCACCACCCGCTGGCCGGGGTGCAGGGTGCCGTCGGCGACCGCGTCGGCGAGCACGAGCGGAACGGACGCGGCGACCGTGTTGCCGACCCGCTCGATGTTGGACGGGAAGCGCTCGAGCGGTACGTCCACGCGCTCCGCGACCGCTGCGAGGATCCGGGCGTTGGCCTGGTGCAGGACGACCCGGTCGATGTCGGCCGGCGTCCAGCCCAGCGCGCCGGCCGTCTCCTCCAGGGAGGCCGCCATGTGCCGTACGGCCTCGGCGAAGACGGGACGGCCCTCCATGGTGAAGTAGGTGGCCGCCTCGTCGGCGGGCAGGCCGGTGGACCGCTGCCGCGACCCGCCCGCCGCGACCTGGATGAGATCGCTGCGGCTCCCGTCGCTGCCCAGGTGCAGTCCCCGCAGGGCGCCCGGCTCGGCCGGGTCCCCGGCGCGCAGCACCATCGCGCCGGCGCCGTCGCCGAAGATCGCCCGGGTGGTGCGGTCGGCCGGGTTCAGGATGGTGGAGAACGTGTCCGCGCCGATGACCAGCACCGATGCGGCGAACCCGGACTCCACCAGCCCGGCGGACACGCCCAGCGCGTAGATGAAGCCGGTGCACACCGCGGCGATGTCGAAGGCTCCGACCCCGGACAGCCCCAGCCGGCTCGCCACCTCGGGAGCGGTCGCCGGGCAGGGCCGGTCGGGGGTGCTGGTGGCGAGCACCACCACGTCGGCGGCGTCCGTCCCGGCGGACTTCAGCGCCCGGCGGCCCGCCTCCACGGCCAGATCGCCGGTGGCCGCGCCCGGGTCGACCACGTGCCGGCACGCGATCCCGGTGCGACTGCGGATCCACTCGTCCGACGTGTCCAGCTCCCGGGCGAGTGCGTCATTGGTGACCGTGGCCGGGGGCACCCAGGCGCCCAGACCGGCGACCACCGCCGCACGGCCGGTCCCGCTCATCCGATCCCTCCGTCACCGCGACCCGGCCGGTGCCGGGCGCTGCCGCCTGCCGTCAGGCCATCGCCTGCCATAGCCGTCACTGCGCGCTCCTCCTCGCTGGCTCGACGTCCGCCGGCGCCCCGCGATGCCCGGGGCCGACCGGCCAGTTCACTCTGGCAACGGCTGCTCCGCTCCGGCTCACCACGCACCCACGTGCCGCTCACGTCCGTCGTGAGCGCCAAGTGAGCCGTGCGGGAGCGGGGGTTGCGAGCATGGTCGGGGCGCTCGGCAGCAAGCCGCCGACCGGAAGCGCCTGTTGGAGCGAGCCGCGTGTGCAGGCGACGCGCCGTGTGGACGGCACGTGTGCCCCACGATCCGGTTCACGAACGCGTACGAGGAGAAACCAGTGCGGCAACGCAGGATTGGTACGGACGGCCTCTCGGTCTCGGCCATCGGTCTCGGCTGCATGGGCATGTCGGAGTTCTACGGGCCGACGGACGAGGCGCAGAGCCTGAAGACGCTCGAGGCGGCGCTGGACCTGGGGGTCACCCTCCTCGACACCGCCGACATGTACGGCAAGGGCCACAACGAGCGGCTCGTCGGACGGGCCGTCGCCGGGCGCCGCGAGGAGGTCGTCCTCGCCACCAAGTTCGGCATCCGGCGCGACGACCGCGACCCGCGGCAGGGCCGCCAGGTCGACTCCAGCCCCGAGTACTGCCGGCAGGCCGTCGACGCCTCGCTGCAGCGGCTCGGCGTCGACCACATCGACCTGTACTACCTCCACCGCCGCAGCCCCGACATCCCGATCGAGGAGACCGTCGGCGCCATGGCGGAGCTGGTACAGGCGGGCAAGGTCCGCCACCTGGGCCTGTCCGAGGTCAGTGCCGAGACGCTGCGCAGGGCCCACGCCGTCCACCCCATCGCCGCCCTGCAGACCGAGTACTCGCTGTGGACCCGCGACGTGGAGCAGGAGGTCCTGCCCGCCGCGCGGGAACTCGGAGTGACCCTCGTCGCCTACTCACCGATCGGCCGCGGCTTCCTGACCGGCGCCATCACCCGGCCGGAGGACCTGGACCCCACCGACTTCCGGCACTCGCACCCGCGCTTCCAGCAGGAGCACCTGGCGCGCAACGCCCGGATGGTCGAGCGGCTGCGCGAAGTCGCCCGCGACGCCGGCTGCACACCCGTCCAGCTCGCGCTGGCATGGCTGCTGTCGCGCGGCGAGGACGTCGTGCCCATCCCCGGGACCCGCCGTGAGACGTATCTGCGCGAGAACCTCGCCGCAGCCGAAGTCGAGCTCACCGCGGAGCAGATGGCGGCCGTCGAGGCCGCCGTGCCGCGCGACGCCGTGTCCGGCGAGCGCTACGACCCCGCAGGCATGGCCACCGTCGGCCACTGACCGGGCATCGCGCCTGAACAACCGCCGAAAGCGCCCGGCACACCGGACGCACCACCGGCGACACCACCGAACGACACCCAGAAACGGAACGCACTCGTGGCAGACAAGCTCAAGCAGCTCAAGCTGGCCGCCGTCAACATCGACGGCGTCCTGCTCAACGACACCTTCAGCCCGGTCATCCACAACTTCATCGTCAGCCGCGGCGGCGAGTACACCGCCGAGGTCGAGCGCAGCATCTTCTCCCAGCCGCAACTCGTCGGCGGCCAGGGGATGGCCAACGCGGCCCGCGTGCCGTGGACCGCTCAGGAGGCCATCGACGTCTACTTCAAGGAACGGGAGGAGTACGTCAAGGACCACCCCGTCCACCTCCTGGACGGCGCCGTCGACCTGCTGCGCCGGCTGCGCGCGCTGGGACTGAAGACGGTGAGCTACGGCGGCCTGGACGCCTCCCACTTCGACCGGTACCTGGGTGAGCACGCCGACCTGTTCGACGAGCCCCGCTACGTCTGCACCAACGACTTCCGTCCCGGGTTGCGCGAGATCACCACCGAGGTCTTCGGCCTGGAGTACGACGAGGTGCTGTTCATCGACGACGTGGCCCGTGTCGCCGAGGTCGCCCGGGCGCTCGGCATCCCCTTCATCGGGCACCCCAGCTCCTTCGAGCACAGCTTCCAACCGCAGCTCATGCGCGAGGCCGGCACCCGCCACATCGTCGACTCGCTGCACGCCATCGACGAGGAACTGCTGCGCACCCTCGACGCCGAGGCCGCCGCGCACACCGTCTGGCAGGACTGAGCCGCCCCCCGACGTACCGGCCCGGCCCTCCCCCGCGTCGGGCCGGTACCCCCTTCCACCCCCCAAGGAGCCACGCCGTGGACCGCGACACCTCCGCGCACACCGTGCTGCTGGACTTCGACGGAGTGCTGAGCCTCAACGCGTCCAGCCTGCTGCTGCGGGCCCTGCACGAAGGCATCAACCGCCACACCTGTCTTCCCTACGACGCCACCGCCGCCCAGTTCAAGGCCATCAGCACCTTTCCGCAGCGAGACAGCCTGCGCGTGCTGTTCGCCGGGCTGGGCATCGAACAGCACCTGACGGCCGAGATCGCCGCGCTGCGAGCGCTCACCGCGGTCGGCGGCACCAGGCTCACCCTCGGCGAAGGGGCCGAGGAGTTCTGCGCCGAGCAGCGCGCCCACGGCGTCCGGCTGCGGGTCTTCTCCACCATGGACCGCACGACAGCGCGCCGCTCCCTGCTCGACGGGCTCTTCCACGCGCGCGACTTCGTCTCCCTCGACCACGCCTCCAAGGCCGATCCCGACACCTACACGGCGTTGCTCGCCGCCGAGGGGGAGACCCGCCCGGAGCGCTGGCTGCTGGTCGACGACTCTCCGCTGGCGTTGCGCGCCGCCAAGATCGCCGGGCTGCGCACCGTACTCATGCGCGGGGAGGTGTTCACGGACGCCGACGTGGCGCCGTTCGGCTCCTTCATCGACGCACAGGTCGCCTCCTTCGCGCAGCTCGGCGACGTCCTGCGGTCCGACCGGGCGCCGCTGCCCGCCTGACCGCGTCCGCCCCTCCCCCCGCCCCCGGCAACAGACACAGGAAGCCTTCCGATGTCCCACACACCTGCCGAAGCAGAGCTGTCCGACGTACGGGCCGCCCGGGCCGAGCCGGGCGCCGCCGACGGCGACCGGCCCCGGGCCGCCTCCGGGCAGCGGCCCCCGACCGGCCCCACCCGGATCCTGGTGGCCATCGCCCTGGCGGCCGTCATGCTGCCCATCTCCGTGACCGGGCCCGGGGTGGCGCTGGCCGACATGTCCGGCGCGCTGCACGCGTCGGCCGCCTCCACCCAGTGGGTCCTCAACGCCTACAACGTCGCCTTCACCGCGTTCATGCTGGCCGCCGGGTCCGCCGCCGACCTGTACGGACGGCGCCGGATGTTCCTGACCGGCACCGCGGTCTTCGCGCTGGCCTCCCTGGTGGCCGGCACCGCGCCCACGATCGTGCTCGTGGACGCGGCCCGGTTCGTCCAGGGCATGGGCGCGGCCGCGGTCCTCACCAGCGGCTCGACGCTGCTCGCGCACACCTTCAGCGGGGCCGCGCGGGCCAGGGCGTTCGGCATCTTCGGCGCCTCGATCGGATTCGGCCTCGCGATGGGCCCCTTCGTCTCCGGACTGCTCGTCGGCGCGGCCTCCTGGCACGCCGTCTTCCTCGTCAACGTGATCCTCGGCGCGGTGGTCCTGGTCCTGGCCCGGCCCCTGCCCGAGTCCCGCAATCCCGAGGCCCGGCGCATCGACAAGCCGGGCGTGGTCACCTTCACTCTCGCCCTGCTGCTGCTCGCCCTCGCCTTCGTCGAGGGACCCTCGCGCGGCTGGACGGGACCCCAGACGCTCGGCTCCTTCGCCGGCGCCGCCCTCTCCCTCGCCGCCTTCGTCGCCGTGGAACTGCGCAGCGGCGAGCCCATGTTCGACCTGAGCCTGCTGCGCCGCCCCACCTTCGTGGCCATCATCTGGCAGCCCGTCAGCATCGTCTTCGCCTTCGCGGCCCTGCTGGTCTACCTGCCGCCGTACTTCCAGGGGGCGGGCGGCGCCGGCTCCACGATGTCCGGCGCGATGCTGCTGCCGCTCACCCTGCCGGTCTTCGTCCTGCCGCTGTTCTCCGGAGCACTGGTGAAGCGGCTCTCGGTACGGACGCTGCTGGCTCTCGGCCCCGCCGTGCTGGCCGTGGCCCTGCTGCTGATGACCCTCACCGACCCGGTCTCCTCCCGGACCGCCCTGTACGCCGCGCTGCTGCTGGCGGGCATCGGCATCGGCCTCGCCTTCGGCGTCATGGACAACGCGGCGGTCAGCGTCGTGTCGCCCGAGCGCGCCGGCATGGCATCGGGCATGTTCAACACCCTGCGCGTCGCGGGCGAGACCATCGGGGTGGCCTGTGTCGGCGGCCTGCTGCTCACCGCAACCCGGCAACGGCTGTCCACCGCCGGTCGCCCGGACAGCGGCGCGATGGCCGACGACGTGGTGCAGGGCCGGCTGGCCTCCGTGCGCCGCAGCGGGGGAGAGGACCTCGTGCACCGGGCGGTGCAGGGCCTGGAGCACGGCTGGAGCGTGGTGTACGTCGTCCTCGCCTGCGTCGCCTTCGCCGGCGCGGTCGCCATCTTCACCCTGGTCCGCGACCGCGACCTGGACCCCTCGGCCACCGGCCAGGAGTCCTGAGGGCGGGCGCGGGCGCGGACACGTCGGCCCGGTGACGGCGACCACCGTCACCGGGCCGACGTGCCCCCGGTCACCCCCGGCCGTCGGCGCCGGCCCGCTGCAACGAGAAGGCGGCCTCCGCCACGCTCCGGCCGCCCTGCTCGAAGCCGACCCGGACGGTGGTCTCCCGCCCCTCGGGCCGCCGCGCCCGCACGATGAGCGGCTGGTCGAGTTCGGCGTAGGCGCCGAACGACGCGCTCAGGCCGGACACGGCCCACACCGCCGCCCCCTCTCCGCTCGACTCCCCGGCCGCCAGCAGGGCCGCCTGCCGCCCCGCCTCCATCAGCACCATGCCCGGCACATGATCCTGCGGGTGGTCGAACAGGCTCGGATGACCGCCGGCCACGCGCAGCCGGGCCGCGACCGCGTCGTCGGTGTGCACCGGGTCGAGCAGCACCACGTTCTCCGGGCGCCCGCGCCCCACGCGAGCCGGCTCCACCAGCCCCTCGGTCTCCGCCCGGCGGTACGACTCGGACGTCGGCGCCGCCCCGGCGGCGCGGCCGCGCAGCTTCGCATAGACCGCGTCGGCCACGTACTTCACCCGCATGGTGACGTCGCACAGCGGACGCCCCGAGGCCGACACCCGCATGCGGTACCCGAGACCGCGCAGGGTCCCGGCGACCCACTGCGCGTCCTGCGTCGTGGCGTCGATCGTCACCGGCACCGGCCCGGCCGACGCCGGAGCCGTGGCGGCGTCCGGCAGCGTCATCGACCACTCCTGCAGCACGAACTTCGTGCCGAACGGCGCACCGAAGTGCGCGTGCACCGCATGGGTCTCCGCCTGCCGGCAGCACTCCAGCAACAGCAGCGGGTCGACGGTCTGCGGCGTCGTGTGGTCGGTGTAGTAGGCGTGGGACGGCGGCAGTTGGGCGGCCGCGACGAAACGCCGGTCGTCCACGCGCGCGCTGTCGGTGAGGAACACCTCGGACAGTGCGTGCCGGTGGACGAGGCTTCGGGGCACGGTCCGCTCGAACGCCAGCGCGTCCAGCACGGCCTGGGCGGCCCCTGATCCGGTCAGTACGGTCATCCCGCTCCCTTTCCCTGGGCTGGTTCGGGGTTCTCCCGGATCGCCACGCTTCCAGGCCCCGCTAACACCCGGCTCACGCCGTCGTCACGGCACCCGGCGGAGGTGGCGTGAGCGGGGTCGGTGGCGTGAGCGGGTGGGCCGGGGGGAGTCCGGGACGCCGTACAGCGGAGGCGGGGGCGACCGGCGCCTGTTCACGCCGGGCATGCGGGTGCGCGGCGCCTGCCGGCGAGGCGCTCGCGGGTGAGCGCGCCGCGCCGCCGCTGCCCCGGCCAGTGGTGCGGCAACTAGGCACCCTTCACGGACAGCGCCTTCACCAGCACCGGTGTGACCTGTTCGACCTGCCAGGCCCTCGCCCCGTACCCGGCGAGCGCGGAGGCGACGGTCTCCGCATCCACCGGCTTCGGGGGCTCCCAGCACACGCGCCGCACGGTGTCCGGGGAGATCAGGTTCTCCTGCGGCATGTTGAGTTGCTCGGCCAGCGCGGACACCGCCGCCCGCGCCGCCGACAGGCGAGCCGCGGCGACCGGATCCTTGTCGGCCCAGGCCCGTGGCGGCGGCGGACCCGTCACCGGCTGCCCCGGCTGCGGCAGCTCCGCCTCCGGCAGCGCCTTGGCGCGATCGATCGCGGACTGCCACTGCTCCAGTTGGCGCCGCCCCATGCGGTGCCCGAAGCCGTTCAGCGCGGCCAGGGCGTGCACGTTGGGCGGCAGGGCGAGGGCCGCCTCGATGATCGCGGCGTCCCCGAGCACCTTGCCCGGCGAGACGTCGCGGCGCTGCGCGATCCGGTCCCGGGTCTGCCACAGTTCACGGACGGCCGCCATCTGCCGGCGGCGGCGCACCTTGTGCATCCCGGACGTACGGCGCCAGGGGTCCTTGCGCGGCTCCGGCGGCGGCGCGGAGGCGATCGCGTCGAACTCCTCCCGGGCCCACTCCAGCTTCCCCTGTCGCTCCAGCTCCTTCTCCAGGGCGTCCCGCAGGTCGACCAGCAGCTCGACGTCCAGGGCGGCGTAGCGCAGCCAGGGCTCGGGCAGGGGCCGGGTCGACCAGTCGACGGCGGAGTGTCCCTTCTCGAGGATGAAGCTGAGCACGCTCTCCACCATGGCGCCGAGGCCCACCCGTGGGAAACCGGCGAGGCGCCCCGCCAGCTCGGTGTCGAACAGACGCTTGGGGATCATGCCTATCTCGCGCAGGCAGGGCAGATCCTGGGTGGCGGCGTGCAGCACCCACTCCGCGTCGGCGATCGCCTCGCCGAGGGCCGACAGGTCGGGGCAGGCCACCGGGTCGATCAGCGCGGTGCCCGCGCCCTCGCGGCGCAGCTGCACCAGGTAGGCGCGCTGGCCGTACCGGTAGCCGGACGCGCGCTCGGCGTCCACGGCGACGGGGCCGGTGCCGGCGGCGAAGGCGGCGGTCACCTCGGCGAGCAGGGCCTCGTCGGCGATCACCGGCGGAATGCCGTCGCGCGGCTCGAGCAACGGGATCGGCGCCGTTTCGACGTCGTCCGGAGGGGCGCCTCCGGTGGTTCGCAGTGGGCTGTCTGCTGCGGTCTCTTGGGCGTCGGTCACCTGTCAAGGGTATCTGTGTGTGGACTACGCCCGCCGACGGAACGTTCCGTCGACGGGCGATGGGGGGTCGTAAACCAGTCATGTGTCACATGGGCCGATCGTGTCCGCGCTGGGGCGCGGTGCTGTTCGTGCGGCGCGGGACGGCGGGCGTCCCGGGCGGGCGGCCGGATCCCCGGAGGCGGCTCGGCGGCGGCTCGGCGCTGAAGGGGACCGGGGGAGGTGGTGGAGGGGCGGGTGGGGGAAGGACGGGTGGGGGAGGAGGGAGGTCAGTGGATGATGCCGGTCCGCAGGGCCACGGCCACCATCCCGGCGCGGTCGCCGGTGCCGAGCTTGCGGGCGATACGGGCGAGGTGACTCTTCACGGTCAGTGCGGACAGGCCCATGGAGACGCCGATCGCCTTGTTCGACTGACCCTCGGCGACCAGACGCAGCACCTCCACCTCGCGGCCGGACAGCTCGCGGTAGCCGCCCGGGTGGCTCGGGGCACCCGGGGGGCGGCGGTGCAGGCGCGCGGCGGCGGCGCCGATGGGGGCGGCACCGGGTCGGGTGGGGAGCCCGATGTTGGTGCGGGTGCCGGTGACGACATAGCCCTTGACACCGCCCGCGAGGGCGTTGCGGACCGCGCCGATGTCGTCGGCGGCGGACAGGGCCAGGCCGTTGGGCCAGCCCGCGGCCCGGGTCTCGGAGAGCAGGGTGAGACCGGAGCCGTCGGGGAGATGGACGTCGGCGACGCAGATGTCGCGCGGGTTGCCGATACGGGGACGGGCCTCTGCGATGGACGACGCCTCGATGACGTCGCGCACTCCGAGCGCCCAGAGGTGGCGGGTGACGGTGGAACGGACGCGGGGGTCGGCCACTACGACCATGGCGGTCGGCTTGTTGGGGCGGTAGGCGACCAGGCTTGCGGGCTGCTCGAGGAGAACGGACACCAGGCCTCCTGGGGGGTGCGGGACGGGGCCGGCTCGGGGAAGCGGCCGGGACGAACTCGGTTTCAAGGTCACAGTCGTCTTCGGCACCAAACTCGTGCTCCTTTAGAGAATGATCACGATTTGGTGAGTAACAATCCGTGCAATTCGGACGCGCGAGCGATCATCTGAGGATCGAGTCGGTTCCATCCGTGGTCGATACGAGGCCGAAAGTGGCCGTATCGACAAAGAGATGGCAAGGAAGGTCAAGAAGACGTTGACCGGTGCGAGGGGGCGCGAGGGTACGCCGGTGTCAGCGGGGCTGCGGCCCCCGACGCTGTGGCAGCGTCACCACCGAGGCGTCGCCCGGCCCCGCCGGGGGCAGGCCCGCGACCTGGCACAGCAGGTCGCACCAGGAGGCCAGGTGCGCCGCGGTGTCCGGGACGCCGCCGATGCCCTCCCGGGGCGTCCACGAGGCACGGATCTCGATCTGCGAGACGGCCGGACGGGCGGCGAGCCCGCCGAAGTAGTGCGAGCCGGCACGCGTGACGGTCCCGCTCGGCTCGCCGTACGCCAGCCCCCGGGCCTGCAGCGCGCCGGTCAGCCAGGACCAGCACACGTCGGGCAGCAGCGGGTCCGCCGCCATCTCCGGCTCCAGCTCCGCGCGCACCAGCGTCACCAGACGGAAGGAGCCCTGCCAGGCCTCGTGGCCGGCCGGGTCGTGCAGCAGGACGAGGCGCCCGTCGGCGAGGTCCTCGTCGTCCGCGACCACGGCCGCCTCCAGCGCGTACGTGTGCGGGGCGAGCCGCTGCGGCGGGCGCGACGGCTCGATCTCGATCTCCGGCCGCAGGCGTGCGGCCTTCAGGGCGTCGACCGCGGCGCGGAAAGGCGGAGGAGACGTGTCCATCGCATCGCCCTCCCCCTCCGCGTCGTCCATTCCGCCGGCGTCGTCCGTCACTCGTTCCTGAGCCGCAGCCATGCGGGGAAGATTAAGGGGAAGAAAGCGCGTTCGCTTGGAGAGACACCCGTTGGCACCGGGGGTTCGGCCCCCGTGCGCGGGTTCGCAATGGCCGGTTCCCGTCGTAGAGCGGCCGGGTCCTTCGCCGTGGGGCGCGCCCACCGGGCGCGACCGTGCCGGAACGCGGCCCCGCGCCCCTGCGCGGGCGCTCCCGCCCCGAGGCCGAAACGCTCCGGTGGCGTGCGAGACTTTTTGCGTGAGTGTCAACGACCGCCCCGCCGCGGGCCAGCCGACAGCGACGTACGAATCCGCCTTCCTCAAGGCGTGCCGGCGCGAGCCCGTGCCGCACACACCGGTGTGGTTCATGCGGCAGGCCGGGCGCTCCCTGCCCGAGTACCGCAAGGTGCGTGAGGGCATCCCCATGCTCGAGTCCTGCATGCGTCCCGAGCTGGTCACCGAGATCACCCTCCAGCCGGTCCGCCGGCACGGCGTGGACGCGGCGATCTACTTCAGCGACATCGTCGTACCCCTGAAGGCCATCGGCGTCGACCTCGACATCAAGCCCGGCGTCGGCCCGGTCGTCGAGCAGCCGATCCGCACCCGCGCCGACCTCGCCCGGCTGCGCGACCTGACCCCCGAGGACGTCTCCTACGTCACCGAGGCGATCAAGCTGCTCACCGCGGAGCTGGGCCAGACCCCGCTGATCGGTTTCGCGGGCGCGCCCTTCACCCTCGCGAGCTACCTCATCGAGGGCGGCCCGTCCCGTACGTACGAGCACACCAAGGCGCTCATGCACGGCGACCCCGAGCTGTGGTCCGACCTGGTGGACCGGCTCGCGGACATCACGGCCGCCTTCCTCAAGGTGCAGATCGAGGCCGGTGCCTCGGCCGTGCAGCTCTTCGATTCCTGGGCCGGGGCCCTGGCCCCCGCCGACTACCGCCGCTCGGTGCTGCCCGCCTCGTCCAAGGTCTTCCGGGCCGTCGAGGCCTACGGCGTCCCCCGCATCCACTTCGGCGTCGGCACCGGTGAGCTGCTGGGGCTGATGGGCGAGGCGGGCGCGGACGTCGTCGGCGTCGACTGGCGGGTCCCGCTGGACGAGGCGGCCCGCCGCGTCGGCCCCGGCAAGGCGCTGCAGGGCAACCTCGACCCGGCGGTGCTCTTCGCCCCGCGGAAGGCCGTCGAGGCCAAGACCCGCGAGGTACTCGACGCCGCCGCAGGCCTCGAGGGCCATGTCTTCAACCTCGGCCACGGCGTCCTGCCGTCCACCGACCCGGACGCCCTGACCCGGCTCGTGGAGTACGTCCACACGCAGACGGCCCGCTGACCCCACGGCCCGGACCGCACAGGGCGGCATCGGCGCGGGGTCACCCGGCGGACGGCTCGTCCTCGGGCCCCTCGGGTTCCCGGAACTCCGGTGCGAGACGGCCGCGGTCGTCCTCGTCCCGCGTGGTGAACGCCTCCGCGGAGGTGTCCTCGGCGGCCGCACGACGGGCGTCCGCGGTCTCCTCGAACGAGGTCGCGTCCGGCGTCGTCGGAGTCCGGTTCCTCTTCGGCCCCGGTCTGCTCGGGCCAACCACGCGCTGGAGGGGGCGGACGAAACGCCCCGCTGGCCGCCGCTGCCGTCCTCACCAACTGGGGCGGGCCCGCCTGCCCCACAGCAGGCCGCGCGGTTCGGGTGGCGGCGGGGTGCCCTGGCGCAGCGGCAGGGCCAGGACCATGCCCACGATGAAGCCGACCACATGCGCCGCGTAGGCCACGGTCCCGGCCGAGGAGACACCGTTCCCGGACGAGTAGACCGCCTGCAGCACGAACCAGAAGCCGAGCACGATCCACGCGGGCAGCCGCAGCGGCAGGAACAGCAGGAACGGCACGAGGATCCAGACCCGCGCCCTCGGATAGAGCACCAGGTACGCCCCGAGCACGCCCGCGATGGCGCCCGACGCGCCGATCAGCGGGTCGCTCGAGCCGGCGTTGAGGTAGGCGTAGCCGTACCCCGCCGCGTACCCGCAGGCGACGTAGAAGATCGCGAAGCGGATGTGGCCCAGCCGGTCCTCGATGTTGTTGCCGAAGATCAGCAGGAACAGCATGTTGCCCAGCAGGTGCAGCCAACTCCCGTGCAGGAACATCGCGGTGAACACCGACGCCGGCGGCGACTTGTGGTAGCCGGGCGGGGCCACCACACAGCCCGGCCCGTGCGGGCCGACCCCGACGGCGCCCGTGGGCACGAGCCGCGGCAGTTGGTCGTGGATCAGCTCGCGCGGCACCGCGGCGTAGTGGTCCAGGAACGCCTGGAGGTGGCAGAACTGGGACAGGTCGCTCTGCCCGGCCACCGAGCCCGCCAGGCCGGGGGTGAACAGGAAGACGACGACATTGGCCGCGATCAGCGCGTACGTCACGTAGGGCGTACGGCGCACCGGGTTCACATCATGGACGGGGATGACCACAAGGAAGTACTGCCCTGGATCGGCCGGGCGAATCGGTGAACGCGGCGGTCGGCGCCTGCGTATGTCTCCTCAACCGCCCGCGGTGCGGGGAAGGCGTGTCGCGGGGACGACGTGAGGAACAGGCGATGAACGACCGAGTTACTCCTCCGATACACGCCCTGCCCGACGGCGAGGCCGAACTGGCGCTGGTGATCCAGCTCCCCTGGGAGGACGTCGCGCGGCTCGGCCAGGAGGCCGCGCGGCTCGCGACCCAGATGCAGCGGCCCGTGACCCTCGACGAGGCGGTCAGCCATCGGCTGCGGTCCTCGCGGGGCGCCGCGGCGCATGCCAAGCCGATGGCCCAGCCGCAGCCGGCCGCGGTGACGTCCTCGGCGTCCGTGTCGTCGTTGCCTTCCCGGCCGCCGGGGGAGCAGGCTCGTCAGGCGATCGAGCGGATCAACGGGGTGGGGCAGCACGAGACGGCTTGATCCGCGGGCTCGCCGTGGGCTGCGGCCGGGGGCCGGTCGTCTGTGACCGGTCGCGCCCACGCGGCCGGGCCGCACCGTGTCACAGCCCCGCGCCCCTGAAGGGGCGCCCCACTCACCCGGAGTTGCTCCGTACCGCCGCTGCCGCCTTGCGGGCCGCCACCAGGATCGGGTCCCACACCGGTGAGAACGGCGGCGCGTACCCCAGGTCCAGCGCCGTCATCTCCTCCACCGTCATCCGCGCGGTCAGCGCCACCGCCGCGATGTCCACCCGTTTCGCCGCGCCCTCCCTGCCCACGATCTGGACGCCCAGGAGGCGGCCCGTGCGGCGTTCGGCGAGCATCTTGACCGTCATGGGGGCCGCGTCCGGGTAGTAGCCCGCGCGGCTCGTCGACTCGATCGTCACCGTCTCGTACTGCAGCCCCGCCCGCCGCGCGTCCTTCTCGCGCAGCCCGGTGCGGGCGATCTCCAGGTCGCACACCTTGCTCACGGCCGTGCCGACGACACCCGGGAAGGTGGCGTAGCCGCCGCCCACGTTGGTGCCGATGACCTGCCCGTGCTTGTTGGCGTGCGTGCCCAGCGGGATGTGCCGCTCCCGGCCGGAGACCAGGTCGAGCACCTCGACGCAGTCGCCGCCGGCCCAGATGTTCTCGTGACCGCGCACCCGCATCGCGAGGTCGGTGAGCAGGCCGCCGTGCTCGCCGAGCGGCAGCCCGGCGGCCCCGGCCAGGGTCGTCTCGGGCCGTACGCCGATGCCGAGGACCACCACGTCCGCCGGGTACTCGGCGTCCTGCGTGCCGACCGCGCGGACCTCGCCGTCGTCATCGGTGAGGATCTTGGTGACCTCGGCGCCGCCCACCATGGTGATGCCGAGGCCCTCCATGGCCCGGTGCACCAGCCGACCCATGTCCGCATCGAGTGTGGTCATCGGTTCGCTGCCGCGATTGACGACCGTCACCTCGTAACCGCGGTTGATCATCGCCTCGGCCATCTCCACGCCGATGTACCCCGCGCCGACGACCACCGCGCGGCGCCCCTTGGTGGCGGCCAGGGCGTCCAGGAGTGCCTGGCCGTCGTCCAGGGTCTGCACACCGTGGACTCCGGGTACGTCGGCGCCGGGCAGGTCGGGGCGGATCGGGCGGGCCCCGGTCGCGATCACCAGCTTGTCGTACGACGTCCACGCCTCGGCCCCGGAGTCGACGTTCCGGGCGCGGACCCGGCCGCCCGCCACGTCGATCTCCGTGACCTCGGTCCGCATGCGCAGGTCGATGCCGCGCGCCCGGTGCTCCTCGGGCGTACGGGCGATCAGCTCGTCCCGGCCGGCGACGGCGCCGCCCACCCAGTACGGGATGCCGCACGCCGAGAACGACGAGAAGTGGCCGCGTTCGAACGCCACGATCTCCAGCTCGTCGGGGCCCTTGTGGCGGCGTGCCTGCGATGCGGCGGACATGCCCGCCGCATCGCCGCCGATGACGACCAGACGCTCCCGCGGACGGCTCGAACGACTCGAACGGCTCATGCTCATGCGAACACGCTACGGGCAGGGGTCGTCCCGGTCCTCCCCGTCCCGGCTTTCACGCTGCGGCCGTCTCTCACCCTCCAGGGGGCTTTCACGCCCCGGCACCCGGCCCCGCAGGGATCGTGACGGGCGCCCGCCGGGTTGTCGGCGGGGTCTGAGAGGCTGGGCACATGAACGCAGTGGAGGACCGCGGGGGCGCGGGGCATGTCGTCGTCATCGGGGGCGGGATCGCGGGTCTGGCCGCCGCCCACCGGCTGCTGGACCGGGGCGCGCGGGTCACGGTCCTGGAGGCGTCCGACCGGGTCGGCGGCAAGCTGCTGCCCGGCGAGATCGCGGGCGTGCGGGTCGACCTCGGTGCCGAGTCGATGCTGGCGCGGCAGCCCGAGGCGGTGGCGCTCGCCCGGGAGGTGGGCCTCGCCGACCGGCTCCAGCCGCCCGCCACGGCGACCGCCTCGATCTGGACCCGCGGCGCCCTGCGGCCCATGCCGAAGGGGCACGTCATGGGCGTCCCCGGCACGGCCTCCGCGCTGTCCGGCGTCCTGTCCGACGAGGGCCTCGCCCGGATCGAGCGGGACGCGGAGCTGCCGCGCACGGAGATCGGCGACGACGTGGCGGTGGGGGAGTACGTGGCGGCGCGCCTCGGCCGCGAGGTCGTCGACCGCCTGGTGGAGCCGCTGCTCGGCGGGGTGTACGCGGGCGACGCGTACCGCATCTCCCTGCGCTCGGCGGTCCCGCAGCTCTTCCAGGCCGCCAGGGCGCACGCCTCGCTGACGGAGGCGGTCCGCGAGATCCAGGCGAAGGCCGCCACGGCACGGCAGACCGGCCCGGTCTTCATGGGGATCGAGGGAGGCGTCGGACGACTGCCGCTCGCGGTCGCCGAGTCGGTGCGGGCGAGGGGTGGTGAGATCCGCCTGAGGACCGCCGCGGACGGACTGCGCCGCACGTCCGACGGGTGGGAGATCGTCGTCGGGGACCGCGCGGAGACGGCGGACGCGGTGGTGGTCGCGGCGCCCGCCGCCGTGGCCGCCCGGCTGCTGGCCGCCGAGTCACCGGACGCGGCCGCGGAACTGCGCACCGTCGAGTACGCCTCCATGGCGCTGGTCACCCTCGCCTACCGTCGCGCCGACGTCTCCCTCCCCGAGGGGAGCGGCTTCCTGGTGCCGCCCGTCGAAGGGCGCACGATCAAGGCGTCCACCTTCGCCTCGCAGAAGTGGGGCTGGATATCGGACGAGGACCCGGAGGTGCTGGTACTGAGGACGTCCGTCGGACGGTACGGGGAGACGGAGATCCTGCAGCGGGAGGACACCGACCTCGTGGCCCTCTCCCGGCACGACCTGCGCGAGGCGACCGGCCTGGACGCCGCCCCGGTGGCGACCCGCGTCACCCGCTGGACCGACGGCCTGCCCCAGTACCCGGTCGGTCACCACGCGCGCGTCGCCCGCATCCGCGAGCATGTCGCGAAGCTCCCGGGCCTCGCGGTGTGCGGGGCGGCGTACGACGGGGTCGGCATTCCGGCCTGCATCGCGAGCGGCTACGCCGCGGTCGACCAGCTCGGCTGCGAGTGAGCCGGAGCGGTGCGCCGGTGCCGAGGGACCATGGGGGTCCCCCTGCTCGAGCGGAGTCGAGAGCCTGGGGGAGCGCGGAGGCCCGCAGGGCTGAGCACGCTCGGGCTCTCGACACCGGCGCCTGCGCCCCGAGGCGCACGGGCCGGAAAGAGCGATCTGCGTGGTGTGCAGGAGCTCACCGCCAACCCGGTGCAGAGCCTGCACGGCGGAGCGGGAGAATAGGCGCATGAGTGACGACGCCCCCACCACCGAGTCCGGCAGGATCCCGAACAAGGGCAAGCTGGCCAAGGACCTCAACGAGGTCATCCGCTACACCCTGTGGTCCGTCTTCAAGCTGAATGACGTCCTGCCCGAGGACCGCGCCGGGTACGCCGACGAGGTCCAGGAGCTGTTCGACCAGCTCGCCGCCAAGGACGTGACCATCCGCGGCACGTACGACGTGTCCGGCCTGCGCGCCGACGCGGACCTCATGATCTGGTGGCACGCCGAGACGAGCGACCAGCTCCAGGAGGCGTACAACCTCTTCCGCCGTACCAGGCTGGGGCGCGCGCTCACGCCGGTCTGGTCCAACATGGCGCTGCACCGCCCCGCCGAGTTCAACCGCTCGCACATCCCGGCGTTCCTCGCCGACGAGACGCCGCGCAACTACGTCAGCGTCTACCCGTTCGTGCGTTCCTACGACTGGTACCTGCTGCCGGACGAGGACCGCCGCCGCATGCTCGCGGACCACGGCAAGATGGCCCGCGGCTACCCGGACGTGCGGGCCAACACGGTCGCCTCGTTCTCGCTCGGCGACTACGAGTGGATCCTGGCGTTCGAGGCCGACGAGCTGTACCGCATCGTCGACCTCATGCGCCACCTGCGCGCCTCGGAGGCCCGGATGCACGTCCGCGAGGAGGTGCCCTTCTTCACGGGTCGCCGCAAGTCGGTCGCGGAGCTGGTGGCCGGGCTCGCCTGACCGTGCTCCGACCGGGGGCGCGGATGGCCGCGCCCCCGGTCGGCGGGTCACGGCGGCGGGCTGGACGCGGCCGGCGGAAGCCAATACGTCTGCGTCGGGGTGACCGGGACCGGTGTGCCGGGGTCGTCGGTGGGGCCCGGCGGCGCCGGAGAGTTGGTCAGCGGCGGCGGGCTGGAGGTGGCCGCGTCCTGTGCCAGCGCGTCGAAGTCGACGTAACCGGTGGCCTCGAGGACCTTGATGTGGTCCAGGACCGTCGCGTTCGCGTCGTCGGCGAGGGCGCGCACCAGCGAGTTGCGGGTCGTGGCGCGGACCTGGGCGACCACGGTGAAGACCTTGCCGTGGGCCCGGCGGAGCAGATTGGCGAAGTCGCGGTCGTACTCCTCGCCCTGGGCGGCGTCCAGGGTCGCGAGCCACTGACGCTGCTGGGCGTTCGGCTGGTTGGGCAGGCCGAGGCCGAGCCGTGCGGCGACGTCGCGGACCCGGGCGTCCAGGAAGGTGTGGCCCGTCACCAGGTGCTCGCCCGCGGTGCGGACGGCCTCGGTGGTGCCCTTCTGCTCGGCCTGCTGTCCCGCGGGCAGTTCCCACAGCCCGGCCAGCCGCACCTTGGTGATGAAGTCGCGGTCCAGCGCGGACAGCGGACCGTACTGGGTCGACACGGACTGGGCGTTGAGAGTGTCCACGCCGGTGCCGGAGCGGTCCGCGTAGGACCAGACCGGGAAGACCAGCGCGGCGAGGGTCCCGGCGAGCAAGACGATGAGGATCCCGGTGCCGCTGAGGATGCCGCGGCCTCGGGCGGGTCTGGATCTCATGGTGCCTCCTGCTTGCGGCACCGCACGCTAGTGCGCTTCGGGTGCGAGTTGGCATATTACTGCGCCGTATGCGCCAACTCCCGTGCATCGCGAAGTGGAGGGAAACGGTCATGATGCACTGAATGCCGCAGTCGCAAGCCTGGGCATCACGGGACGAATCGCGGCAAGCAACCGCTCTCCCCAACAGGGCGCGACCGTTGTGTTAACCACGGCACATTCCCTGCGGACGGCCTCCGGAGCGCGCCCGGGAGTGCTACGCGCGGGAGCGCTCAGTGGCGCAGCAGGACTCGGCGGGTGGCGCGGAGCAGACGGGCGGCGGGGTGCGCGGACGGCGGCGTGGGGCCCGAACGCTCCAGCCACCACGCGCGCAGCCGGCGCCGCGCCTCGGCGTCCTCGGGCCGCCCGGCGAGCAGCAGGTGCTCGGCGAAGTCGAGGGCGTCGCGCCGGTGGCCGCCGGTCATCGGGTGCCGCTGGGCGTAGCCGAGGAAGGCGGCCCGGTACCCCTCCCCGAGGATTCCGGGCAACTCGGGCGCGACCCTGGCCACGACCCCGGCCCGCTTGGCGGCGAGGGCCCGCGCCTGCACCCCCAGCCGCACCCGGTCGAAGCCCTCGGGCACGGGGGTGCCGGCGACGAGGCAGGACAGCAGTGCGGCCTGGGCGAGACCGAGCCGCTGCCGGGCCGCTTCGGTGCCGGCGTCCGCAGGCGCGCTCGCCGCCGTCCCGGTGGGCGTGCTCGTCCCGGGGGCGGGCGCGGCCTTGTGCACCGTCTCCCGGATGACGGCCAACTCCCGCTCCAGCTCCGCCGGTTCGGGGAAGTTCTCGTCGCGTTCCAGCAGGACGCCCGGTGGCGCGGCGCGGGACGCCAGGTCCGCGAGGACGTCGAGGACCGCCTGCGGGACGGGGTGGGCGTGACTGTCGTGCCAGACGCCGTCGCGTTCGTAGCCGCCCGCGACATGGACGTACGCGATCGCCTCGACGGGCAGCTCGTCCAGCGCCTTCGCCGGGTCCTCGCCCCGGTTGACGTGGTTGGTGTGGAGGTTGGCGACGTCGATCAGCAGCCGTACGCCGGTGCGTTCCACCAGCTCGTACAGGAACTGTCCCTCGGTCATCTCCTCGCCCGGCCAGGAGATCAGCGCCGCGATGTTCTCCACGGCGAGCGGCACGGGCAGCGCGTCCTGGGCGATCCGGATGTTCTCGCACAGCACCCTCAGCGCGTCCCGGGTGCGCGGCACCGGCAGCAGGTGCCCGGCCTCCAGCAGCGGCGACGCCGTCCGCGGCCCGCCCGCCCGTACGAACGCGATGTGCTCGGTGACGAGCGGCGCGCCCAGGGCCTCGGCCCGCTCGGCGAGGGCGGCCAGCCGGGCCTCGTCGGGGCGGTCCGCGCCGCCGAGGCCGAGGGACACACCGTGCGGGACGACGGTGACGCCGCGCCCGCGCAGCCGCAGCAGTGACTCGGGGAGGTGTCCGGGGCACACGTTCTCGGCCACGACCTCCACCCAGTCGAGGCCCGGCATGCGCTCCACGGCGTCGGCTATCTCCGGCCGCCACCCGATGCCCGTTCCCAGTCGCTCCATCGTCCCCTCCCTCGCACCGGCCCGCCGGGACCGGTGGACCGCCGCTGCCGCGGTGACCAGGTCATGGCCCGGGCGGCCGGCGGCGAACCCCTGGCGGAGGACGTTCAGAGCAACATTTGAGGTTCCGCCGGACTCGCCAAGAAGCGGCCGCCGGGGAAGACGCGGCCCCGGAGGGGTGGAGCCGCAGCGGCGTGAACAGTCGATCTTCACCCGCTGAACACCGAAGCGGCCGGCCGCGCGAGGGCACGGCGCGACGCGTCCGGGTCAGCCGCGGCGCAGCGCCGGATGGTCCGCCACCACCGTGCAACTGCCCGGCGCGATCTCCGTGAAGCCCGCGTCGCGCACCAGCGGCAGGCCGGACGTGGTCAGTTCGCGCCAGCGGGACGGGGGAGCCGTGCGGACGGCGAGGGGGAAGCCGGCGTCGCGCCAGGCCGCGCGCTCCTCGTCCGGCAGCGCCCACCAGGCGAGTTGGGCGCCATGGCCCGCCTGGGCCATCGCCTTGCCCGCCGACATCTCCAGGTCCGGGTTCAGCCACAGCACGGGGGCCGTCGCCTCGGCCTCCACCGGCGGTTCCGGGTCCTCCAGGTCCGTGCCGGAGACCTGCAGCCGGGCCAGGTCCTTCGGCCAGCCGTCCAGCGGGACGGGAGGGAAGACACGGACCTCCGCGGACTTGCCGGTGACGGTGATGCCCGGCAGTGCCTCGGCCCGCCGCCACTCCGCGCCGCGCGCCCGCCGCACCACCTTGCGGATCCGGGCGTCCTGCCAGTCCCGCATCGCCTGCGCCCACTCGCCCTCCCCCAGCGAACGTTCGTCGCTCAGGATCACGAGCACGGCGCGCGCCGCCGTCTGAAGTGCGTCCGTGCGGGCCGGGGGAGCGGCGCGCTCGATGCGCACGACGAGCGGCAGCACGAACTGCGGCGCCTCGTCGCGCGCGGTGGGCTCGGAACGGAACGGGCTGTCCTGGCGGGGCTGGTCACTGCTCACGGCGTCCAGTCTGCCAGGCGGAAGGGCGGGGGATTCCGGCGGCGGGCGAGGGCCCCTGCGCTCACCCGGAGCAGGCCGTCCGCTGGGCCTCCTGCCACTCGCAGACCGGGCAGAGCGTGATCCCCTTGTACGACTGCGGGTACTCCGTCGGCTCGCGGCACAGCACGCACTCGGCGAACGGCGGGCCGCCCGCCTCGGGCGCCGGGTCCGGGTGCGGGGCGCCCGTGTCGCAGTAGGCGGTCGTGTCGCGGTCATCGCTCATGCCTCCAGCGTAGGCACACCCCGCGCGGTCCCTACCGGCTGCCGGCCGAGGCGGCGATGAGCTGGGAGACCTTCACGAACCGGTAGCCCCGCCCGCGCAGCTCGGGCACCACCGCCCGCACCGCCTCCTCGGTGGCCGGTGCGATGCTCCGGGTGCAGTGCATGACCACCACGGAACCGGGCCGCACCCCCTCCAGCACCTGCTGGGCGACCCGGCTCGGGTCCGTGGCGGAGACGTCCCCGCTCACCACGTCCCACTGGACGGCCGTGACCCCGAGGGGACCGATCGCGTGCAGGGCCCGGTCGTCGTAGCAGCCGCCGGGAAAGCGGAAGTACGGCATCACATGGGGAACGCCCGCCTTCCGGATCGCCGTGAAGGCGCGCTCCACGTCCGAGCGCAGTCGCTCCTCGGGCAGGACCGGAAGGCCGAAGCAGCTCCGGGTGAAGGAGTAGTGGCTGTAGGAGTGGTTGCCGACCTCGAAGAGCGGGTCCTCGCCGATGTCCCGTGCCTGTTCGGGGTACTGGTCCGCCCAGCGCCCCGTCATGAACACGGTTGCCGGGACCTTCAGCTCGCGCAGCGCGTCGATCAGGTCCGGGTTGTCGAACGCCTCGCCGTCCTCCGCCCGCAGTCCCTGGTCGGCGGTCATGTCGGCGTCGAAGGTGAGGGCGACGGTCTTGTCGCGTGCCGCGCCCTTCCGGAAGACGGGCGCGAGCCCACCGGATCCCGGCGTAAGCAGCATGGGCGGCATGCCGTGGGCCGCTGAGGGGAAGCCGGGGCGGCCGGTGGCGCCCTCGCCGGGGTCGCCGGTGGCGCCACCGGCGAAGTGCCTGGGCGCTTCGTCGGTGGCGCAGGCGGCGAGCGCGGCGCAGAGGGCGGCCAGGCATGCGATACGTCGTACGAACCGGATCACCGTACGAACGTAAGGCGGCCATTGCCGTGAAATGCGCACATTTCGGGCGGCAAGAGTGGTAATGCCCGGTGGGGTCACCCGGCCGGCCGCGACTCCGGGCGCACCGCGCCCTCGGCCAGCAGCGCGCGGCACCCTTCCACGTCGAAGTCCGCCGCCGGGTACCGGGGATCCAGCTCCCGCAGGTGTTCCAGCAGGAGCCTGCTGACGGCCCAGTTGCGGTACCACTTGTGGTCGGCCGGGACCAGGTACCAGGGCGCGGCCCGCGTGGCGCAACGGGTCAGGGCCTCCTCGTACGCCCGCCGGTAGGCCGGCCACAGAGCCCGTTCGTCGAGGTCGCCGACGTCGAACTTCCACCGTTTGTGGGGCTTGTCGAGCCGTTTGAGCAGGCGGCGGCGCTGTTCCTCGTACGAGATGTGCAGGAAGCACTTGATGATCGTCACCCCGTCGTCCGTCAGTGACGTCTCGAACCCGTTGATCCGGTCGTAGCGGCTCTCGATCTCGTCGTACGGGGCCAGCGAGCGCACCTTGGCGATCAGCACGTCCTCGTAGTGCGAGCGGTCGAAGATGCCGATCTCGCCGGGGCGCGGGAGTTCCCGCACCACGCGCCAGAGGAAGTCGTGCCGCCGTTCCTCGGGGGTCGGGGCCTTGAAGGCGTGGATGCGGCAGCCCGCCGGGTTGAACAGGCCGATGACGTGCTTGACCGTGCCGCCCTTGCCGCTGGTGTCCATGCCCTGGAGCACCAGCAGGATCCGGCGGCGGTCCCCGGCGGTCGCCGCGGCCCACAGGCGTTCCTGGAGGCCGGCCAGGTCCTTGGCCATGCGGGCGGTCGCCCCGAGCCCGGCGGTCTTGTCGCCAGGGCCGCCGGGCGTCGCCCCGGCGTCGTGCGCGGCCAGGTCGACGGGCTCGCCGACGGGCATGCGGAGCAGGTCCCGCAACAGCGGGGCCTCGTCGCGCTTCTTCCCCATGGCGCACCCTCGGTCGACGGCCGCAGGCATCCGGGCTCTAGTGCCGCGGCACTAGAACGGCGGCGTCACCGCGTTCTCGGAGGACACCGCGCGGGGCGCCTCCTCCGGGAGGTCGCGGGTCGCCTCCTCCGGAAGGCCGGGCGCGGGCTCGCCGGTCGGCGGAGGAGTTCCCTCCGCCTCCGGTGTCCGGGCGGCCGCGGCGTCGTCGGGCGCCGCCTGCCCGGTCGTGACCGCCGGTGGCTGCGGGGGAGTGGGGGCACCGTCCGTCGCCGGCCGGCCCTCGTGCTGCTGCGCCGCCCGTTCCAGGAACCTGAGCAGCTCCACCGGGAACGGCAGCACCAGCGTCGAGTTCTTCTCGGCCGCGACCGCCACCACCGTCTGCAGCAGCCGGAGCTGCAGCGCGGCGGGCTGGTCGGACATCACTCCCGCGGCCTCCGCCAGCTTCTTGGAGGCCTGCAGCTCCGCGTCCGCGTTGATGATGCGCGCCCGGCGTTCGCGGTCGGCCTCGGCCTGCCGGGCCATCGACCGCTTCATCGCGTCCGGCAGCGACACGTCCTTGATCTCGACCCGGTCGATCTGCACACCCCAGCCCACGGCCGGACTGTCGATCATCAGCTCCAGCCCCTGGTTGAGCTTCTCCCGGTTGGAGAGGAGGTCGTCCAGGTCGCTCTTGCCGATGATGGACCGCAGCGAGGTCTGCGCCATCTGCGACACCGCGAAGCGGTAGTCCTCGACCTGGATCAGCGCGTTCGCCGGGTCGACCACCTTGAAATAGACGACGGCGTCCACGCGCACGGTCACGTTGTCCCGGGTGATGCCCTCCTGCCCGGGGATCGGCAGCGTCACGATCTGCATGTTGACCTTCTGCAACCGGTCCACGAAGGGCACGATCACGGTGAAGCCCGGCGGCCGGGGCGCCCCGAGGAGCCGCCCGAAGCGGAAGACCACTCCGCGCTCGTACTGCTTGACGACCCGCGCCGCCGCCGCGAGCCCCACGAGTCCTGCGACTCCGGCTCCCACAACGGCACCCACCAGCTCCTGGAGCATGACGACCCCCTCGTCGAGAGGCCCGGTATGTGTGCACTTGCCACGATAGTTCCGCGGGAGGCCGCCAGGCGAGGCACGAGCCGGAGCCTTCGACGCGGAAGGGCCCGCCGGTGCAGCACCGGCGGGCCCCAGGCCGTCGCGGGCCGAACGGCCGCGTGCCGTCAGGTTCCGGACGCCACCTGCAGCGGCTCCGTGCCGGACGTCATCCGCACCGGCTCCGTCCCGGGCACGCTGTGCCGCTCCGCCCAGTTCTCCAGGGCCGTGCGGCAGGCGTGGTCCAGGTGGTGCAGCCCGGACAGGTCCAGCTCCACCGGGCGGTCCTGAGGCAGCGCCTCCAGGCTGTCGAGGATCTTCGGCAGCCGCAGGAACGTCGCGTTGCCCGACAGGTACACCTGGATGGGGCCCGCGCCCTTGTCGATGATCTCCAGCTTGGCCTTCGACGCCTCCCAGGCGGTCTTGACGACCGACAGGGCCAGACCGATGAGCACGCCCTCGAACATGTTCACCGCGACGATCGAGACGGCGGTGACCACGAGGATCAGCGCCTCGCCCCGGTGGGTCCGCCACAGCGAGGCGATCTGCCGGAACGGGATCAGCTTCCAGCCCGCGTGCACGAGGATGCCGGCGAGGGCGGGCAGCGGGATCAGCGCCAGGGCGGACGGCAGCAGCGCCGCGAACAGCAGCAGCCACACGCCGTGCAGCACCCGCGACGCCTTGGTCCTGGCGCCCGCGTGGACGTTGGCGGAGCTGCGCACGATCACCGCGGTCATCGGCAGGGCGCCGAGCAGGCCGCACACCGTGTTGCCCGCGCCCTGGGCCATCAGCTCCTTGTCGTACCGGGTGCGCGGACCGTCGTGCAGGCGGTCCACCGCCGCGGCGCTGAACAGGCTCTCCGCCGAGGCGATCAGCGTGAACGCCAGGATGGTGCCGTAGACGGCCGGGTGGGCGAGTGTCCCGAACGCGTCGGAGCCGGGCGGCTGGACGACACCGAGCAGGCCCTCCACCTTGACCGTGGCGACGGGCAGCGAGAAGGCGAGCGAGGCGAGCGTCGCGAGCAGCACGGCCGCGAGGGCGCCCGGCACGGCCTGCGCCTTCTTCGGCAGCTTCTTCCACAGCACGACCACGGCGATGGTGCCCGCGCCGACGGCGAGCGAGGCGAGCGCCGTGGTGCTGCCGAGGGCGTCCACGGCGGCCCTCGGCAGGCCCACGATCTTGTCGATGCCGGAGGCCGGGGCCTTCAGGCCGGCGGCCGCGTAGACCTGCCCGGCGATGATCACCAGACCGATGCCGCAGAGCATGCCCTCGACCACGGATATGGAGATCGCCCGGAACCAGCGCCCCAGCTTCAGGGCGCCCATGGCGAGCTGGAGGAGACCGGCGGCCAGCACGATCACACCGAGCGCGGGCAGTCCGAACTCGCTGACCGCCTCGAAGACCAGCACGGTCAGGCCCGCGGCGGGACCGGACACCTGCAGGCTGCTGCCGGGCATCAGCCCGGTGACGATGCCGCCCACGATGCCGGTGACGAGCCCCAGTTCGGCGGGAACGCCGGAGGCGACGGCCACGCCCACGCACAGCGGGAGCGCGACCAGGAAGACGACGAGGGAGGCGGCGAAGTCCTGCTTGAGGTAAGGGAACTTGGTCATGGCGCCGCTCACAGGGCCTCGAACGTGTCGGTCTCGGTGCGGTGTTCGCGCACCGATCCCGTGTGGACCTCGTAGTACCAGCCGTGCAGGCGCAGTCGGTCCGCCCTCAGGCGCTGCTCGATGCACGGGTAGGAGCGCAGGCGCAGCAGTTGCGCGAGCACGTGGTTCTGCACGGCCTCCGCGACCGTCGGGTCGTCCGCGGCGGACGACCGCGGCTCGGGCGCGGCGTGCGCGAGCCAGTCACGCACGGCGGGCACGGCGGTCAGATCGTCGCCGCGCACCAGCGCGCCGACGGCTCCGCAGTGGGAGTGGCCGCAGACCACGACGTCCTGGACGCCGAGGACCTCCACGGCGTACTCGATGGTGGCCGCCTCGCTGGTGGGGTGCTCGGAGGCGTACGGAGGCACGATGTTGCCCGCGGTGCGCAGTTCGAACAGTTCACCGGGCCGGGCTCCGGTGATCAGCGCGGGCACGACCCGGGAGTCGGAGCAGGTGATGAACAGGACCTGCGGGGACTGGCCCTCGGCCAGCCGGGCGAAGTCCTCCGGGCGCTGACCGTGCGCACGGGCGTTGTCGATGAGGGGCTGCATTGTCAGTTCCTCCTGGCGCGCCCTGGATGGCGCGTCGGTGTACGAAACGTGGCATATGCGGGTACGGCGACACGACCCACGTCGACGCGCTCGGCCAACGTGGCGTGGTGAGGGGAGGCCGGGTCAGTCCGTACCGGGTGAAGGGCTCAGCAGCGGAAGACCTGAAGTGCCGCGGCGGTGTGAGCCGTCGAGGATCTGGATATGTGCAGCGCGTCGGGGGAGAGGGCCGGTGGCCGCACGGCCGTGACGTCGTGTGCCAGCGGCACGAGCGCGGGGGGCTCCGGGGCGGAGTCCCCCGCCGTGCGGTGCCGGTCCCGGGTGCGCAGCGGGCCGGTGGGGCCCGCCGGGTGTCCGTGATCGCCGCAGGTGGCGACCTCGTCCGTCTCGTCGGCGCGCTTGCCGATGACCGCCTCCGGGGCTTCGGCGGCCCTCACATGGGCCTGGTGAGCGGAGGCGGCGAAGGACGCGGTGGGAGCGAAGAGCTGCAGGGCGAGCAGGACGGCGGAGAGGATCGTGAGCACGAACCGGACCGTCGCACCGCGTACCATGCGCCTCCCTCCCCTTGCCGGCGTCCGCCGAAGGTGTCTGGCCAACACGTTAACCCGGCAACCGCCTTTGCAGGGTTAACTTTACGTTTCAGGTAAAGGAAAGCCCAAAAATGGAGGTGGGGGTGGCCTGAAGTCGCCGCTGGAGCACGTCTGTTTGAGACTGCTACGGGTGAACGGGCCTGTGGTGCTACTGCGTCCGAACGAGGCTAGCGGCGTCTCGTGCGAGCGCGGTGAGGCGGGAGATGGCGCGGAAGTACTTCTTCCGGTAGCCGCCGTTCAGCATCTCCTCGCTGAACAGCCTGTCGAACGGCAGTCCGGAGGCGAGCACGGGCACCTCGCGGTCGTAGAGCCGGTCCGCGAGCACGACCAGCCGCAGCGCCGTCGACTGGTCCGGCACCGGCCGCACGTCCGTCAGGCACACCGCCTTCACCCCGTCGGTCAGCGCGCCGTACCGGCTGGGGTGGACGCGCGCGAGGTGCTCGAGCAGTTGCGGGAAGGCGTCGAGCGAGGCGCCCTCGGTGGCGTACGCCGTCTTCGTCACCTGGGCGTCGGTGTACGGCGCCGGCGCCTCCGGCAGGCCGCGGTGGCGGTAGTCCTCGCCGTCGATGCGCAGCGTGCGGAAGTGGGCCGACAGGCCCTGGATCTCGCGCAGGAAGTCGGCCGCGGCGAAGCGGCCCTCGCCGAGCTTGCCCGGCAGGGTGTTGGAGGTGGCGGCGAGCGCCACGCCCGCCTCGACGAGCTTGCCGAGCAGGGTGGACACGAGCACGGTGTCGCCGGGGTCGTCGAGCTCGAACTCGTCGATGCACAGCAGGCGGTGGCCGGAGAGCGTCTGCACGGTCTGCTGGAAGCCGAGCGCGCCGACCAGGTTCGTCAGCTCCACGAAGGTGCCGAAGGCCTTGAGCGAGGGGTCGGCCGGGGTGGCGTGCCACAGGGAGGCGAGCAGGTGGGTCTTGCCGACGCCGTAGCCGCCGTCGAGGTAGACGCCGCGCGGGCCCGCGGGCGGCTTCGGGGCCCTGCTCCGGCCGAACCCGAGGAACCCCCGCCTGCCGGTGGCCGGCTCCCCGCCGAGCCCGGCCGCGAAGCCCTCGAGGACCCGGACGGCCTCGCTCTGACTGGGCTGGTTCGGGTCCGGGAGGTACGTCGAGAAGCGGACCGAGTCGAAGCGCGGCGGGGGCACCATCTCGGCGACCAGCCGGTCGGCGGGGACATGCGGCTCGCGTGCGCACAGGGACAGCGGAGCCGCGTCGGCTATCGGTTCGGTCCGGGAGGCGGCGGTGGAGGACGACACGCTTCCCCACTGTACGTGTCGTGCCACACTGCACGACATGCGACGCCTGTTCCCTGTGACCGACGAAACAGCGGCCCGGCCGGGTGCCCCGGCCCCGGAGACCGGGCAGGTGCCGGGCGCCGGCGCGGCGGACGGCTCCGTCGACCGCGAGTGGTCGCTGGAGGAGCTCGCCGCGGCGTACGCCTACCCGGAGCCCCCGCCCGGCGGCCGGCAGCCCTGGCTGCGCGCCAACATGGTCTCCACGCTGGACGGTGCCGCCCAGCACGAAGGGCGGTCCAACCCGATCTCCAGCGCCGCCGACATGCGGATCTTCGGCACGCTGCGGGCGCTCGCCGACGTGGTGGTCGTGGGTGCCGAAACGGTACGGCAGGAGGGGTACCGTCCGGCGCGCGAGCGTGAGGCGTTCGTGGCGATGCGCCGGGCGGCCGGACAGGGCCCGGTGCCCGCCATCGCCGTGGTCACCTCCAGCCTGGAGCTGGACTTCTCCTGGCCGCTGTTCACCTCGCCGCTGGTACCCACGCTGGTGCTCACCGGGGCCGCGGCGGCACCGGACCGGGTGGCGGCGGCCGAGAAGGCGGGCGCCCGGGTGGTGATCGCCGGGGACGGCATGGGCGTCGACCCGGTCCGCGCGGTGCGCGCCCTCGCGGACCTCGGGATGACCCGGCTGCTCACCGAGGGCGGTCCGCGCCTGCTGGGCCAGCTCGTCGTCTCCGGAGTGCTGGACGAGCTGTGCCTGACCGTCTCCCCGATGCTCACGGCGGGCGACGCGCAGCGGATCGCGGGGGGCCCCTCGCTCACGGTGCCCAGGCGCTTCGCGCTGGCGTCGTTGCTGGAGGAGGAGGGATTCCTCTTCGCGCGGTACCGCCGGAGCTGAGCGATCCGCGCGTACTGGCGTTTGTGCCGGAAACTCCCGATGTGCCGTGACGGTGCGGAATCACCCGTTCCGTGGAGTGTTCGGCGGGCACACTAGTTCTGGCGGATCCCGTGCCGGAGCCGGGGCAGGATGGTTTCCGCAGGGGCCGTCACGGCCCACCGGGAAAGGCCCGCGGTCCATGAAGGAGAAGGGCGCCTGTCGTGTTCACGAGCGTACTGATGATCGAGAAGGCCCTCACGTCCGCCGACGTGGAGTTCGTCACCACCTTGCACGGTGACGAGCCGGTCTCCTTCCACGTCCTGCTGCAGCCCCGCGGCGACCAGGCGGACCGCCTGCTGCGGGCCATCGACGACATCGCCCTGGGCGAGCTGGACGAGGCGGCGCACGAGCGGGAGACACCGGAGGGGAAGGACGCCGCCGAGCTGGGGCGGCAGGCCCTGGAGGTGTCGCTGACCGCGCTGCGCGCGGCGGGCAGCGAGGCAGAGGGGCGCCTCGTCGAGGACCACCCGCTGGACGCGCTCAAGGGGCTGGTCGGCGAGGTCGGCGCGGACGAGGTGATCGTGCTGACCGACCCGCACTACGTGGAGGAGTTCTTCCACCGCGACTGGGCGTCCAGGGCACGGCACAAGGTGGGGGTGCCGGTGCTGAAGCTGTTCTCGCACAGCAAGGCGTGAGCGTCACCGGGACTCCTCCGGGAAGCACTAGGGTGTGTCGCTGAACGTCCGCCGTACCAGCACCCAGGAGACACGCATGGCACCCGGCCTCCCCACCGCCATGGACCGACCGCACTTCATCGGCATCGGCGGCGCCGGGATGTCGGGCATCGCGAAGATCCTCGCGCAGCGCGGGGCCGGGGTGGCGGGCAGCGACGCCAAGGACTCGCCGACCGCCGAGGCCCTGCGCGCGCTGGGCGTGACGGTGCACATCGGGCACGCGGCCGGGCACCTCGCCGACGACGCGAGCTGTGTCGTCGTCTCCTCGGCGATCCGCGAGGACAACCCCGAGCTGGCCCGCGCCGCCGAGCTGGGCATCCCCGTGGTCCACCGCGCCGACGCGCTCGCGGCCCTGATGGAGGGCCTGCGGCCGATCGCGGTCGCGGGCACCCACGGCAAGACGACCACCACGTCGATGCTGGCGGTGTCCCTCACCGAGCTGGGCCTGAAGCCGTCGTACGCGATCGGTGGCGACCTGGACGTCCCCGGCTCCAACGCCCTGCACGGCGAGGGCGACATCTTCGTGGCGGAGGCGGACGAATCGGACCGCAGCTTCCACAAGTACGCCCCCGAGGTCGCCATCGTCCTCAACGTCGAACTCGACCACCACGCGAACTACGCGTCGATGGAGGAGGTCTACGAGTCCTTCCAGACCTTCGCGGGCCGGATCGTCCCCGGCGGCACGCTGGTGGTCTCGGCGGACCACGAGGGCGCGCGCGAACTGACGCGGCGGCTCGCCGGTTCGGTGCGGACGGTGACGTACGGCGAAGCCGTGGACGCCGACGTGCGCATCCTCTCGATCGTCCCGCAGGGCCTGAAGAGCCGGGTGACGGTGGACCTGGACGGCTCGGAGCTGACCTTCACGGTGTCCGTCCCCGGCCGCCACTACGCGGCCAACGCGGTCGCGGCCCTGGCGGCAGGCGTCGCGCTCGGCGTCCCGGCGGCGGAGCTGGCCCCGGCCCTGGCGGCGTACACGGGTGTCAAGCGCCGTCTGCAGCTCAAGGGCGAGGAGGCCGGGGTCCAGGTCGTCGACTCCTACGCGCACCACCCCACGGAGATGACGGCGGACCTGGAGGCGATGCGGTCGGCGGCCGGCGAGTCCCGCATCCTGGTCGTCTACCAGCCCCACCTGTTCTCCCGCACGCAGGAACTGGGCAAGGAGATGGGCCAGGCGCTGGCACTCGCGGACTCCTCCGTGGTCCTGGACATCTACCCGGCCCGCGAGGACCCGATCCCGGGCGTGACCAGCGAGCTGATCGTCGAGGCGGCGCGGGCGGCGGGCGCGGACGTGCAGGCCGTCCACGACAAGGCGCAGGTCCCGGCGATCGTCGCGGGAATGGCGAAGCCGGGAGATCTCGTTCTCACCATGGGAGCGGGTGACGTCACCGACCTCGGCCCGCGGATCCTGGACCGTCTCGCACACAGTTAAGGGGTTGGCCTTCATGTCGTACGACGTCGACAAGCCGGACGAGCAGTGGCGCGCGGAGCTGACCCCGGCGGAGTACGCGGTTCTGCGCCAGGCCGGCACGGAGCCCGCCTTCACCGGTGAGTACACCGACACCAAGACCAAGGGCGTGTACTCGTGCCGCGCCTGCGGCGCCGAGCTCTTCACATCCGACACGAAGTTCGAGTCCCACTGCGGCTGGCCGTCCTTCTACGACCCGAAGGACACCGACGCGGTGGAGCTCCTGGAGGACCGCTCGCACGGCATGGTGCGGACGGAGGTGCGGTGCGCCAGGTGCGGCTCTCATCTCGGACACGTGTTCGAGGGGGAGGGGTACCCGACGCCCACCGATCAGCGGTACTGCATCAACTCGATCTCGCTGCGGCTGCAGCCGACGGAGGACTGAGGCCCGCGCTTTCCGGCTGAGCGCCGTCCCCCGCGGCCACGAACCGGGCAAGCGATCGGCCACCTCGCCCCGGCCGGCCGGCAGCAGGCGGTGCAGGCTCCCGGCGTCCGACCACAGCCTCGACGGCCTCCGCACGGACGACGCCGCGGGCAGGAGGAGTCGCGGGGTCTCCGAGGCAGGCGGCCGCGGGCCCAGGACGCCTCGACTTCCGCCGGGTTACCGGCCGGCCCCGGGCATGCGCAGGAACGGTCAGCTCGCGAACGGCACCTGCGCCGTCTGCTCGGGCCGGGAGTCGTACGGGTGGTGCCACAGGCCCAGTGCGGCCAGCCGTGGCAGCACTCCCTCACCGAACCAGTACGCCTCCTCCAGGTGCGGGTAGCCGGACAGCACGAACTCGTCGATGCCGAGGGCGTGGTACTCCCGGATCCGTTCGACGATCTCGTCATGGCTGCCGACCAGGGCGGTGCCCGCGCCGCCCCGCACCAGGCCGATGCCGGCCCACAGGTTCGGGTGGATCTCCAGGCCCTCCCGGCTCCCTCCGTGCAAGGCGAGCATGCGCCGCTGTCCCTCCGACTCGCTGCGGGCCAGTCCGGCCTGCACCGACTGCACCGTCTGCGGGTCGAAGCCCGCCAGCAGGCGGTCCGCCTCGGCCCATGCCTGTCCGGAGGTGTCGCGGGTGATGACGTGCAGGCGGATGCCGAAGCGGACGGTACGGCCCTCCTGCGCGGCCAGCGCCCGGATCCAGGTGATCTTCTCGGCGACCTGGGCGGGCGGCTCACCCCAGGTGAGGTACACGTCGGCGTGCCGTGCGGCGACTTCGCCCGCCACGGGGGACGAGCCGCCGAAGTACACCTCGGGCACCGGGTCGGGCACCCGGGCGAGCTTCGCCTCCTCCACCCGGAGGTGTTCCCCCGCCAGGTCGACGGTCTTTCCGTCCCACAACTCCCGCACGATGTGGAGGAATTCACCGGTACGGCGGTAGCGGGCGTCCTTGTCGAGGAAGTCGCCGTAGGCGCGCTGCTCGTGGCCCTCGCCGCCCGTGACGACGTTGAGCAGGAGCCGTCCGCCGGTCTGCCGCTGGAAAGTGGCGGCCATCTGCGCGGCGAGGGTGGGCGAGACGAGGCCGGGGCGGAAGGCGACCAGGAACTTCAGGCGCTCGCTCTGCTGGGAGACCATGGCCGTGGTCAGCCACGCGTCCTCGCACCAGGCACCGGTCGGGGTGAGCGCACCCGCGAACCCCAGGTCCTCGGCTGCGCGGGCGATCTGGCTCAGGTAGGCCACGGTCGGCGGCCGGTCCCGTCCGGACGGGGTGGCCGGGGTTCCGTGGCCGCCGCCGACGACATGGCGGCTGTCTCCGTTGGTCGGAAGGAACCAGTGGAAGGTGAGGGACACGTGAGGTCTCCGATCTGATGGTCCGCTGCCCGTCAGAGCAGGCCGTGGCGCGGTGGCCGGGTGCCGCTCAGCACGTATCCGCCGATGTGCTGGAGCTTCCAGCGGGCCGGGTCGTGCAGCGTGTGGGTGCGGGCGTCACGCCAGTGGCGATGGAGGTTGAGGGAGTTGAGCGCGGAACGGGTGCCGGCCACCTCGAACAGGGCGCCGGTCACCTCGACCGCGACGTGTGCCGCGTGTGCCTTGGCGGCGGCCACGGCGATCGACGCCTCGGCCGCCGAGTCGTCGGTGAGGTCGGCGCGCGCCGCGTCCACCGTGCGGGCCGCCTCGCGGAGCAGCGCCTCGGACGCCCGCAACTGTACGGCGAGTTCACCGAACCGCTGGATCAGCAGCGGGTCCTCGGCAGCCGTCTCGGCGCCGCTCTCGAACCACGGGCGGCTTTTGGTGCGGACGAACTCGGCGGCTTCGGCCAGGGCGCCCCCGGCGATTCCCGCGTCGATGGCCGCGTGCAGCAACTGTGCGACCGCGCCGTGGAGTTGGGGTCCCCGGAAGGTGAGGTGGTGGGGCAGGACATGCTCGGCCGGGACGGGCACGGCGTCGAGCCGCACGGTGCCGCTGGCCGTGGTGCGCTGACCCATTCCGTCCCAGTCGTCGACCACGGAGAGGCCGGGGGCGTCCCGGGGGACGTACGCCACGTGCAGGTTCTCGTCCTCGGCGCGGGCGAGGACCGGGATCCAGTCGGCGAACAGCGCACCGGTGGCGTAGTGCTTGACGCCGGTGAGGACGTAGGAGCAGTCGGAGCGCGGTTCGAGGCGGGTACGGATGTCCTGGACGTGTTTGGTGCCCGCCTCGGACTGGGCGTTGCCGAAGCGGCGTCCGGCGAGCACCTCGGCGAAGAAGAACCTTCGCTGCTTCTCGCTGCCCTGACGGCGTACCACGTTGACGTAGACGAAGTGGCTCTGCGGGATCTGGGCGAGGCTGCCGTCGGCCGAGGCCAGCAGCCGGAAGATCTCGGCGAGGGTGAGCGTGCTGACGTCTGCACCGCCGTGCTCGGCGGGGACGGTGACGGCGAGGAGCCCCGACGCGGACAGTTTGTCCACCTCCGCCCACGGGAGCCTGCGTTCGGCGTCGCGTACGCAGGCCCCGGCGCGGAACTCCTCGGCCAGGGCGGCGGCGACGGCGAGGGCCTCGGCGTCGTCGGCGATCACGTGCGCGGACATGGTGCTCAGCCTGCCGCGGCCAGGACCGGGCTGCGGCGCAGTGCCGCCGAGAACTGGTCGACCACCTGGGTGAGTGACCGGGCAGCACTCGCCGCGACGGCGAGGGAGCCGTCGTCCTGCACGGTGATGTCCTTGTCGAGGGTGAACCAGCCCTGCACTATGTGGGCCGCGCCCATGGAGCTGAGGACCGGGCGGAGCGCGTAGTCGATGGCCAGGACATGGGCCGTCGATCCGCCGGTGGCCAGCGGCAGCACGGTTTTGCCTGTGAGGGCGTACTGCGGGAGCAGGTCGAGGAGTGCCTTGAGGACACCGGAGTACGACGCCTTGTAGACGGGGGTGCCGATGACGACGCCGTCCGCGCGGGCGAACAGTTCGGTGGCCGCCACGATGGCGGGGTGCCGGAAGTCGGCGCCGAGCAGGGCCTCGGCGGGGATGGTGCGGACGTCCAGCGGGATCACTGCGTGGCCTTGTGCGAGGAGCCGCTCGTCGAGGTGGCGGAGCAGGCGGTTGGTGCGGGAGGAGGCGGAAGGGCTGCCGGAGACGGACAGGACGGTGGCCATGGGTCCTCTTTCTGGGGCAGGGGCGCCCACACGGTGGGCCCCCCGGGAAGGGTCAGGAGTACCAGGTGGGCTCGGGCAGTGCGCCTTCGAGGACCCAGCGGCCGACCTCACGGCGCTTGTAGGCGACGGGGTCGTGCAGGGTGTGGGTGCGCACGTTGCGCCAGAAGCGGTCCAGGCTCTCGGCGGTGGTGGTGGACCGGGCGCCGGTCACCTCGAAGATGCGGCTGGTGATCTCCAGGGCGACCTCGGTGGCACGGGCCTTGACGGCCGCCACGCGCACCTCGAACTCGCCGCGGGCCTGCTCGGTGACCGCGTCGGGGTCGTCGTGCAGCTTCTGTCCCTCGGCGGCGACGGCGTCGGCGAGCGCCTCGGCTGCCCAGAGCTTCGCGGTGAGGTCACCGTAGGTGTCGATGACGTGGGGCTCGTCGACCGCGCGCTCGTGGCCGCCGTGCAGCCATGGCCGGGTCCTGCTCCGGGTGTAGGTGGCCGCCGTCTCCAGCGCGCCGCCGGCGATGCCCAGGTAGAAGCTGACGAAGACGAGCTGGATGGTGGGCACGTTGAGGGTGTTGTAGGTGCGCGGCTGGAACTGCTTGTCGACATAGCCGGCCGCCGAGGACCACGGTGCGCGGACGCCGTCGAGGGTGACGCTCCCGCTCTCGGTGAGCCGCTGGCCGATGTTGTCCCAGTCGTCGTGGAAGGTCAGGCCCTCGCTGTCGGAGGGCACGATCGCGAAGACATGCTGGTCGGTACCGTCCAGGACGCCTTCGAGGACGGTGACGTCGGAGACCTTGCTGCCGGTGGAGAAGGTCTTGCCGCCGGTGAAGACCAGGTCGTCGCCGTCCTCGGTGACGACGACGTCCTTGTCGCGCGGGTTGACGGCCCCGCCGAAGAACCAGCGGTTGCGCGCGGCCTCGGCCTCGACGTGCTCCCACTGCTCGCGGGTGCCGACCAGGCGGGCGGCCCAGTTCCACAGGTAGTGGTAGCCGAGGAGCTGGCCGATGGAGCCGTCGGCCTTGGCGACCTCGCGTACGACGCGGTAGGCGGTGGTCCAGTCCTGCCCGGCGCCGCCGTGCTCGACGGGGCCGAGCAGGGTGACCAGGCCGGAGTCCTTGAGAAGCTGCACCTCGGCGTACGGGGTGGCACCGGCGCGGTCGCGTGCGGCGGCGTCGGTGGCGAGGACCGCCGCGACCTCGGCGGCGCGTGCGATCCAGTCCTGGGCGGTCGTCGGGGCGGGGCGGGTCTGCCATGCGATGGCCGTGGTGGCGCTCATACGGGTGACCTCTTTCGCGGTGCGGAGCGGTGTGGGAGGCAGAGGTGCGGTCAGGCGGGCGCGGGGGCGGAGTGGGGCTCGTCCTCGGGAAGCTGTGCTTCCAGTTGCCGTACGAGAGGCAGCACGCGCTTGCCGAAGTACGCGACCTCCTCGTGGTAGTGCAGAAAGCCGAGGAGAAGGAGGTCCACGCCGAGCCTGCGGTAGGCGACGATGCGCTCGGCGATCTGCTCGGGAGTGCCGATCAGTCCCGTGCGGAAGCCGTCGTTGTACTGGACCAGGTCCTCGAAGGTCGAGTCCTGCCACATGCCCTTGCCGTCGGCGGTGGACCGGCCCGCCTGCTTCACGGCCGCCCCGAAGCCCTCGACGGCGTCGGAGTCGGCCTTGGCGACGATCTCCCGGAGCGTGTCGCGGGCCTCGGCCTCGGTGTCGCGGGCGATGAGGAAGCCGTTGAGGCCGAACCTGGGTGGCGTGCGGCCCGCTCGGTCCGCCGCCGCGCGTACGTCGTCGATCTGCTCGACGACTCCGTCGAAGTCCCTGCCGTTGGAGAAGTACCAGTCGGAGACCCGGCCGGCCATCTGCCGGGCGGCGGTGGAGTTGCCGCCCTGGAAGATCTCCGGGTGCGGGCGCTCAGGGGTGTTGAGCGGCTTGGGCTTGAGGGAGAAGTCACGCAGCCGGTAGAAGTCACCGGCGAGTTCGGTGTGGTCCTCGGTCCAGATCTGGCGCAGGGCGCGGATGAACTCCTCGGAGCGGCGGTAGCGTTCGTCGTGCTCCAGCCAGGGCTCGCCGAGGGCGGTGAACTCGTCCTTGAACCAACCGCTGACGACATTGACCGCGAAACGGCCGCCGGACAGGTGATCGGCGGTGGCGCCGAGTTTGGCGAGGACGCCCGGGTGCCACAGGCCGGGGTGGACCGCGGCGATGACCTTCAGGCGCTCGGTGGCGAGGAGCAGGGCGAGGCTGAAGCTGGTCGACTCGTGCTGGAACTCGGCACCGTAGCTGGCCATGTAACGGACCTGGCTGAGCGCGTACTCGAAGCCGTTGTCCTCTGCGAGGACGGCGAGTTCTCGGTTGTAGTCGTACCCCCAGTCCGTGCGCTGCTCGATCGTGCTGGTGACCAGTCCCCCGCTGACATTGGGGACCCAGTAGGCGAATTTGACGGGCGCGGGCATGCGGAACTCCTGTTGCGGAATGCATGGTTTTCAGAAACGCCGCATCCCGGAAATGGGAGGGCGTGGCAGCGCACGGTTCGGGCGGCGCTGTGAAAACGTGGCAGTGGCCTGTGCGGCGACAGCCGTGGCGTGGAGAAGTGCGGCGGATCGCGTGGATCAGGCCGCTGAGCAACAGGAGGCGCTGGAGACGCGCGCGAGGTCGACATGGCGTCGCCGCGTGAGGTCCAGTCGCATCTTCATGGCGTCGATCGTGGCAGTCGCCGCTCGGGACAGTCAAGGGAAATCCGACCGGTTTCGTATCGCGGACCACCGAATTTCACGAAGGTGTGACAGGGAAACCCTTGAACCGGTCCCAGGGCGCGGGAATTCTGCTGCCGTGCGGACAGAACAGCTGGAATACATCGCCGCAGTGACGCGTCTCGGCTCGCTGCGCCGCGCCGCGGAGGAACTGCGCCTGTCCCAGCCCGCGTTGAGCGAAACCGTCAGGAACCTGGAACGCGAACTGGGAGTCGATCTGCTGGAACGCAAACGCACCGGGGCGACGATGAGCGCGGAGGGCCGGGAGCTGCTGCCGCACATCGTCGGCGTACTGGAGGCGGTGGACCGGCTGCGGGCCGCGGCGGGCGAGCAGCACCGCATCAGCCGCATGGTGCGGGTGGGTACGGTCAATGCGGCTACCGTGCCGCTGCTCATTCCGGTGGTGCGCGCCTTCCGTGCCGCGCATCCCGTCACGCAGGTGGAGGTGGTCGCCGCGCAGCAGACGGACATCCACCGGGCCCTGGTGGAGGGCGGTTTCGACCTCGGCCTGGTGAACCACCTGGAGGGCGACGACGTGCCGGCCGCCCTGGAGTCGACTCGACTGCTGCACGGGCTGCCGGTGGTGTGCGTACGGCCGGACAGCCCGCTCGCGTCCCGGGTCGCGGTGAGCGTGGACGACCTGCTGACCCAGCCCCTGATCGCGATGCGCTCCGGTTATGTCATGAACCGCTATGTGCACCGGCTCCTGAACGGCCGCGCCCCGTCCTTCTCGTACTCCACGGACGGGGCGGAGATGGGCAAGCTGATGGTCGCGGAGGGACTCGGGGCCACTGTGCTGCCGGACTTCAGCGTCATCGGGGATCCGCTGGAACGGCTCGGCGCCATCACGTACCGGCCGCTGGCGGGCGCTCCGACCCGGGTGCTGCTGATGCTGCAAGGGCGCAGGGCCGAGTCCGTGCCGCAGGCGGCGCGTGACCTGCGGGAGACGTTCGTGCGCCGGGCCGGGGAGCTGGGCGGGACGCTGAGCTCGTCGCCGAACCAGGGGGCAGATGTGGCGACTGACTGAGTGCCGGTGGCGGTGCCGGTGCCGTGGCGGTGGTGTTCGGCCACAGGACCTCCGCAAAAACCCGTTGGCGGAACCACGGCAGCCACTGCTACGTTTCCGGACGCCGTGCAAGAGAGCGAGGAGGTGGTACCCGTGAACGTATCGACATGGGTGCTCCCCTCCGGGGTCACGGTCGGGCGATAGGTCGTCCGGGAGCGCCGTTCCATGGCACTCCCGAAAGGCACGACCATGCACTTCACTTCTGAACGGCGTCTGGACGACGCTGTCTTCGAGCGCGATTTCACCCTGGGCGACATCCCCGGCATCCTGTGGACGCCCGGATCCGCATCCGCGTCCGCACCGGCGCCGCTGATCCTGCTCAGCCCCCCTCCTCTCGGGCTGCGCAAGACGTACCCCCGACTGCTGGCCCGAGCCCGGCACTCCGCGGCGGACGGCTTCGCCACGGCCGCCATCGAGCTCCCCGGAAGCGGCGACCGGCCCCGTTGGCCCGCCGCCGAGCAGGCCCTCGCCGACCTGCGCCGGGCCATGGAGGCCGGCGAGCCGGTCGGCGACGAGATCATCGACGCCCTCATCCTCCCCCTGGTCGACAAGGCGGTCCCGGAATGGCGGGCCACTCTGGACGCCCTCCTGTCACTGCCCGAGATCGGCGGCCCGGTCGGCTACTCGGGGGGAGTGATCTCCATCGGGACCCGGCTGGCGGTGATCGAGCCGCGCATCTCGGCCGCTGTTCTGTTCGCCGGGAGTTTCGTCCCTCGCGTCATGTTCGAGGAGGCCCGCCAGGTCACCATTCCCCTGCACGTCCTGCTGCAGTGGGACGACGAGGGGAACGACCGGCAGGCGGCCCTGGACCTGTTCGACGCCTTCGGCTCCAGGGAGAAGACGCTGCACGCCAATATGGGCGGGCACACCGGCGTCCCGCAGTTCGCGGCGGACGCCGCGGCCCAGTTCTTCACCCGGCACCTGAAGTGACGCCGGGCCGTCAGGCCACCAGCAGACGGTAGCCGTGCCGGCCAGGATGCCGATCGTCCAGGGGCAGGTCCCGGCCCTCCTCGGCTCCCCACACCGCGGTCCCCTGCCAGACGCCTGGCAGGGGACCGTGCTGCCCAATGGATCACCCAGGGAACCGGGAGGCGCTCTACCGGCGGACCGCCGAGATCAGTCCGCCGGGGCGCTCCTCGCGCTGCGGCGGGGTGCTGATCGGGCGGCCGTAGGCGGCAGCGCGCTCGCGCAGGGTGTGGCACTCGGCCTCCCAGCCGTGCCCGGCCAGCCAGCCCACCGGGTCGTCGGGCATCTCCGAAACCCACAGGGACGCCGCCGATCCCGGCACGGCGTCCGCGCCGAACCGCTCGATCACGCCGCGCGAGCCCAACGTCAGCCCCATCCGACTGCCGGGCGCCGACTGCGCGCCGATCCGGGCCAGCAGCAACTCCACCGCGTCCTCGGGCAGATAGATCAGCAGTCCCTCGGCGATCCACACGGTCGGCACGGCCGGGTCGTGCCCTGCGGCGGCCAGCGCGGCCGGCCAGTCCTCACGCAGGTCCACCGCGACGGTGATCCGCTCGCAGCGTGCGACGGCCCGCTCCTGGCGCAGCACCGATGCCTTGAAGTCCAGTGGCGCGGCGGTGTCGACCTCGAACAGCCGGGTGCCCTCGGGCCAGTCCATCCGGAAGGCCCGGCTGTCCATGCCGGCGCCGAGCAGCACGACCTGCCGGACCCCGGACGCGGAGGCCTGCTGCAACAGGTCGTCGAGGAACTTCGTCCTGATGACGATGGAGAACGACACGGCCAGCCGACGGCGTCGCGCGGCCTCGTCATCGGGCAGCGGCGGCGAGGAGGGCCACAGGCCGCCGGCGGCGGCGAAGGCCTGTGCCAGTGGGTCGCGGAACAGCGGGTTCTCCCGCTCGGTCTCCAGCGCCCGCACCCTGGCCACCCCCACCGCCGTGGCCCACACTCCCGACGGCTGCACCCGCTGCTGCTCACCAGTCACCGCACCAGCCTAGGTGATCGGTTCCTCCCGCAGAGGAGGCTTGCCCTGGGCGCCCGGTCCGCCCGTTGTCCCAGAAAAAGTTAAGAGTTTCTTACAACCACCGTCCCCCTTCCCAGGTCTGATCGAGCGGCACGCACGGATGTGCGTGCCGCTCGGCTCATCAGGAAGGACTTCCTTGGCTTCCCCACGTACCACCCGACGCCGTCTCGGCGCCTCCGTCGCCACCGTTCTCGCCGTGACGGTCGGTGCCGGTGTCCTGGCCTCGCCCGGGGCCGTGGCCGCTCCCGCCGCCGTGACCGGGGCCACCGCCGCCGCCACCGGCGAGGCGAATCTGCCCCTCGGTGCCGAAATCGTCAGCACCGGCGACACCGGATACCTCACGTCCCGGACGGACGACTCCGGCAACAAGGTCCTGGAGTGGCACAAGTACGCCGACGGCTCGGTGCTGCCGATCAGCACGGGCACCACGGGCTACGACAGCAACTCCGACTTCGTCGTGACCAGCGACGGCGGCAGCATGGTCTTCCTGCGGGACATGAGGGAAGGCGCCACCTGGTCCGCGTCCTACGACCTCGCGTCCGAGTTCAAGCCCGGCGCGAAGCTCGTCGGCGTCGTCGGCGACAACCTTTTCGTGAAGGTCCCGACAGGCAGCGGGGGCTACAACGAGCTGTGGCAGCTCACCCAGGTCGACGGGGTCACCAAGAAGACGAAGCGCTCGTCCAACTCCTACAGCATGGACTTCAAGGTCGTCGCCTCCACCAGCAGCGTCATGCTCGTCCTGAGCAGCAACCGGGTCTTCCCGAACTCGACGACCTTCTCCACCGAGTACTGGGAGACGCGCACGACCGTCGACAGCGACGCGACGATCGAGTCGGGCAGCAGGCGGAACATCCCCCAGTGGACCCAGGCCTCGACGGGCGCCTACACCGCCGACTACGAGGCGTGGGTCGACTACCGGTCCGGGGTCACCGAACTCGTCGTGGACGGGACGTACGTCCACCAGAGGTTCGCCATGGACAGCTCCATGAGCGGCGCCGTCATCGTCGGCATCACCAGGGACACGCTGCTCTACGGGCTCCCGGGCAAGGCCGGCGACGAGACGCAGAGCCCGCTGTACGCCCGGAGCGTCACCGACTCCACCGCCGCGCCGTACAAACTCCTGGAGGACTTCTCCAGCGTGGCCCACGCGCCGGACGGCGGCCTGCTCGTGCGCGGCACAACGGCCGACGCCGACGGGCTGTTCCGGATCTGGGAGGGGAACGACGGCCTCCCGAGCGCCACGCTCGTGGCGGACACGGGCCGGGTCATGCCCGTCAGGGTGACCGAGTCGAAGGTCCCCACCGCGGTGAGCCTGGAGAAGCCGGGCACCACGGTCCCCATGGAGTGGACCCTGTCCCGCGCGAACGCCACCGTGGACCTCACGCTCACGCACACGGCCACCGGCAAGAAGCTCACCAAGCGCCTGTCCCAGCCGGTCTCCGACAGCCGCTTCGCCTTCGCCTGGGACGGCGTCCTGGAGGGCATCAGCGCCCCGAACGGCGCCTACACCTGGCAGATCACCGCCACCCCGACCGACGGCGTCGGCGCCCCGGCGACCGCCCAGGGGAGCTTCCAGGTCTCGCGCCAGGCCAACCCGCACGACTTCGACGACAACGGTTCGACGGACGTCCTCGCGCGGGACGCCTCGGGTGTGCTGTGGCGGGACGACCTCTTCGACTGGCCGTCGGGCAGCCAGGTGACCACGGCCAAGCGGACGAGGGTCGGTACCGGTTGGCAGATCTACAACCAGATCCAGGCCGTGGGGAACCTCGCCGGCACCTCGACGGGTGACCTCGTCGCCCGCGACACCTCGGGCGTCCTCTGGATGTACCTGGGCAAGGGCGACGGCACTTTCGCGAGCCGCCTCAAGATCGGCACCGGCTGGCAGATCTACAAGAAGATCACCGGTGGCAGCGACCTCACCGGAGACGGCCGATCCGACCTCCTGGCCACCGACGCCTCCGGCGTCCTGTGGCTCTACAAGGGCACCGGCAGCTCGTCCGCCCCCTTCGCGAGCCGCGTCAAGATCGGCACCGGCTGGCAGATCTACAACCAGATCACCGCCGTCGGCAACATCGCGGGCACCACGGCCGGCGACCTCGTCGCCCGTGACACCTCGGGCGTCCTCTGGCTCTACCAGGGCAACGGCACCGGCGGCTTCAGCCCCCGCGTCAGGATCGGTTCCGGCTGGAACGCCTTCTCCCACCTCGTCGGCGCCGGCGACGTCACCGCCGACGGCCGCCCCGACCTGATCGCCTACGGTCCGAACGGCACGTACGTCTACCGCTCGACCGGCTCGACGACGGCCGTGTTCAGCCGGCTGACGACCAACCTCTACGCGGGCGAGGGCACCAAGTTCAACACCATCGCCTAGTTCAGGCGCGGCTGCGGGCGCCGACGGGATTCGAACCCGTGGACGAGGACGGACAGGCCCGCCCGGGCCTCATCAGTCGTCGTGCGGAGGGCCTTCCGCACGACGACTGCAATGGGCCGCTCTGCCACGGCGCCGCAGCCTGCCGGGACCGCGCGATCCCGGTTCCCAGACCATAGAGCCCTCAGCGCGGTGATCCCACCCGGTTTTTCCGTGCACGCCAGGGGTGTGCACGGTCGACCGCGCGGAAGGCAGTGGGTCGTGCGGGAGCGGGCTGTGCCGGCGCTGAGTCTTCATGCGGCGCGGCCACCGATGCCTGCTCGGCGAGCGTGGTCGGCCGCAGCTCCAGCTCGTCCGAGGTGGGGAGGCGAGGCGCGTCGTCGGCGTTCCGGGTGGCCACGGTCGACCGGTCCGGTTTCGGCTTTCGGGTGGCACGCGACCGGCTCGCGGTCAAGGGGAGCGGGGGCGGTGGGCGCGGCGGTGCCCCCCTTCGGGGTCGGCCGCGGAAGGGATGTCGTGGTCGTGGGGGTGGCCGGTGTCCTCGTCGTGGTCGTGCTCGCTCTCGGGCCGCGTCGTGTTCGGCGTCTCCTCGTGGGTGATTCTCGCGACCATGCCGGCGAGCTGGCGGCATGCCTGCTCGATTTCCTTCCGGTTCTGCCGGTGCTCGCTGATCGTCGCGCTGAGCAGCAGCGCCGTCAGCGCGACCGAGCCGTTGAACGCCTGCAGCGTGATCATGGCGATGAGCAGGTCGTGCCCGGCGAACGGGCCCGTTCGCCGGGCCGCGGCGAGGATGGCGAACGTCGACACCGCCAGTGCGCAGGGAGCGGCCGCGGCCCGCTGGAAGCGGAAGGCCGCCCAGATCAGCACCGGCAGCCCGAGGAAGAGCAGCGGTACGCGACTGGCCTCGAGGAACCCGACGCCGATGGTGGTCGCCAGGAGCAGCCAGCCCTCCGCCCACCGGGACAGCGGCACGTCCCTCGGCCGGTGTGCGGAGCGCAGGACCAGCAGGACCGGCGTGACCAGCAGCACCCCCATCGCGTCGCCGGTCCACCACACCGACCACGTCGGCCAGAACGCGCCGGTGGACAGCGCACCGGCCAGGAGCAGGGTGCAGCAGCCCACCGTGGCGCTGACCAGCATGCCGGTGAAGGCCCCGAGAAACACCAGCGCCAGCGCGTCCCGCAGCCGGTCCATCTCGGTGCGGAACCCGGCGCGGCGCAGCAGTGCGTAGGAGCACAGGGGCGCGAGCGTGTTCCCGGCCGCGATCGCGAGGACGGCGGGGACCGAGGGTCCGAGAGAGATGTTGATCAGGAACGCGCCGAGTGTGATCCCCGGCCACACCCGGGGCCCGAAGAACAGCAGCCCGGCGAGCGCGATCCCGGTCGGCGGCCACAGCGGGGTGACCTGGCCGCGCACCAGTTGCTGGAGCAGCCCCAGCCTGCCCGAGGCGTAGTACAGCGCGGCGATGACGCAGATCTCCAGGGCGGTCACGCCACCGCGCCGGAGCCTTTCCTGCCGCGCGACGGACATCGGGAGTCTCCCCATCGGCTCGGACCCCGTACTCCATGGTCCGTCGGCCGCTCGGAATCCACCAAGCGGGGCGCAGGCCCTGCGGGGTCAGGGGGCGGGCGGGGCGCGCAGGGCGAGGATGGCCATGTCGTCGTGGCCGTCGCTCGGGCCGCGGTCGGCGAGGGTCCGGACGAAGTCCTCCAGGGGCAGTCCGGCGTGGGCGGTGGCGAGATCGGCGAGTTGGTCCAGACACGCGTCGATCGGGTGGCTGGGGTGTTCGACCAGGCCGTCGGTGAACAGCACGACGGTGCTGCCCGGGGGCAGGGGGTGGACATGGTCGGGGCGGGCCTGCTCGGTGTCGACCCCGAGGGGCAGCCCGGGTTCGGCGAACAGGTACTCCGCTCTTCGGCCGGGAGCGATGACCAGGGGCGGGACGTGGCCCGCGGCGCTCCAGTGCAGCCGCCACCCCTGCCCGTCGGGTTCGATGCGCGTCAGGCTCGTGGTGGTGACGGGGGTCTGGGTGATGCCCTGGAGGGTGCGGTCGAGCTGGGCGAGGATCGCACTCGGCGGAGTGCACCGGTCGAAGAGCAGGGCGCGCAGCATGTTGCGGGTGGAGGCCATGGCGGCCGCGGCCTCCAGATCGTGGCCCACCACGTCGCCGATGACGGCCGCCACCGCGCCGTCGGGCAGCAGGATGGCGTCGTACCAGTCGCCGCCGAGCCGGCTGGGTTCGGCGGCGGGCCGGTAGATGGCGGCGGCGGTGAACGGCCGCAGATCGGGCAGGGCCGGCAGCAGAAGCCGCTGGAACTGCTCGGACGCGGTGCGCACCTGCTCGAACAGGCGGACGTTCTCGATCGCGATGCCGGCGGCGCCGGCCAGGGCGACGACGATGTTCTCGTCGTGGACGTCGAAGGGCCGTCCGTCGCGCCGCTCGGACAGGTACAGGTCGCCGTAGATCGCGCCGCGCACGCTGATGGCCACGCCGAGCAGGGAGTGCAGGTGGGGGTGGCCCGGCGGAAAGCCGACGGAGGACGGATGCGAGCGGATGTCGTCGACGCGCAGGGGTGCGGGGTGGCTGATCAGCTCCCCGAGGACGCCCCGGCCCTCGGGGAGGCCGACCTCGGCCAGGGCCGCGTACTCCTGCTCGGACAGGCCGACGGGGATGAACTCCGTCAGGGACTGCCCGGACTCGTCGAGCACTCCGAGCGCCCCGTAGCGGGCGCCCACCAGGTCCATGGCCGTGGTGACGATGCGGTTCAGCACCCCGGGCAGCTCCACCTCCCGGCTGATGGCCACCACGGCGTCCAGCAGGCCCTGCAACCGGTCCATGGCCGCGAGCAGGCCGCGCAACTGCTCGTCGATCCGGCCCAGCTCGTCGCGCAGCAGCAACCGCAGGTCACGGGGGCTCGACTGGCGTGGGTGCCGTGTCATGACGGACGCCCTTGCGGCCACTCACGCGGACGGTACACCCCGGCCTCCTGGCACGACCGTGATCGGGGCGACGACATGGCACAACGCAATGGTGCTTATCGCCCTTATTAGGGCAAAAGCTACAGGCAGTCGTCCTCGCCGGGAAGGCCCCGCCGCGGAAGCCGCCGTCGGCCGAGGGCCGCCGGGCGCGGGTGTCGGGGCCCCGGCGTCGCGGAGATCATCACAATGCGGCAGCAACAGCCGATTACCGGGGGTCGCTCACTTGACCACGGGCGGTCACCCGCGATTGGCTCCGGCTCAGCGCGAGCCGCCGAGCCGGTACGCCCCCGGCTCGCTGCGCTGTTCCCGTACGACCGCCGGCCTCCGGCTCGGCCGCACAGCGAGGTGCCGCACCCCCATGAAGACCCCTCCCTCTCCGCGCAGGTCCCGCAGAACCCCGCTCGGCACCGTCCTGACCGCCGCTGTCGCCGCCTGCCTGCTGCTGGCCGGCTGCTCCGGTTCCGGCGGTTCCGGCTCCGACGCCAAGGCGTCCGGCCCCGGCCGGCTCAAGGTCGCCCTGGTCACCCACGGAGACAAGGGCGACGCCTTCTGGCAACTGGTGCGCAAGGGTGCCGAGGCGGCCGCGGCCAAGGACGGCGCCGAGTTGACGTACGCGAGTGACCCGGACCCCGCCGGGCAGGCCGAGTTGGTGCGTGACGCCGTCAAGGACCGGGTCGACGGCATCGCGCTGACGCTGGCCAAGCCGGACGCGATGAAGGGGGCGATCGCCGACGCCAGGGCGGCGGGCATACCGGTCGTCGGGCTCAACTCCGGCATCGACGCCTGGCGTTCGGAGGACGTCCTGGAGTACTTCGGCCAGGACGAGAGCGTCGCGGGCCGCGCCGTCGGCGACAAGCTGGACGACCTGCGCGCCAAGCACGCCCTCTGCGTCATCCACGAGCGCGGCAACGTCGCCCTGGAGGCGCGCTGCGCGGGAGTGAAGAAGGCCTTCGGCGGCCAGACCGACCTGCTCTACGTGGACGGCACCGACACGGACGCGGTGACCGGCGCCATCGCCGCCCAGTTGCGGCAGGACCCGACCATCGACGAAGTGGTCACGCTGGGCGCACAGTTCGCGCTCGCCGCGGTCAAGTCCGTGCAGCAGGCGGGCAGCAAGGCGCGGGTCGCCACCTTCGACCTCAACACCGACCTGGTCAAGGCCGTGCAGAACGGGGACGTGCAGTTCGCCGTGGACCAGCAACCGTATCTGCAGGGCTATCTCGCCGTGGACGCGCTGTGGCTGTACAAGACCAACGGCAACGTCAGCGGCGGCGGCACCGCCCCGGTGCTCACCGGTCCCGCGTTCGTGACGAAGGCGAACATCGCCTCGGTGGCGAAGTTCGCGGCCGGCGGCACCCGTTGAGCGCACACCTCGACCCGGGACCCGCCAAAACGATTCCGTCGCCGTCGGTGCGCGAGCTCACACGTACGGATAACATCCTGCGCACCCCCTGTGCCGCACCGGACACGCACTCACCCCCCGCGTCCGTCCCCCTCCCGCAATCCCCCGTACCGCTCTAGGACGACGATGTCTCGACGGACACCGACACCCACCCGGCGCCGTCTCGGCTCCATACGCCTCTCCCTGATCCTGCTGGCCCTGGTCCCCAGCGTCACGCTCGCCGCCGTCTGGGCCGTGACGACGACCCAGATGTTCTCGGAGGGGCTGCGGCTGCGCGCACAGACGGGGCTGAGCAGGTCCACCGGCGCCATGGGCACCGAAGCGGCGCTCGCCCTGCAGCGGGAGCGGCAGCTTTCCGCGGCATGGCTGGCCTCCCCGCACGGCTCCCGGGCCGCCCTGGACGCGCAGCGCAGGGCGACGGACGCGGCGGTGGCGCAGCTCACCGGGCAGGCCGACGCCATCAAGCGGGCCCCCTCCCGCATCAAGGACCCGATGTACTCCGTCGTCGCGTCGGTGGGCAGCCTGGAGTACTACCGCGGCCAGGTGGACCGTCCCACCGACATCACCGCCCAGCAGGCGCTGGACCAGTACACCGCGATCATCGGCCGGCAGATCCAGGCCTTCCAGGAGCTGTCCCAGGTCGACGACGGAGACCTCACCTCGCAGGCCGGTCCGCTGGTCGCGCTGGAGCACGCCGCGGAGCTGGCCTCCCAGGAGGACGCGGAGCTCACCCTGGCCTGGCCGTCGCGTCACATGGACGACGCGTCCTGGGACCGGCTCATGCAACTGGTCCACGCCCGCCGCTGGCTCGTCGAGGACCAGATCCTGCCCTCGCTCCAGGGCAGCATGAAGACACAGACCGAACGGATCCTGCAGTCGGCCGAGTGGGGGACCCTGCAGAACGTCGAGGACCAGGTGCTCGCGGCCCGGCCGGCGCCCGGCGGCCGCGGGGTCGTGCTGCCGGATGCCCGGCAGCGGTGGAGCACGGCGATGAACACGCTCGCCGACCGGTACTCGGCGCTGATCCGGGAACAGACTGCGGACCTGCTCGACCGCAGCGCCGCCACCTCGCACGGCCTGCTGATCAAGGCCGGCTCGCTGAGCGCGGGAGGGCTCGCCGCCCTCCTGCTGTGCGTCGGCATGTCCTGGCGGATCACCCGCTCCCTGTCCCGGCGGCTGCGCGGGCTCCGGCTCGCCACGCTCTCGCTGGCCGAGGAGCGGCTGCCCGACGTGGTGGCCCGCCTCGAGCGGGGCGAGAAGGTCGACGTGGAGTCCGCGACACCGCCGCTCGACTACGGACGCGACGAACTGGGCCAGGTCGCCCAGGCGTTCAACACCGCCCAGCGCACCGCCGTCCACACCGCCGTCGAACTCGCCGAGACCCGGCGCGGCTTCCAGAAGGTGATCCTCGGCATCGCCCGGCAGAGCCAGAACCTGGTCAACCTGCAGCTCACCAAGCTGGACGCGCTGGAGAGACAGCACCAGGACCCGGACGTCCTCAAGGGGCTGTACGAACTGGACTCCACCGCCAGCCAGTTGCGCCGCTACGAGGAGAACCTCGTCATCATCAGCGGCGAGCAGCCCCGGCGCACCTGGACCGAACCGGTCGCGCTGATCGACATCCTGCGCAGCGCCGTCGGCGAGGTCGCCGAGTACCAGCGGGTGGAGGTGCACACCGACGAGGACCTGTACGTGTCCCCGCCCGCGGTGGCCGACGTCATCCACCTGCTGGCCGAACTCATCGACAACGCGACCGTGTACTCGCCCGCCCCGAGCCCCGTCCAGGTGCGGGCCACGCTGGTCGCCAAGGGCCTCGCCATCGAGATCGAGGACCGTGGACTCGGCCTGCCCGAGGAGGACTACGCCCAGCTCAACGCCCAGTTGGCGGTGGCGCCGCAGTTCGACGTGGTGGCTCTCGCCGACGACCTCCGGCTCGGCATGTTCGTGATCGCGCGCCTCGCCACCCGGCACGGCATCGCCGTGACGCTGCGCCCCTCGCCGTACGGCGGGACCACGGCGATCGTGCTGGTCCCGCACGACATCGTGGTGCGCGAGGCCCCCGACTCCCCACGGGCACCTGACGCGGAGCCCGCCCGGCAGCCCCGGTCCGCCCGCCCGGCCCGCACCACCGGGGCCGCTCCCGCCGCCGGCGCCCGGCACCCGGAGCCCACCCGCAGCGAAGGCACGGGGCACCCCCGTGGAGCCGCGCGGTCCCATGAGGCCGCTCTCGCGGGCGGGCTTCCCCCGCTGCCGCGCCGGGTGCCGCAGACCAGCCTGGTCGCCGAACTGCTGGAGGACGCCCCGCCCGGCGAGGAGGACGGCGTGCTGGACGAGTTCACCGCGGAACGCGCCGCCTCCTCACTCGCCGGCTTCCAGCGCGGCACGCTCCGGGCGCGTGACGACGACGCGCAGGGGCAGAACGAACTGGACCAGCCCGCCGTACCGGACACGTCCGGTGCCGCCCCACCGTCCACACCGCTCGCCGACCGCTCGTGAAGGACACCGACATGACACGCTCCACCCCTGCCACGCACAGCCAGCTCGACCAGTTGCTCACCGGACTCGTGGACCGGGTCGCCGGCGTCGCCCACGCGGTGGTGCTCTCCGAGGACGGACTGGTCGTCAGCCACTCCACCGGTTTCGTCCGCGACGACGCCGAACGCCTCGCGGCGACCGCGTCCGGCCTGATGAGCCTCAGCAGGGGCGTCAGCATGGACTTCCGCGGCGGTCCCGTGCGTCAGGCGCTCATCGAGATGGCCCACAGCTACCTGATCCTCACCCAGGCCGGGCCCGGCGCCCATCTCGCCGTCCTCACCGGCCCGGGCGCCGACGTGGGTGTCGTGGCGTACCAGATGAACATGCTGGTGAAGAAGATCGGCGAGCACCTGAGTGCCGCCCCGCGCGCGGGTGTCGGCGCCTCGGACAGCGGCGAGTGAGGTGAGCGGAGGCGACGCGGCGGGCCGGCTGGTCAGGCCGTTCACGCTGACCGGCGGACGGACCCGGCCCAGCCGCGCCGACTTCACCCTCATCACCACGGTGACGGCGGTGGAGCCGCCGCCGGCGTGGGCGCCCCGGCTCCAGCCCGAGCACGCGCGGATCCTGAAGCGGTGCGCCGAGCCGATCGCCGTGGCGGAGCTCGCCGCCCTTCTCGACCTGCCGGTGAGTGTGGTCGTGATCATGCTGTGCGATCTGCTGGAGGCGGGCCGGATCACGATCCGCCCGCCGCACCCCGTTTCCCGCACTCCGGACCTTCAACTGCTGCAGAAAGTGAGGGACGGCCTTGGCCGGCTCTGACACCGCCACCGGTCCGGCGTCGGCCCCGGACACGGTGAAGATCCTGATCGCCGGGGGCTTCGGCGTCGGCAAGACCACCATGGTCGGGTCGGTCAGCGAGATCGTCCCGCTGCGCACCGAGGAACCCCTGACCATGGCCGGTCTGGGCGTCGACGACCTCGTCGGCATCGAGGAGAAGCGCGCCACCACCGTGGCCCTGGACTTCGGCCGCATCACGATCGGCCGGGACCTCGTGCTGTATCTCTTCGGCACGCCCGGTCAGCAGCGGTTCTGGTTCATGTGGAACGACCTGGCGATCGGCGCACTCGGCGCCGTCGTCCTGATCGACGTCCGCCGCCCGGAGTCCAGCTTCGCCGCCATCGACTTCTTCGAACGCCGCGGCATCCCCTTCGTCGTCGCCGTCAACGGCTTCTACGGGCGGCACCCGTACCCGCCCGAGGAGATCCGGGACGCCCTGGCCCTGCCCGAGCACGTCCAGGTGCTGCTGTGCGACGCCCGCGAGCGCGAGTCGTGCCGGGACGTCCTGATCGCCCTGATCGACCAGTTGATCGCCTCGGTGGTGTGAGGGGGCGCCTTCGGGACCCGACGCCCCGTCAGGCCGACGCGTCCGACAGGCGGACGAAGGTGTGACCGCGCGCCAGGAGCCGCGGTACGGCGGCGGCGATGCCCCGGGCGGTGCCGCCCTCGGGGTGGTTCATGTGGCAGATGACGATGGAGCCGCCGGGCGCCGCCGCGACGGTGGTGCGCACCTGCTCGGGGGTGAAGGTGGCGCCGCCGTCACCGTTGACGGAGAAGCTCGCGAAGCGTTCCCCGAGGTCGGTGACGATCCGCGCGGCGACGTCGTCGCAGTACGCGGTGCCGGACCGGAAGAAGCGCGGCGGGGCGCCCAGCAGCCGGGTCAGCTCGGCCCGGTTGCCGGCGATCTCGTCGTACACCTCTCCGGCGTCGCGGGTGCCCGGGATGCCGTACGCGGAGCGCCCGGTGACCGACAGCGGACGGTGCCGGGTGCCGTGGTTGGCGATCTCGAACAGCGGCTCGGCGGCCAGCTTGCGGAAGAGGGCCGGGTTGGCGTCGATCCAGCGGGAGTTGATGAAGAGGGTCGCCGGTACCTCCCGCCTGCGCAGGAAGTCGATCAGCGCCTTGTCGTAGCCGCTGCCGCCCGGGCCGCCGCAGGCGTCGAAGGTCAGCGCGATCTCCCGTGCCCCGTCCGGCAGCGCGTGCACCACCCCGGGCGCCCGGAAGCCCCAGGTGTGCGGGACGGCGTGTCCGTAACGGGCCACGATCTCGGCGCGGGTGACCGCAGGAGCCGTCGCCGAGGGCGCGGCGGACGTCGGGGCGGCCGTGGCGTTCGGTGCGGCCGCCGCGGGCGGGCCGGACGTGGGCGGGCGGGACGTGGGCCGGCCGGACGTGGGCGTCCCGCCGCCCGTCGCGCTCCCCGGGCCCGCGCATCCGGCGAGCACGCTTCCGGCCATGGCGGCCAGCACGGCCCGGCGACCGGTCCTCATCCACACTCCCACCTGGTCGAAAGGGCGGCCGCTGACGGGTGCCGCACCACCGCAACGGTACGGGGCGGAAGATCCACGACCGGGAAGGCACCGGTAAGGGTTCGCCAACAATCCGGTCGTGTCGCCCGATGGCCGGACGGCGGCGGCGCGCCCCGGGCGGCCGTGCGGGCGTCGCCCCGGACGTCAGTTCCGCTGCCGGCGGATGCGCTGGGCCACCTCGTTGTCCTCGGTCTCCCACCACGGGCGTACGCGGTCCTCGTCGGCGGTCTGCCCGGGGGCGGGGGCGGCGGGGACCAGCTCCGTCTCCAGGCGGCGGTCCAGCGCGACGGTCTGGGCGCGTTCGGCGCGCGCCCACTGCACCAGGATCGCGAGCAGGAAGGGCAGCGCCACCAGCTCCGCGATGCTGATCATCGCTCCCCCGCCGAGCTGCTGGTCGTGGCGCACGTCCGGATCCCACGGCGGGGCGTGGTGCAGGTACCACGCCCCGGCGATCAGCGTGCCGTGGGTCATCACCACGATCCCCGGTACGGCGTCGACGATCCCGTCGAGGAACACCAGCGCCGCGCGCACCGGGTGGGTGCACCAGGCGGGCAGCGCCCCCTCGTGGGTGAGGACCGGCACGACGAACAGGGTCCCGGCGAGCAGCAGGTGCAGATACATCAGCTCGTGCAGCCAGCCGAGGCGCAGCGCGGTCGCGAAGTACGGGGTGAAGTACACCGTCAGTTCGGTGGCGAGCACCAGGGCCGTGCTGACCAGAGGGAAGGTGAGCAGCCGCACCACCCGTCCGGTCATCGCCCGCCGCACGCGCCCCGCGCCCCGCTCGGGCAGCGCGCGGACCGCCAGGTGCAGCGGGTCGCCCAGCGCCAGGCCGAGCGGCGCGATCAGGTCGAGCAGGACGTTCTGCACCGCGGCGGGCCAGAACAGCGTGCGGTCGTAGACCGCGAGCGCGGACATCGTCGCCACGACGAGCGTGCCGAGGCCGAGCAGCGCGAAGGTCGCGGTACGGGCCGTCGGCCAGTGGTCGCCCCGGCGCCTGAGCGTGAACACGCCCCAGCCGTACAGCGTGGCGAGGAGGAGGACGAGGAGGAGCGCCGGGACGTCGAGGTGCCACGAGGACAGCAGCCGTCCCGTGGTGAGCTCCGGCAGGCTCGCCGTCGTCACGGCCGTCTCGTTCAGCGGCATGCCGGTCATGTTCTCCCTCGCCTGCCGAATTGCGCAAACCGGCAAGTCCTGGACGCACGCCCGGGGGCACCTCGCCCGCCATGGTGCCGCAACACACGCCGTCTACACTCTCCCCGCAACGGCCCGTGCGACATCGGCCGGGTCGAGGGGTCCTCGCACGATGAGCGCCCGACCCGGGCGGGCACAGTGCAAGGACCCCTGAGGCCGCTCCTGCCACATCCGAAGGGCATTCGGCGTTTTGATACGGATAGATTCAGTCACGAAGCGGTATCCGGACGGCACGGTGGCGGTCGACAGGCTGTCTCTGGAGATACCCGACCACGCGATCACCGTCCTCGTCGGCCCCTCGGGCTGCGGCAAGACCACGACCCTGCGCATGATCAACCGGATGGTCGAGCCGAGCGAGGGCACGATCACCCTCGACGGCGTCGACATCGGCGAGCAGCCGGTCGACGTCCTGCGCCGGTCCATGGGGTACGTGATCCAGAACGCCGGGCTCTTCCCGCACCGCACCATCGTCGACAACATCGCCACCGTGCCCCGGCTGCTCGGCTGGAGCAAGGACCGTGCCCGCTCCCGGGCCCGGGAGCTGATGGAACGCGTCGGGCTCGACGCCTCCCTCGCCAAGCGGTACCCGTACCAGCTCTCCGGAGGACAGCAGCAGCGCGTCGGCGTGGCCCGGGCGCTCGCCGCCGACCCGCCGGTGCTGCTGATGGACGAGCCGTTCTCCGCCGTCGACCCGATCGTGCGCAAGGGCCTGCAGGAGGAACTGCTCCGGATCCAGGACGAGTTGGGCAAGACCATCGTCTTCGTCACCCATGACATCGACGAGGCGATCCGGCTCGGCACCATGGTCGCCGTTCTGCGCACCGGCGGGCGGCTCGCCCAGTTCGCGCCGCCCGCCGAACTGCTGTCGTCCCCCGCCGACGCGTTCGTGGAGGACTTCCTCGGCGCGGACCGGGGCATCCGGCGGCTGTCGTTCTTCACCTCCGAGACGCTGGAGCTGCACAAGACCCCCGTCGTCGCCGTCGACTCCACCGCCGAGCAGATCGCCTCCCGGGTCACACCCGAGGTGCCGTACCTGCTGGTCACCGACCTCGACGGCAGACCCCTCGGCTGGAGCGAGGCGGGGGACCTGACCGCCGGGGACATCGCGCCGGAGCGACTGCTGCCGTACGGGCGGCCGTTCGCCCACGGCAAGGACTCGCTGCGGGCCGCGCTCGACGGCGCCGTGCTCTCGCCGACCGGGTGGGCCGTCGCCGTGGACGACGCCGGCCGGGTGGTCGGCGTGGTCTCGCAGGCGGCCATCGGCGAGGCGATCCGCAGCGCCCACGCCGCGGGCCTGAGCGAGACGAAGGTCGCCGGATGAACGGGTTCTTCGACATCCCGAGCGACCTCCAGCACAGCTGGCTGGGCCTGATCGGGCTGCACCTGCGGGAGTCCCTGCTGCCGGTGCTCGCCGGCCTGGTCGCCGCCCTGCCGATCGCCCAGTTGTGCGTGCGGTTCCGCTGGCTCTACCCGCCCGTCCTCGGGGTGACGACGGTCCTGTACGCCGTCCCGTCGCTGGCGTTCTTCGTCGTGCTCATCGACTACACCGGCCAGAGCGAGCTCACCGTGATGATCCCGCTGGCCGTGTACAGCCTGGTGGTCCTGGTCCCCGCGATCGTGGACGGCGTCCGCTCGGTGCCGCAGGAGACGCTGGCGGCGGCCACCGCCATGGGCATCGGGCCCGTACGGCGTTACCTCCAGGTGCAGTTGCCGATCGCCGCGCCCGCCATCCTGGCCGGCCTCAGGGTCGCGACCGTCTCGAGCATCTCACTGGTCAGCGTGGGCGCCCTCATCGGCAACCAGGGCGCGCTCGGGAACCTCCTCGCCGACGCGATGTTCTACCACCGGCCCGTTCTCGCGGTGAACTCCGTGGTCACCACGGCCGTCCTCGCGATCCTCGTGGACGCCCTCCTCGTGCTGGTACGCGTGCTGGTGACGCCGTGGATGCCACCCGGCACCGGCAGGAAGCGGAAGGCCGCCGCACGGCCCGAACCGTCCGCACTCGCCCTCGAGGACGTGGCCCGGTGAACGTCCTGAACTTCGTCAACGCCTTCTTCAGCGACAGCGCCCACTGGCACGGCTACGACGGCATCCCGCAACGCCTGCTCGAACACGTCCAGTACTCCCTGACGGCGCTCGCCGTCGCCGCCGCCATCGGACTGCCGGTGGGCCTGCTCACCGGCCACACCGGGCGCGGCGGCAACGTCCTCGCGTTCGTCGCCACCGCCGCCCGCGCACTGCCCAGCTTCGGTCTGCTGGTCCTGATGTTCGTGCTGCTCGGCCTCGGGCTGCTGCCGGTCATGATCCCGCTGGTGGTGCTGGCCGTGCCGCCGATCCTGGTGACCACGTACGAGGCCGTGCGTTCCGTCGACCCGTCCCCGGTGGACGCCGCGCGGGGCATGGGCATGAGCGAGCCCAGGATCCTCTTCCAGGTCGAGGTGCCCGTCGCGCTGCCGCTCATCCTCAGCGGCCTGCGCTCGGCGGCCATCCAGATCGTCTCGACGGCCACCATCGCCGCGTACGTCAGTCTCGGCGGGCTCGGCCGCTACATCGTGGACGGGCTCTACCAGCGCGACTACGAGAAGGTCGTGGGCGGGGCCACCCTGGTCGCCGTGCTGGCGCTCGCCACGCTCACGGTGTTCTGGGCGGTGTCGCGGACGGTGGTGTCGCCGGGAGTGCGCAGAAGCGCCTGAACGGCACGCGCGGGCCCGGGGAACGTGTGGCTCCCCGGGCCCGCGCCATGGGCGTCATCCCTCCGAACGGGCCAGCGCCAGCTCCAGCACGACGAGCAGCGCGTCGCGGACCGAGCCGCGCTCGCGGGCGTCGAACACGACGACCGGGACGTGGTCGGAGACGTCGAGGGCCCAGCGGACCTGCTGGACGTCGTACTCCACCTTCCCGTCGAAGGCGTTGAGGGCGACCGCGAACGGGATCTCCTTGTGCTCGAAGTAGTCCACGGCCGCGTAGCAGTCGTCGAGGCGGCGGGTGTCGACGATGACGAGCCCGCCGACCGCGCCCTCCACGATGTCGTCCCACATGAAGCCGAACCGTTCCTGCCCGGGCGTGCCGAACAGGTACAGCTTCAGGGTCGGGTCGATGGTGATGCAGCCGAAGTCCATCGCGACCGTGGTGGTGGTCTTGCGCGGGGTGTGGGTGAGGTCGTCCACGCCCGCCGCGACCTCGGTGATGGCGGCTTCGGTGGTCAGCGGCTCGATCTCGGAGATCGAGCCGACCGCGGTGGTCTTGCCCACCCCGAAGCCGCCCGCGATCACCATCTTGACCGGCAGCGGCGGACGTACGGCGGTCCGCGCGACCGTGCCGCCGGCGACCGGTTCAGTCGGTGTCACGGAGTACCCCCCGGGAGTCGGGAATGGCGCGGAGGCCATCGATAACCCTGCGCAGGACGGATGCGTCGTGCGTGACGTCGGTGTGCGGCACGTGCACCGTCAGGTGCCCCTCGGCGCGCAGGTCCTCGGCGAGCACCCGGACCACGTTGAGGTGCAGCCGCAGCCGGGCCGCGATCTCCGCGACGGACTGCGGACGGCGGCAGGCGGCGACGATGTCGTGTTGTTCGAACGAGAGCCGGTCGAGGGCCTCGAGGCCCGCGGCGGTGGCCACCACCTGGGTCTCGACCGGGACCGGCCGGCCGGACGCGGTGGGCGCCACCCGGCCGGCGGTGAGCAGGAACGGCCGTACGGCGGAGGCGGGGCCCACGGGCTCCCGGTCGCCGTCGTTGCCGCCGCCCTCCTCGGCCGGGCGGAGACCGGTCACCCCGTCGAGCCGGCGCCGACGCTGTTCTTCAGTTCCAGCACGAGCTGGGGGCTGAGGGCGGCGCCGGCGCGGTTGGCGAACAGGGTCATCTCGTAGGCGATGTTGCCCAGCTTGGCCTCCTTGCCGGTGACCACGCCGAGGACGGCGCCGCTGCCGATCGCCGAGACCAGGACGTGGCCGCCCTCCAGGTCGATGATGACCTTGTTGAGGCCGCCCAGGCCGTAGTTGCCGGAGGCGCCGGCGGCCAGGCTGGTGATGCCGGAGACGATCGCGGCGAGCCGCTCGGAGTCGGCGTGTTCGCGCAGTTCGGAGACGGCGATGAGCAGCCCGTCGGAGGAGACGGCGATGGCGTCCACGACACCCGCGGTCTCGGTCGCGAAACGGTTGAGCAGCCAGGTGAAGTCGGCTGCGGCGGCCTGCAGATCGGCCGGAGAATCACCTGTGGACGTACTCACTGTTCCGCTCCTTCCGGGAGGTGGTTCTGGTGGTGCGTGTCGTGAGGATCGGTGGCGTGCGGGGCGGCGCTGTCACGGTGGGCACGCTCCACCGCGGCCTCGAACTCCTCGAGCGCGGCGCGCACCTGGTCGGCGTCGGCGGGCCGGGGGGCCTGCCGGGTCGCGGCGGTCTGCGCAACGCCGGTGCTCCGCAGGGTCGCACCGCGGACGCGTCGGCGCAGGGGGCGGGGGGAGTCGCCGGAGCCCGCGCCGGGTTCGTCGGCACGGGGGCGGGGGAGGAGCGGGGGGCCGTCGGCGCGGTCGGGGGTGTGCGCCCGGTCGTGCCGCTCCGCGCGGTCGGCGGGGCCCGTGTCCGCCGCCCCGGCCGCGGGCTCCGCCTCGCGCCGGGGGATCCGCCGGGGCAGGGCTCCGGGCCGTTCCTCGGCGCTGCCGCGGGCCGGGAGGGCGGCGGGCCGCCCGGTGGCCGCGAACCCGTCGGCCTCGGCGGCGGACCGTCCGGCGGCCGGTGCGTCCCCGGCCTCGGCGGCCGGCGAGCCGGCGGGACCGGACGGGGCGGCGGCCGGCTCCGGCCCCCGCACGGCGGTCGCCGCCGTTGCCGTGCCCGGTCGTGTCGCGGCGACGGAGGACCGGGCCTTGCCGGCCGGGCGGGCCGGCGCCGGGCCCGTCGTCGGCCCGTGCGCGGCGGGCGCCTCCCGTGGGTCCACCGGGCTCGTCGTCAGCAGCAGCGAGGACGGGATCTCCACGGTCGCCGTGACGCCGCCGCCCGGGGTGCGGGACAGCACCACCCCGATCTTCCGGCGGCGTGCCAGCGCGCCGACCACGAACAGGCCCAGCACCTTCGTCGGCACCACGTCCAGACGCTCGCGGTGGATCATGCGGGCGTTCTCCTCGGCGAGCCGCTCGGCGCTCATGCCCAGGCCGTGGTCGATGACGTCGATGACGGCGCCCTCGCCGCCCGTCCGTACGGTCACCTCCACGGGGCTGCCCGCGGGGGAGAACGACACGGCGTTCTCCAGGAGTTCGGCGACCATCAGCGTCAGGTCGCCGATGACGTCGGGCTCCACCATGACCTCGGACTCGGCCCGCAGCCGCACCCGCTGGAAGCCCTCGATCTGCCCGAGCGCCGCCCGCACCACGTTGGTGAGCGCGGTGGGACCGGCGTCCACGACCGTCTCGCGGATGCCGGCCAGCAGCATCAGACTGTCCGCGTTGCGCCGCAGTCGTACGGCGATGTGGTCGATGGAGTAGAGCCGTTCGAGCAGCGCGGGATCGGTCTCGCCGCGCTCCACCGCGTCGATCAACGCGAGCTGACGGGTGGTCAGGTTGCTGACGCGCCGTCCCACGTTGCCGAACATCTCGGCGACGTTGCGCCGGCTGAGCACCTGCCGCTCCAGCAGCGCCGCCGCGGTGGTCTGCACCCGGTTGAACGCCTCGGCGAGGTCGCCGATCTCGTCCCGCGCGGTGACCGGCACCTCCCGCAGCCGGGGTCGCCCGGCGTCCTCGGCGTCGTCGTCGGCCACCCGGGCCAGCTCCCGCCCGGCCACGTCGGCGACCTCCCGGGCGGCGCCGGTGAGGGCCTGCACCGGCCGGACCACCGAGCGGCGCACCAGCACGGACAGGGCGATCCAGACGATGAAGCCGATCAGCGCGAGGCCCAGCAGCAGGCCCGCCCGCCACTTGGCGCTGTCGGCGGCGTCATCGGCCCGGTCGGCGATCTGGCCGATGAGCGAGGTGGTGATCCGCAGCCGGCTCTCGGCCTGCCGCGGGTAGGCCGGGTAGTCGCTCAGCGCGTCCGCGAACGACCGCCGGATCTGCGCCGGGGTGCCCGCCTGCAGCCCGCCGGCGTCCACCTGGAGCTCCGCGTACGCCTGGGCGATCTCCCGCTGGGCGACGGTGTGTTCCATCCCGGACAGCTCGTCCGCCTGCTCGTCGGTGGCGAACCGTGCGAACCGGTCGGCCTGGTAGGTGTACAGCTCGTAGGAGCCGACCGCGCCGGTGAACTCCAGCAGTGCGTTGGAGTCACCGGTCGTCGCCGAGAACACCCCGGTCTCGAAGGCGCTGTGGGCCGCGTCGGCGCGGAGCAGCGAGTCCAGCAGGTTGCCGGTGAACGTGGACGCGAGCGCCTCGTCGCGGTCCAGGCCGAGACCGTCGATCAGGCCGTCGGCGGCGCCTGTGTAGGCGGGGTCGATGTTGTCGGCGGGCAGGTAGCCCTGCTCGACGGTCTGCCGCAGGCTGGTGAGGCCCTCGACCTCCTTGAGTGCCTGCGCCTCGGTGCCCGGGAGCCGGTCGCCGAAGGCGCTGCGCACCTTCTTCACCTGGGAGTCCACCGCCGCCTGCGCCCTGCGGTAGGCGGCCAGCGAGGACGCCGTGCCGCCCGCCTTCGCCTCGTAGCGCACGGAGAGCAGGACGGCCTGCTGGTGCTCCGCCTCCACCTCGTTGACCAGCCGCGCCACCTGCGTGCTGTCGCGGACCAGCCGCGCCGCGGACCCGGCGCCGCTCGACTCCTCGACCAGTCCCGCGATCAGGTAGGCGAGCAGCACGGCGACCACGGCGAGCGGTACGCCGACGAGGACGTCGAGCTTGCGCCTGAACGGCCACCGATCGGCGAAGCCGCGGGGGCCGCCCTCCGGGGGCGGCGCCGGACGGGCCGGCGCGTCCACATCGTTCGTGGACACCGAGCCTCCTTCGGGGGTGTCTGCGGGCGCGGGGATTTCACGTGATCGTCATGAATCGGCCGGGGGCGCACGGGAGACCCTCGGGGGTCGGCGTGAAACGGCACAAGGCGGCCCGGAACGCCGTTGTCGGCCCACACTGCAGCCCGTCGCCAACTTCGGGGAGACTACCGCCTCTTGGTGACCGCTTTCTGTGGCCCCACGTCAAGAATCCATTACGAAGAACGCCCGGTTCCGCCTCCATCCGCGCGTCATTCCTTCACAACGGAATGTTCACAACCAGCAACAGATCGAGGCCGATCGGTGATCGGAATGCTCTTGACTGACCGAGAACCTGCTGGATTGGATCGACATCGTGCGGTGCCCGCACCCCGCACAGCTCTGCCCCGCCCTGCCCGACACCCGAGCCCGGAACGGCAACCGTGACTTCTACCGCGAACACCAGCACGTCCAGCAGGAGACTCCCCGGAGCGGCCGCCGTCGCACTCGCCGCCACGGCGGCACTGCTCGCGGGGTGTTCCTCGTCCTCCAACGGCACGGACAAGAACCCGCTCGCGCAGGACAAGGCGGACGGCGGCACGGTCGTCGTCGGCTCCAACAACTTCTCCGAGAGCATCCTGCTCGCCGACATCTACGGCGAGGCCCTGAAGGCCAAGGGCGTCAAGGTCGCCTACAAGCCCAACATCGGCAGCCGCGAGACCACCTACGGCCTGCTGAAGAACGGCTCCATCACCGTCCTGCCCGAGTACAACGGCGCGCTGCTGGCCTACCTCGACAAGAACGCCGCCCCGAAGACGGTCGCCGCCACCACGGCCGCCATCAACGCCAAGCTGGACCCCAAGCTGACGCTCCTGGAACCGGCGCCCGCGCAGGACAAGGACTCCGTCACCGTCAACCAGGACACGGCGAAGAAGTACAACCTCACCGAGAAGTCCTCCATCGCGGACCTCAAGGCCATCGCCAAGGACCTGGTCATCGGCGGCTCCCCGGAGTTCCAGACCCGGCAGCAGGGCCTGCTCGGCCTGAAGTCGGTCTACGGCGTGGAGTTCAAGTCCTTCAAGGCGCTGGACGCGGGCGGCCCGCTGACCGAGGCGGCGCTGAAGAAGAACACCGTGCAGGCGGCCGACATCTTCACCACGGACGCGACCATCACCAAGGAGAAGTTCGTCGTCCTGCAGGACCCGAAGAACCTCTTCGGGTACGAGAACGTGCAGCCGCTCGTCTACAAGAGCGGGCTCTCCCAGAAGGGAGTGGACGCCCTCAACGCGGTCTCCGCCAAGCTGGACACGGCGACCCTGCTCGACCTGGACACCCAGGTGCAGCTCGAGAACAAGGACCCGCTCGACGTCGCCAAGGCCTGGCTGAAGTCGGCCGGCCTGGTCTGACGTCCGCGCCGTGGACACCACCACGGACGGACCGACACGGGTGCCCGCGCCCCATGACGCGGCCGGGGCCCGTGTCGTCCTGGACGGCACCGGCCTGGACGTCGGCGGGGTGGTCCGCCTCGCCGACGGCACCGCCGCGCCCGCCGTGGCGCCCGAGGCGCTCGACCGGGCCCGGCGCTCGTGGCGCACGGCGAACAGGCTCGCCCGCACGGGCCGGCTCTACGGCCGCGGCACCGGCGTCGGCGCGCACCGCTCGGTGCCGGTCGCGGCCCACGACGAGGGCGGCCACGGGCTGCGGGTGCTGCGCAGCCACGCGGGCGGCGCGGGCGCCCTGCTCCCGGCACGCGAGGTCCGGGCGATGCTGGCCGTGCGCGCCAACCAACTGCTCGCGGGCGGCTCCGGCATCCAGCCCGCCTTCGTCACCGCGCTCACCGAGGCACTGCGGCTCGGCGTCCACCCCGCCGTCCACGAGTACGGCGGCCTCGGCACCGGCGACCTGACCGCGCTCGCCCAGACCGGCCTGACCCTCATCGGCGAACACCCTTGGACAGGCGACCTGAACAGCGGCCTGCCCGCGCCCATGACCCTGAAGCCCGGTGACGCGCTCGCCCTGCTCAGCAGCAACGCCCTGACGCTCGGCCAGGCGGCGCTCGCCTGCCACGACCTGACGGTCCTGCTGAACGCCGCGCACGCCGTGGCGGCCCTGTCGCTGGCCGCCGTCTCCGGCTCCCTGGAGGCGTACGCGGCACCCGTGCACGCCGTACGGCCCTACCCGGGCCCCGCCCGAGCCGCCGCGGAGGTGCGCCGGCTGCTGGGCGCCCCCGACCGGCCGGGTGCCCGGCCGCAGGGGCGGATCCAGGACCCGTACGGCTTCCGCGCCTTCCCGCAGGTGCACGGGGCCGCGCTGGAGGCCGCTCAGGCGCTGCGCGGAATCATCGAGGTGGAGGTCAACTGCCCCTCGGAGAACCCCCTGATCGGTGAGGACGGCACCGCGCACCACCACGGCGGCTTCTTCGCGGCGCCGCTCGCCCTCGCCCTGGACGGACTGTGCCTGGCCCTGCTGCAGACGGCCCAGTTGTCCGCGGCGCGGCTGGCGGCGCTCGGCCGCCCCGACCTGACCGGACTGCCCGCGTACCTCACCACGGGCCCGGCCGGCAGCTCGGGCACGATGATCCTGGAGTACACCGCCAACTCGGCCCTCGCCGAGGTGCGTTCCTGTGCCGTCCCCGCGTCGGCCGGTCACGCGGTGCTGTCCCACGGCCTGGAGGAGGCGGCGAGCTTCGCCTCCCAGGCCGCGCGCCAGGCCCTGCGCGCGGTGGACCCCTACCGCACGGTCCTGGCCGCGGAACTGGTCGTCGCCGTACGGGCGTTGCGCCTGCACCCCGCCCCTCCCGCCGTCCCGGCCTTCACGACGGCCGACGCCGCCCTCCCGGACGGCACGGAGGACCGCCCCCTGACGGCGGACGTGACGGCGGCGGGCGAACTGCTGCCCGCGCTCGCGGAGTTGTAGCCCGTGACGCCCGGAACCGGCGCCCGTCCGGCAGGACGGGCGGGACCGTCGGCTCCGGCCCCGCCCTCGAAGATCACCTGTGGCACGGTGCGTGACTACGGCTTACGGGCGATGGCCCCGTACATCGCGATGTCCTCGTCCCGAATGCCCTGTTCGCCCGTGCCGTCCGGGTGCCACTTGTGCACCTGCACGATCCCCGGCTCCACCAGCTCCAGTCCGTCGAAGAACTCGTGGGCCTCGTCGATCGTCCGCAGCCGCATCGGCATGTTGCGGGCCGCGTACTCCCGTGCCACCCGGCCCACCTCCTCGGGCGCGAACTCGGCGGTCCCGATGGTCATCGCCAGGTAGCTTCCGGACGGCAGCGGCTCGAGCAGGCGCCGTACGATCCCCACGGCGTCGTCCTCGTCCAGGATGAAGTGGACGATCGCGATGACCGTGAGGGCGACCGGCTTGCCGAGGTCCAGGGTCTCCCGGAACTCGGGGGCACCCAGAATGGCCTCCGGGTCGCGGAAGTCGGCCTCGATGTACGACGTCTTCCCCTCGGGCGTGCTGGCCAGCAGCCCCTGGGACAGGGTGAGCACGATCGGGTCGTTGTCGACGTACACCACCCGTGACTCGGGCGCCACCGACTGGGCGATCTCGTGCAGGTTGGGGGAGGTGGGGATGCCGGTGCCGATGTCCAGGAACTGGCGTATCCCCGCCTCCTCGGCTAGCCAGCGCACCGCCCGGTTCATCCAGTCCCGGTTGGCGCGCATGTGGATGGGCAGGGCGGGCCACTCCCGTGCCATGGCGTCGCCCGCCTCCTTGTCGGCCGGGTAGTAGTCCTTGCCGCCCAGGATGTAGTCGTAGATGCGCGCCGAGTGCGCGCTCTCGGTGTCGATGCGGTCGGCCGGCCATCCGTTGTCGGACAACGCCGCCTCCTGTTCCGGGGTCTCGGTTGTGGAGTGGGAGAGAGAGCTCTGCGGGGGACGCAGAGACGCCTAGGGGGAACACGGGGGTACACGGGGAACGCGCAGAACGCAGAGATAGCAGAACGCAGAGATAGCAGAACGCAGAGATAGCAGAACGCGGAGACGGCGGAGGCAAAAGGGGGTCGGCAGCGGCGCGCGGCCGCGCCTCACAGCAGGAAGTCGGCCTCGCCCGCCTTCAGGCTCGCCAGGAGTCCCGCCATCTCGGTCCGGCTGAGGACCAGCGCCGGGCCGTCCGGGTCCGTGGACTGCCGCAGGGCCACGCTGCCGTCGGCCAGTTTCTTCGCCTCCACGCAGGCGCCGCCCGCGTCGTCGCTCCAGGGCTTGGACCAGCCGCGGGCGCCCAGGGCGTGGGACGGCATGCAGGTGCGTATCGGGTGGTGCACTCTCACAACTCCTTGCGGATCGCGCCGAGGACTGCCTCGGTCTTCTTCGCGGGCGCGGACTGCGCGCCCAACCGGTCCAGGGCCTCGCGGTAGACCACGACGTCGTCCGCCTTGTCCAGGTAGACGGCGCCCACGAGACCGCTCAGGTAGACGATGTCCGGCAACTCGGGCGCCCGGAACCGGAACAGATGGAAGGCACCGGCCCGCATCGCCGGGTGCGGGCCGTTGGCGAACGGCATGACCTGCAAGGTGACATGGGGGAGCGCGTTCATGGCGATCAGGTGGTCGATCTGGGCGCGCATCACCTTCGGGCCGCCGACCGGCCAGCGCAGCACCGTCTCGTCCATCACCACCCACACGCGCGGCGGCGCGGGCCGCGACAGCAGCTCCTGCCGCCGCATGCGCAGCGCCACCCGGCGCTCGGTCGCCTCGGCCGGTGCGTGCGGGTTGCCGGCGCTCAGCAGGGCCCGCGCGTAGTCCTCCGTCTGCAGCAGCCCGGGCACGAACTCGGCCTCGTACGCGCGGATCTGCAGGGCGGCCTGCTCCAGGCTGAGGTAGGCGGCGAACCAGTCCGGCAGCACATCGCGGTAGGTGTGCCACCAGCCGCGCTTGTTGGCCTCGCGGACCGACTTCAGGAACGTGTCGATCTCCTGCTGGTCCGTGACGCCGTACGTCTGCAGCAGCTTCTCGACGTCGGCGATCCGCAGCCGGGCCACCTTGGCGGCCTCCATGCGGCGGATCGTGGAGTGGCTCACCCCGATCGCCTCGGCGGCCTGCTCGAACGTCAGACCGGCCCGTGAGCGCAGCTCTTCGAGCTGCCGTCCGAGGATCATGCGCAGAACGGTGGGGGCGCCGCCCCAGTCGGTTTCCGCGGTCACGCCTACCCCCTCACACGGGATGCACGGTCGCAGTCTGTCACGATCTTCCGCCGGCCGGAGCAGGATGCACCTCACGAATTGCAATTTTCAACTTGCCGGTTGCGGTGCGTTGTTGCCAGGTGCCACAGTGTTCCTACCGCTTCAGGACGGTGAACCATGGTGGTGAACAGCTCAGTTGGGGGAGACGGGGCTGGCTCGGCGCCTGTGGCGCGAAGTGCGGATCGCGCCGTGACCGGAAGGCGGTGGGGACCGGCCAGGTTCCCAGGCAGACGAAAGGCGAACGGCGATGGCTCCGCCCTCCCTCCCCCAGTCCGTGGGCCGGATGCCCACGGGCACGGCACACCCGAGAACCGGTGTCCTCGACCTCCCGGCGGTCCCCGCCTCCGTCGGCCTGGCCCGCAGCAGCGTCCGGCGGCTGCTCGGCCGCTGGGGCACCGGGGACGACACGATCGACGACGCCGTGCTGGTGACCTCGGAGCTGGTCACCAACGCGGTCAAGCACAGTGCCGGCGACCGGATCGTCTGCCGGATCCGCACCGACGGCCACCGGCTGCACATCGAGGTCGAGGACGAGAACCGCGGCGGCACGCTCCCGACCCGGCGCCGACCCGGGCCGGACGACCAGGGCGGCCGCGGGCTGATGCTGGTCGGCATGCTCAGCGGCGACTGGGGCGTCCGGGACGCCCCGGACGGCTCCGGCCGCATCGTCTGGGCGGAACTGGCACCGGAACCCGGTGAGGCCGTCACCGCCGGTCCGCCCCCGCTCCCGCCCGCCCTCAGGCCCGCCCCCCACCCGGCCGAAGGACCAGTACCCGATGGAACGACCGCACGTCTTTGACCCGCTGTCCCGTCCGATCCCCTCCCCGCCTTCGCCCCCGCACACCGCCCACCCGCCCGACCGCCTGCCCCTCCCCGGGGAGCTGACCGCCGCCCTCGGCTACGACGCCGTGGGCATCCCCGGGTACCACGGGGAACGGATCATGAAATGCCTGCCGCGCGTCGGCTGCGTCTTCGCCGACGACCTGCGCTGGTGGTGGATCGTTCCGTCCGGCTCCGACATAGGGATCACCTGGCCGCCGACGACGAGCTACGCCGTCGACGCGCGCGTGGGGCCGGGCGCGGCGGCCGACGCACACCGCCGCGACCCCTCCTGGAGCGGTCCGCGCCCCGGCCGCCCCCGGCTGATCCACCGCCCGGACGGTGACTGTGCGTACACGCCCCCCATCCCGCTGTACTTCCTCGCCTGCCGCCTGGTCGGCAGCACCCCGCACTGGTCGCTGGGTGTGGGCGCCTGAGGCGGTTCCGGGCCTCAGGCGCCACGACCGCCCCGTCTCGGGATGAAACCCGGCGCTCGGTGGCGCATCCTTGCAAGGGTGTGATCGGGGTACCCGGAGGCCCTCAGCGAACGAAGCAGGAGGTGCCCGGCGCCTCCCCTCGGAACCGGGCGGTGTGGTCCATGGCGAACAACGAGACACGCGGCAAGGGGGAAGTAACCAGTCACTCGGTGTACGGCGCACCGTGCTGGGTGAGTCTGGCCACGCGCGACCTGGAGGGCGCGGAGGGGTTCTATCAGGCCGTGTTCGGCTGGAAGTGGCGGCCCAACAGCCTCGGCGACCGGTTCCGGGTGGCGCTCGCGGACGGGGTGCCCGTGGCCGGGATCGCCGCCGTGGCCTCGATGTGGCAGATGGCGGTGGCCTGGACCGTGTACTTCGCGGTCGACAGCGCCGACGACGCCGCGGCCCGCTGCCGGGAGCGCGGCGGGACGACGGCCGTGGGACCGCTCGCCCTCCCGCCGGGCCGGGCGGCCCTGCTGGCGGACCGCGACGGGGCCGTGTTCGGCATCTGGGAGGGCCCGCTCATCACGGACTGGGAGGAGTGGCGCGCCGCCGCGCCCACCTTCATACGGCTGCACACGCGCGACGCCTTCGACGCCGCCATCTTCTACGGCGAGGTCCTGGAGTGGGCCGCCGCGCGCCCCGGCTGCTGCGAGGTGCACTACGACGGTGACGAGGTGGTGCTGCGCAGCAGCGGAGTGGTGGTGGCGCGGATCCACTCGGGGGCCGTGGAGGCCGCACCCGACCCCACGATCCGCCCGCACTGGCAGATCCACTTCACGGTCGAGGACGTCACGGCCTGCGTCCTGGCGGCCCGCGCGCACGGCGGATCCGTCCTGCAGTGGGAGGAGGGCGCGGGCGAGGCGGTGCTGGCCGACCCGGACGGCGCACGCTTCACGGTGACCGCGAGGCAGCGGGAACGCTGAGGGGCGGCCGTGGGGGCACCGGCTCGGCGGTGCGGCCTCGGCGGGCGGGCTCCGGGGGCCGCCGCGGTGGGGGTCGGGGCGACCGGGGCCGCCCGCCGAGGGGCGAGGTGTCAGGACACGGGCGAGCCGGTGGTGGGGGTCCGGTCGCGGCGGCGGCGCAGCACGCCCCGGCGCGGCTCCTGGTCCGGCAGCCAGCCGAAGGCCAGGCAACTGCCCACCGCACCGAGCAGCAGGCCGATCAGGAAACCGCCCATGTTGGACGTGACCCATGTGCCCAGGGAGACCAGGACGCCGATGATCGAGTAGAACAGGCGCTGGGCCGGGCTGAAGAGGATCAGCAGACCGCAGAGCAGCATCACCACGGGCAGCAGGTAGCCCGCGACACCTTGCATGCCGACGTGCACGACCACCTTCAGCGACGCCTTCTCGGTCAGGAGGACCTCCGCCCCGCCCAGTGTCAGCAGCAGCCCGCCCCAGAAGGGCCTGCCCGCCCGCCACCGCCGGAAGGCGGTCCTCGCCCGGCCGGCCATCAGGGGCAGTCCGAGTCGCTGAAGCCGAGCTTGAGGCCGGGCAGCTTGAACACGGCCGCGGTCGTGAAGTAGTTGGTCTGACGCAGGTTGGCGATGTGAACGGTGTCGGCCTGCTGGCCGAAGACGCCCTTGTTGCCCTTCACCCCCGCCTTGCTCAGCGTGCTGGCGTCGTTGCCGATTTCGATCTTGTGGAACTCCGCGTCGCCCGTGAGCTGGGTCGAGTCGGTGGTCAGGTTGTGCGCGGTCACCTTGTCCTTGCCGCCGCCCGCGGTGATCTTCAGGTAGGTGCCGCCGAGGTCGACGCTCTGGCACAGCTTGGTGAGCGTCGCGTCCTTGATCGCGGAGGTCACGACCAGCACCTGGCCGCCGGTGTCGCCGGCGTTCGGGCTGTCGTCCGCCATGTTGTCGAGGTTGCCGAACTGCTCGAAGCCGGTTCCCGTCAGGTCCGTGGCCGTGACCGTGAAGGGCATGCCGGAGATGTAGAACTGCACCCCCAGCGCTCCCTGGGCGGTCATGATCGCCAGACCGGCGGCTATCGCGGTGGCAGGCAGCGCCATCACCGCGGCGCGGCGCAGGCGGACCCGCCCGCGTCTTCCGGGGGACCCGTCGCCGGCGGAACCGCTTTCCGGGGGCTCGGGGATGGAACCGGGGGACGCCGTGACGTCCGAGGACGAAGCCATGTCTGCTCCTGGGCATGGTCAATGCGAATAGGGCTTCACCGGCACGGTGTCCTGGCGCGGACAGCTCCTGCCGCGCACGCCTCCTCACACCTCCCGGCGTGTGCAAGGGCTTGCTCGTGGCGCGGCAGTGGCCTACCGAGAAGTTACCGGGGGTTACATCTCTGGGTCAAGGGAGTTGTGGCCATAGCGTGTCGATTGTGTGACACGGGTGAGCGGCCGGGGCGTCCCGGCCCCCCGGCCTACCGGGGCCCACCTGCGCCGCCGCATGTCACTACGCCAACTTCTGTGCGAACTATTGACGTTGACGACCCATCAGGTCTACAACATCCCCTGTTTTCCCACGGATCCGTGGCGCCGGATCCGTCGCACGGTGCACGTCACCCTCCCGGCCCCTGTCTCCTGGGGCGTGTTGTGACACCCCCGCACGCGCGGTGCACCGCACGGATCCTTCACATCCACCCGCGATCCGCTCACCCCTCCGCGTCACCGGCACGGCCGCTTCCCCCTGTCCGCGGACCGTCCGGTGGCCCGGCCGCCGCTGCCCTCCCGTCACGTACGGAGAAGGCGTGACGGGACGGCAGCGGCACCCACCCGCACAGCCCCCCACTTCCGAGAAGAGGCACCCATGCGCACCACCCGATCCCTGCTCGCCGTCGCCGGCGCCGTCGCGGCCCTCGCCCTGGCCACGTCGTCCCCCGCCTCCGCCGACGGCGCGGTGCTCACCACCGGCGGCGCGGGCGGCACCGCCGTCTCGGTCGGCGACGTCCTCAACGCATCGCTCGCCAGTGGCACCACGGCCACGCTCTACTCCAGCGCCACCGGCACCAGCGGCGTCTCCTGCACCTCGTCGACGTTCACCGCGACCGTCACCGACAACCCGGCCGCCCCCGGCACCGCCACCGAGTCGCTCACCGGTCACAGCTTCGACAGCAGCAGCTGCACCACCAACGTCACCGGCGTCCTCGGCGTCAGCAGCATCACCGTCGACAACCTGCCCTACACCACCAAGGTCGCCTCCGACGGCACCGTCTCCGTCACCCCGGCGGCCGGTTCCACGATCCAGACCACGGTGAAGCTGCGCACCCTGCTCGGCTCGATCACCTGCGTCTACCAGGCCCCGAGCCTGACCGGCACGGCGAGCAACACCGACAACAGCATCGCGTTCACCAGCCAGCACTTCACCAAGTCCTCCGGCTCGTCGCTGTGCTTCGCCAACGGCTACTTCACGGCCAGGTACGCCCCGGTCACCGACACCAGCCAGGCCGGCAGCCCGATCGTCTCCGTGAACTGACCCGCCCTCGGCCGACGGCCGTTTCCGGTCTCCGGCGGGACCGGAAACGGCCGTCTCAGCCGCGCCGGCGGCGCAGCAGGGCGAGTGCCGCGCCCCCCACCAGCAGTGCGGCCGCCGCGGCGCCGCCCGCCAGCAGCGGCATGGAGGGGCCGCCGTCCGCACGGGGCGCGGTGGCCGCGGCCGGGGTACCGGGCGCGGCGTTCGCCGGAGTGCCGGGCGCGGTGGCAGCCGGGGTGCTCGGCGACGGGGCCGGCGTGCCGCTGGGCCTGCCCTTGCCCGCGGCGGTGCCCGCGGTGCCGGACGCGGCGAACACCACGTCGGAACACGAGTAGTAGGTGTCCGTCGTGCTGGAGTTCTGCCAGATCGTGTACAGCACGTGGTGCCCCGAACGGTCCGCGGGCAGGGTCGCCCTGATCCGGTAGGCGCCGTCCCTGAGCGGCGGGTCCGTGACCTCCGCGAACGGCTTGGCGGGGAGGTCGGACCAGGTCAGCGGCTTGGTGGGGTCGTAGCCCCGTTTCGTCAGGAACAACTTGAAGGTGCCCGAGTGCGGGATCGTCGAGCTGTACGTCATCGTCAGCGTGGCCCCGGGTGCCAGCCGGGTCGACGGCCAGTCGGAGCGCGCCAGGTCCAGGCCCCGGTACGCCGGAAGCCCTCCGCTGCACAGCCGGCCGTCGGGGATCAGCCGCCGGTCCCTGCCGTTCACGTCGGCCACCCGCAGGTTGTCCCAGGCCGTGAACGGGGCGCCGTTCGCCGCGATCGCCGCCCGGCACGCGGCGGACCGTGCCCGCTCACCGCCCTGGGGCGAGCATGCGACCACCCGGCTGACCGGATCCGTGGGCGCACCGTGGGCGAGGGCCGGGGCAGCGGGAAGCAGCGTGGCCGCCAGGGCGACGGCGGCGGTGGCGACGGTGCGGTGAGCGGGCATCCGGTGTCTCCAGGCGCGTCGGGTCCGGCGGGCGCGGGGGGGCGCACCGGGGAGTACGGGGATGCGGCGCCGCACGTTCAGACGGAGTGGACGGGCACCTGCGGCGCGAGGGCACGCGGACGCGCCGGTTAGCGTAGGCCCATGGCAACGGAGAGCGCCCCTCAGGCGGTTGACGTGAAATGTCCGGGTTGCGGCTCGGCCGCCGTGCGGGCGGTCCCGGAGGTCTGCGCCGACCACGCGTCCATGCGGGACGGCCTCGCCGACCGGCTGGCGCGGTCGCCGGGCGCGCCGACACGGTTCGACAGCGGTGTGCACTGCCTGGAGGGCCTGCTGCTGGCCGGCGTGGGCGTCGCCCTCGCCTACGGCGGGATCGGCCACCACCAGCCGCTCTACACCGCCGGTGGATCGCTCCTCGCCGTCCTGCTGCTGGTCGGGACGGTCGTCGTGGTCCGCCGCGAGGCACGCGAACGTGCCCTCGTCACCGCCGGTGAGCCCCGCGCCGAGGCACTGTGGCGACCGGCGTACCACTGCGCCGGGTGCGCGTCGGTGTTCTGCCCCGGCGGCACTCCGTGGCGGGGCCTGCTGACACCGGAGCAGTTCAGGAAGTTCGTGTGGACCGAGGCCGGCTACGACAAGCAGCTCGAGGAGCATTTCTCGGACGTGGAGCTGCCGCCCGGGATCCCGGCCGGCCCCGGCGGAGGCCGGGACCATGCCTGACGCACCCGTGACCCTCGCAGACGGCTCCTCTCGCACGGCGTGCTCTCGGCACGCCGTCCCACGCTGATCCGCGCGGTGCGGGACGTCTTTCCGTACGGACCCGACGGGCGGCGCGCCCTGGACGCGCCGCCGGTGCGTTCGACCGACTGCACAAGTTCGGTCGAACACGACCGTGAAGGTGACGCGATGGTGTGATCAACCGTCGCCCGGTGGATGCCCCGCCCGGCGCCCGGGCAGGACCCGGCCATGACGCAGCCGTTCGACCTCCCGCACTTCTACATGCCGTACCCGGCACGCCTGAACCCGCATGTCGACGAGGCCCGCGCCCACTCCACGGAGTGGGCCCGCGCCATGGGCATGCTGGAGGGCTCCGGCATCTGGGAGCAGTCCGACCTCGACGCGCACGACTACGGACTGCTGTGCGCCTACACCCACCCCGACTGCGACGCCCCGGCCCTCTCCCTGATCACCGACTGGTACGTGTGGGTGTTCTTCTTCGACGACCACTTCCTGGAGACCTTCAAACGCACCCAGGACCGCGAGGGCGGCAAAGCGTATCTGGACCGCCTCCCGCTGTTCATGCCCCTGGACCTCACCGCCCCGGTTCCGGAGCCGGAGAACCCGGTGGAGGCGGGCCTGGCCGACCTGTGGGCGCGCACGGTGCCGTCCATGTCCCCCGACTGGCGCAGGCGGTTCGCCGTCGCCACCGAGCACCTGCTCAACGAGTCCCTGTGGGAGCTGTCCAACATCAACGAAGGGCGGATCGCCAACCCCGTCGAGTACATCGAGATGCGCCGCAAGGTGGGCGGCGCCCCCTGGTCCGCGGGACTCGTCGAGTACGCCACCGCCGAGGTGCCCGACCGGGTGGCTGGCTCCCGCCCGCTGCGCGTGCTCATGGAGACGTTCGCCGACGCGGTCCACCTGCGCAACGATCTCTTCTCCTACCAGCGCGAGGTCGAGGAGGAGGGCGAGAACAGCAACGGCGTCCTGGTCCTGGAGACCTTCTTCGGCTGCACCACCCAGCAGGCGGCCGAGGCCGTCAACGACATCCTCACCTCACGCCTGCACCAGTTCGAGCACACCGCGTTCACCGAAGTCCCCGCCCTGGCCCTGGACAAGGGCCTCGCCCCGGACGAGCTCGCCGCCGTCGCGGCGTACGCGAAGGGGCTGCAGGACTGGCAGTCCGGCGGCCACGAATGGCACATGCGCTCCAGCCGGTACATGAACGAGAAGGCCCGCGCCCGGCGGCGGCCCCTCGGCCTCTCCCACCCCGGCACCTCCGCCGCCGACCTGCGCGGCCTGCTCGCCGACGCCGGCGCGGAGCGCCTGCGGGCGTACACCCACCGTCCCTTCCAGGAGGTGGGCCCGTCACGGATCCCCGACCTCCACATGCCGTACCAGGTGGAGCTCAGCCCCCACCTGGACGGCGCCCGCAGCCGGCTGACCCCGTGGATGCACCGCATGGGCATGCTCCAGGAGGGCGTCTGGGACGAGGACAAGCTGGCCGCGTACGACCTCCCGCTCTGCGCGGCGGGGCTCGACCCGGACGCGACCCCCGAGGCGCTCGACCTCAGCTCCGCGTGGCTGGCCTGGGGCACCTACGGCGACGACTACTACCCGCTCGTCTTCGGCCACCGCCGCGATCTCGCCGCGGCCAGGCTGTGCACCGAGCGGCTGTCGTCGTGCATGCCCCTCGACGGCGAGGAGCTCCCCGTCCCCGTGAACGGGCTGGAACGGGGGCTGATCGACCTGTGGGCGCGCACCACGGCCGGGATGACCCGTGAGCAGCGGCGATCGCTGCGCGCCGCCGTGGACGACATGACCGTGAGCTGGCTGTGGGAGCTGTCCAACCAGCTCCAGAACCGCATCCCCGACCCCGTCGACTACCTGGAGATGCGCCGCGCCACCTTCGGTGCCGACCTCACCAAGAACCTGTGCCGCCTCGGCCACGGCCCCGCGGTCCCGCCCGAGGTGTACCGCAGCGGCACGGTCCGCGCGCTGGAGAACGCGGCCGTCGACTACGCGATGCTCGTCAACGACGTCTTCTCGTACCAGAAGGAGATCCAGTACGAGGGCGAGATCCACAACGCGCTCCTCGTGGTGCAGCACTTCTTCGGCTGCGACCACCCGACGGCGGTACGCATCGTGGGCGACCTGATGAACCAGCGCATGGAGCAGTTCCAGCATGTGGCCGCCCGTGAACTCCCGGTGCTGTTCGAGGACTTCGCCCTCTCGGAGGAGGCACGCGAGGCCATGGACGGCTATGTGGCGGACCTGCGCAACTACATGGCGGCCATCCTGAACTGGCACCGCGACTGCCACCGCTACGGCGCCGCCGATCTGGCCCGCCGCTTCCACGGCTTCGTCCCGGACCTGGCCTCGGCCGTCACCCTGCGGGCGCCGGCGACCCGCTGACACGCCGCCGGGCCCGGCGGACACGACGGCCACACGGGCCGACGGTCCGCCGCGCCCGGACCGGTGGTCACACGGGCTGCACCCGTGCGCGCCGCCCGGCGTGCTCCACCGCGGCGTGCGCCAGCGCCCGTACGACGGGGTGCGGGCGCGAGCCGTCGCCCGCGAGTTCCGGCTGGAAGAGGGTCGCCAGGAAGAAGGGATGGCCGGGCAGTTCGGCGATCCGCACCTGCCCGTCCTCGTCGTGTCCGCTGAACCGCAGCCCGTGCGCCTGCAGTGTGTCCAGGTGCCGGGAGGGGCCGTACGCGCAGTAGTACCGTTCGACGGTCCGCGGGGAGCCGATCACCGTGTGGGCCAGCGAGTCCGGGACGACGTGGACCGCCGCCTCGTGGCCCACCAGGGAGCAGGCCAGCGGCTCGATGAGGAGGTCGTCGGCATGCGGGTCGTTCTCCGCGTGCGCCACCCGGGGCAGACCGCACACGGTGCGGGCGTACTCCAGCAGCGCGTGCTGGAAGCCGCCGCACGTGCCGAGGAACGGGATGCCCTCCTCACGCGCGGTGCGGATCGCGGCGAGGACCCCGGCCTCGCTCCGGTACGGACTGCCCGGCAGCACCCAGACGGCGTCGAACCCGCGCACGGCGCCCTCGTCCGCGGCCTCCTCGGAGGGGATCCAGTAGGCGTCGAGGACGAGCCGGTCGCGCCCGGCGAGCGCCTCCAGCAGCAGGGGGATGCGCGTGTGCGAGACCACGGCGGGGGAGCGGTCCGCGACCAGGGCGAGACGGGCGGTGTGCGTCGCGTCGTATGTCATGGCGGCCATGCTCGACCCGCCGCGTCGTTCACGTCCAACGATGATTCCTGCACGCTCGATAAGCGACGCTGATGTCATCGGACATGCTGGAGCCCATGGACCCGCACCTCCTGCGCACCTACGTCACCGTCGCCCGGCTCGCGTCCTTCTCCGAGGCGGCCCGCGAACTCCGCTACACCCAGTCCGCGGTCTCGCAGCACATCGCCGCGCTCGAACAGGACCTCGGCGCCCCGCTGCTGACCCGGCGCCCGGTCGCCCCCACAGCGGCGGGTGAACGGCTCCTGGAACACGCCGGTCCGCTGCTGCTGCGCCTGGAGGCGGCCCGGTCCGACGTCACGCGGATGGCGGCCGCGCCCACCCTCGGCGTGACGCTCGCGGCGACGCCGACCGCGCTCGGGCCACGCGTCCTGACCGCGCTGCCCGCCGCGGGCGTCACCCTGAGGGTGCTCCCCCGGGAGGAGATCCCCGCCGCGGTCGCCACCGGCGGCGCGGACCTCGGGCTCGTGGACGGCCTGGCCGCGCCCAGTGATCCGCTGCGGCTGCCCGACGTGGCGCCGCTCGTGACCGGGAGCGCCGGCGAGGAGCCCGTCTGCGTCCTGCTGCCGTGCGGCCATCCGCTCGCCCGGCGGGCCGGGCTCCGGCTCGGCGACCTGGCCGACGCCCGCTGGCTGGACGCCCCCGACGCGGGCCTACCGCTGGACCGACTGCGAGCCGTGGCCGGCGGCACGGGCTTCCGGCCGGCCCTGCGCCAGGAGGGCACCGATCTGCGGACCCTCACGGGGCTCGCGGCCGCCGGCCACGGCCTCGCGGTCCTGCCGCGCTCGGCTGCCGACGGCGTACCGGGCACGGTCGCCGTCCCGCTCACGGCACCCCGCGTGGTCCACCGCACGGAACTCGTCCACGGCCGGGGACTGAGGGGAGCCGCGGCGACACTGGCCGAGCGGCTGCTCGCGCCCGCGGCGCACGCCGCGGGGTGACCCGGTGCGCGGGCGGGTGATCCGGTCCGCGGGCCGTCATGGTCGCAATGGGCTCGCGTCCGCCCCTGCGGAGGGGCAGGATGCTGCCCGTGGACCCTGCCAGGACCCGGACCAGCGGAGGTTGTGGATGACCGGCACGCCCGCATCGCCCGACACGGGCGGTCCCGCGCCCTTCACCGCCGAGGACTACGCGGCCCGCATGCGGCGCGCCGCCGGCGCCGCCGCCGAGGCCGGGCTCGACGGGGTCCTCGTCGCGCCCGGACCCGACCTGGTGTGGCTGACGGGATACCGCCCGGTGGAGACCGAACGCCTCACCCTGCTGGTCCTGCGCGCCGGGCACGACCCCGTCCTCGTCGTGCCCACCCTGGAGGCGCCCGACGCCGCCCGGGCGCCCGGCGGGTCCGCCCTGACGCTGCGCGACTGGACCGACGGCAAGGACCCCTACGAGGCGGCCGCCTCCCTGCTGACCGCCGACGGCCGCTACGGCATCAGCGACAACGCCTGGGCCCTGCACCTGCTCGGCCTGCGTGAACGGCTGCCCGACGCCGGCCACGTGGCGCTCACCCGGGCCCTGCCGATGCTGCGGGCGGTCAAGGACGCCGCGGAGCTCGACCGGCTGGCCGCCGCGGGCGCCGCCGCGGACGCGGCCTACGAGGAGATCCGGAAGGTGCCCTTCGCCGGGCGCCGGGAGCGCGAGGTCGCCGCGGACCTCGCCGATCTGCTGCGGCACTTCGGCCATTCCCAGGTCGACTTCACCATCGTCGCCTCCGGCCCCAACGGCGCCAACCCGCACCACGAGGCCGGGGAGCGCGTCATCGAACGCGGCGACATGGTCGTCCTCGACTTCGGCGGCCTCAAGCACGGCTACGGCTCCGACACCACCCGCACCGTCCACGTCGGCGAACCCACCGACGAGGAGCGCCGGGTGCACGACCTGGTGCGCGCCGCCCAGGAGGCGGGCTTCCGCGCGGTCAGGCCCGGTGCGGCCTGCCAGGACGTCGACCGGGCGGCCCGCGCGGTCATCGCCGACGCCGGGTACGGGGAGTACTTCGTCCACCGCACCGGGCACGGCATCGGCGTCACCACGCACGAGCCGCCGTACATGATCGAGGGTGAGGAGCAGCCCCTCGTCCCCGGCATGTGCTTCTCCGTGGAACCCGGTGTGTATCTGCCCGGCCGCTTCGGCGTCCGCATCGAGGACATCGTGACGGTGACCGAGGACGGCGGACGCCGCCTGAACAACACGCCCCGTGAGATGGCGATGGTCGAGTGAAGGACTGAAGGAGGCAGTGGCCGGCCGCCGGCGCGCCCGCGAGGCGGCGACGGCGTCGGCCCGGCAGCAGGAGCCCCCAGCACGCCCCCGAGACGACAACGGCGCGATCATGACCCAGGCACCGACACCGACGGCGGAGACCGTACGCCGACTGGTCCGCACCCTGCTCCACGACGGCGACGGACCCGACGTCACGCCCGTCGCGGAGGGCGGGCACGCCACCTGGTGGGTCGGCCCCCGCCATGTGCTGCGGCTGGCCCCCGACCGGGACGCCACCGCCCGCCAGCGCCGTGAACTGCGGCTGCGGGCCCTGGTGCGGCCGCACATCGGGGCCGCGGTACCGATGAGCGTGGCGCACGGGGAGTGGGCCGCCGGCCTCGCATACACCCTCGACGCCCGGCTGCCCGGCACCGCCGGGGCCGAACGGGACGTCTCGGCGCTCGGCGAGGCGGACCTCGCGGCGCTGCTGACGGGGCTGCGCGAGGTGCCCGTACGGCAGGCCGAGACGCTCGGCGTGCCGCGCGTCCCGCCCCGCTCGCTGGAGGCGTTGCGCACCGCCGCCGCGCACGCCGCGGAGCGCCTCGCCGCGGGGGAGGAGTTCGACCCCGCCCGGCTCGCCCAGTTCCCGGCGCCGGCCGCCCGTCAGCTCGCACCCCAGCCCGGCGCGGCCGTCCTGGTGCACCGCAACCTCCGGGGCGACCACCTGGTCGTCAGCGACGACGGGCGGGTGCGCGGCGTCCTCGGCTGGCACGACGCGGTGATCGGCGACCCGGCCGAGGACATCGCGGGACTCGCGGCGGCCGTCGGCGCCCCCGCCGCGGTGCGCGCCGCCACGCTCGCCGGCTACGCTGCCCGCCCCTGCCTGCGCGGCCTGTGGCTCGCCCGCTGCGACGCGCTCGTCGTCCTGGCCGAAGGACTCGAGGGCCGGGGCGGCGCCCCGCTGCCGGACCTCCGGGTCCGCCTGCGCCGCGCCTGGGAGCCGATCCTGCTGGAGCGCGTCATGGAACTGCCGGGCGACGAGACGCCGTAGGCGGGCGTGGCGGGGTGCGGCGCGGGGGTGCCGGGGCGGGCGGGTGTCACGTCAGAAGCGTGCGCAAACGCTCGCGCAAGCGTTCACGCCGGCGCCTCACTCCTGCGTCAGCACCACGCACGACTCGCCCGGCAGCGTCACCGCGCCGTCCTCGTCCGGCGGCGCGACCGGCTCCCAGGCGGCCAGTACGCGCCCGCGACGGAGGCCGAGGGGGATCCGCGCCGGTTCCTTGGCGAGGTTGACGGCGACCCGGACGTCCCCGCGGCGGAAGGCGAGCCAGCGCGCGTCCTCGTCGTAGGTGACCTTCACGTCCCCGAGGTCGGGGTCCGAGAGGTCGGGCTGGGCGCCGCGCAGGGCGACCAGCTCCCGGTACCAGGCCAGCACGCGCGCGTGGGGCTCGCGTTCCGGCTCGGACCAGTCCAGGCACGAGCGGTCCCGGGTCGCCGGGTCCTGGGGGTCGGGCACGTCCTCCTCGGCCCAGCCGTGCGCCGCGAACTCACGGCGCCTGCCCCGCCGCACGGCGTCGGCGAGCTCCGGGTCGGTGTGGTCGGTGAAGAACTGCCAGGGTGTGCCCGCGGCCCACTCCTCGCCCATGAACAGCATCGGCGTGAACGGTGCGGTCAGCACCAGTGCGGCCGCGCACGCCAGGAGCCCCGGCGAGAGCGAGGCGGAGAGCCGGTCGCCCAGGGCGCGGTTGCCGACCTGGTCGTGGGTCTGGGAGTAGCCGAGCAGGCGGTGCGCGGAGACCCGGCTGCGGTCCAGCGGACGGCCGTGCCGCCGGCCGCGGAACGTCGAGTAGGTGCCGTCGTGGAAGAAGCCACCCGTCAGGGTCTTGGCGAGGGCCGCCAAGGGCGCGCGGGCGAAGTCCTCGTAGTAGCCCTGCGACTCGCCGGTCAGCGCGGTGTGCAGCGCGTGGTGGAAGTCGTCGTTCCACTGCGCGTGCACGCCGAGGCCGTTCTCCGCGCGGGGGGTGATGAGCCGTGGGTCGGCCAGGTCCGACTCGGCGATCAGGAACAGCGGCCGGCCCACCTCGGCGGCCAGTGCGTCCACCGCCTGCGACAGCTCCTCCAGGAAGTGGACCGCGCGCGTGTCGTGCAGCGCGTGCACCGCGTCCAGGCGCAGCCCGTCGATCCGGTAGTCGCGCAGCCAGGCCAGCGCGCTGCCGGTCAGATACGCGCGGACCTCGTCCGAGCCGGGGGCGTCCAGGTTCACGGCGGCGCCCCAGGGCGTGTGATGGGTGTCCGTGAAGTACGGGCCGAACGCGGGGAGGTGATTGCCGGAGGGGCCCAGGTGGTTGTGCACCACGTCCAGCACGACGCCGAGGCCGAGTTCGTGCGCCCGGTCGACGAACCGTTTCAGCGCCATGGGCCCGCCGTACGGCTCGTGCACCGCCCACAGCGAGACGCCCTCGTAGCCCCAGCCGTGCCGCCCCGGGAAGGGACACAGCGGCATCAACTCGACGTGGGTGACGCCCAGTTCGACCAGGTGCCCGAGCCGTTCGGCCGCCGCGTCCAGCGTGCCCTCGCGGGTGTACGTGCCCACGTGCAACTCGTACAGCACCGCGCCCGGCAGCCCGCGCCCCGGCCATGCGGCGCGCCACGCGTACCGCTCGTGGTCGACCACCGCGCTCGGCCCGTCGGGCCCGTCCGGCTGGCGCCGGGAGCGCGGATCGGGCAGCACGGGCCCGTCGTCCAGCGCGAACCCGTAGCGCGTGCCGTCCTCGGCCTCCGCCTCGCCCGCCCACCATCCGGCGCGCTCGGTATCGGGCTCCAACGCGCGCGTGGCGCCGTCGCAGTGGAGCGTGACCCGGGTGGCCTGTGGTGCCCACACCTCGAACCGCACTGACGTTCCCCCTCGTCTGCCCATCGTGATGTAGCCCGTCCATGGTGCGTCAAACGAGATCAATTCGTCGCCCGATCCACCCTTTCGTCACACGGAACGACCCTGACGGCGGCCTGGGCCGTCCTCGCGCGCCGTCTTTGCGTTTTCTGGACACGTCCGGGCCGACTGACCGACAATCACGTCCGTGACGTCGTCCTTCGAGTTCCACACCTACCCCGCGCGGCTCTCGGACGCCGAACGCGACAGGGCGCTGAAGGTGCTCCGCGACGGCGTAGCCCTGGGACGCCTGTCGCACGACACGTTCATCCGGCGCATGGAGCTCGCCCTGGTCGCCCGCCGGCCGCACGAGCTGGCGGCGCTCACCGCCGACCTGCCCGGCGAGAAACGCTGGTCCCGGATCGTGTTCGGCACCGTGGAGGCGGTCTCCGGGTTCACGGTACGGCTGCGGCGGGCCTGGCAGGCCGAGCGGCTGCCCAAACTGCTGCTGCCGCACCCGGGCAGCCCGTACCCGCTGCGGATCGGCCGCGACCCGGCGAGCGGCCTCAGGCTCAGCCACGAGACGGTCTCCCGTGTGCACGCCGAACTGAGCCGCCAGGGCGGCCTGTGGATACTGCGGGACCTCGGCTCGACGAACGGTACGACCGTCAACGGCCGCCGGGTGATCGGCGCCGCCGTCGTCCGCGAGGGCGACCAGGTCGGCTTCGGGAGGATGACGTTCCGCCTGGCGTCGGAGTAGCCGGCCCGCGGGCCGGGGACCGCCGTGCCGCGCCGGAGCGGGCCACGGCGTGCGGCCCGCCGCGCCGGGGCCCGTTACGCCGTCGGAGTGCCCTCCCGCCGCCACCCGACCTCCGGAACCGCTCACGGTGTTGACGTACCTGCCCAGTCGTGACTCACTGTGCGTACACCATGTACACCAGGTGAACCGACGGCACCACACAGGGGAGGTGTGCCCTGCCGCCCCTCCTCCGCTACCCGACCGTGGACGAACTCGGCGCCCGTGCCGCCGCGCTGGTCGCCCGTCACCCGCGCGACGCCCGGCTGCGCCGCGTGGGCACCTCCCGCGGCGGCACGCCCCTGTGGCTGCTCTCCGTCGGCCACGGCAGCCGCCACGCCCTCGTCGTCGCCGGACCGCACGCCAACGAGCCCGTCGGCGGCGCCACCGCCCTGCGCCTGGCCGAACGGGCGCTGGCCGACCCCCGGCTCGGCAGGGACGCCGACACCACGTGGAACCTGCTGCTGTGCCTCGACCCCGACGGCGCCCGGCGCAACGAGGGCTGGCTGTACGGCCCGTACACCCTCGGCCGGTACTTCCGAAACTTCTTCCGCCCCGGTTTCCTCGAACAGCCCGAGTGGCTTCCCGACGGCGCCGACCGCGCCGCCCTCCCCGAGACCCGCGCCCTGCTCGACCTCCAGGACGAGCTGCGGCCCTTCTTCCAGTGCTCCCTGCACGGCGTCGACGTCGGCGGCGGCTTCGTCGAACTGACCCACGACCTGCCGGGCATGGCCCAGCGGCTCGCCCACGCCGCCGCCCGGCTCGGCATCCCGCGCGAACTCGGCCCGTACGACACCCTGTACTGGCCGCTCCTCGGGCCCGCCGTGTACCGCATCCCGCCCCCGCGCCGCGGCGACCTCGCCGCCGCGATCACGGAGGCCGCGGTCGAGTCGACCTGGTTCCACCCGCACCGCTACGGCACCGTCACCGCGGTCGTGGAGGCCCCCATGTGGGGCGTGACGGCCGTGGAGGACCCGTCACCGCTTCCCGACCCCGACGCGGTCCTGCGCGCCGTCAGCGGCACGCTGCGCCGCGACACGCGTGTTCTGGAGGGCCTGCTGGCCCGGATCCGCCCCCACCTGGACGCCGTGCCGGACGCGGCCCGGCTGCTCGCCCCGGTGGACGACTATTTACTGGTCGGACCCGGACTCGCCGACTCCTGGGACCCCGACCTGTACGGCGCCGGTCAGCGGCCGCTGCCGCCGCTGGACACCGCACGGCTGACCGCCCTCGGCATCTCAGGACGTCGGGTCGCGCTGCGCACCGCGGGACTGCTGCACCAGCTCGCCAGGGCCGCCGGGCGCGCGGCGGCCGACGCGCTGCCCGAGCTGGACGGGCTCATCGACGCATGGTGCGCCGACTACCACGACGGCTACCGGGCGCGCTGGATCCCGGTCGCCCGGCAGGCCGAGTACCAGGCGCGCGTGGTGCTCGCCGCCTTCGAGCTCGCCGGGCGGTCCACGGCCGTGCGCTCCCATTCGGGTGAGACGGGCTGGGGTTCGCAGCCCGCCGTGCCGATGCACAGGGAATGAACAAGACGATCCTGGCCCTGCGCGGCGCCCTGCTCGCCGCGACCGCCTTGCTCATCGCGACACCGGCCCAGGCCGCGCCCCGGCCGGCCACCGGCGGCAACTGGCTCTATCTGACGGTCACCAAGGGCGACGCCCGCTCCCGGGACGTCCGCGGCACGCTCCTGATCTGCGACCCGCCCCAGGGGCACGCCCGGGCCGCCCAGGCCTGCGCCCAACTCGGCGCCGTGCAGGGGGACATCCGCCGCATCCCGCACGAGCACACCTACTGCACGATGCTGTACGCCCCCGTGACCGTCTCCGCGCGCGGGCAGTGGAACGGCCACCAGGTCGAGTACAGCCACACCTTCTCGAACACCTGCGACCTGGCGGCGAAGACCGGCGCGGTGTTCGCCCTGTCGGACCAGGCACCGGCCCGGTCGGTGCCGGGCGGGCACCACGCAGGCAGGGCCGACGCCGGCACCCCACGGGCGCGGGGAAGGTTCTGACGCCCGCGCGCGAGGGGAGCCACCTCCCCACGCGCGCGGCCGGCCGCGGACGCGCGGCCCCACCGCCGGTGCGACCCGCGCGGAGGTGCCGGTCGCATCGAGCGCTCTGCGCGTCCCGGCCGACGACCGGCCGGCTCCCGGTGGTCGTCCGGGCGGCCGCGCAGGCGTACGGCGTCACCGGTCGCCGACCCGCTCCAGCAGCGCCACCGGCAGCCGCGCGAACAGGTCCGCCACGCGCGCGTGCCCCTCGAACCGCCGCTCCGGCGCCAGCACGTCGGCCCAGCGGCCGGGCGGGAGCGCAAGGGACGTGTCGCCCCAGCCGCCCGCCTCGGCCAGCCGCAGCGACAGCCGCGTGACCGCCGTCAGCACCTCACCGGAGCGGACGAACGCCACACAGTGCGCGGCGCCCGGGCCCTCGGCCGGCAGCGGCGCGTACGTCGCCGACGCGCCGAAGACCTCCGGGCGCCGCCGGCGCAGCAGCAGCGCGGCCCTGGTCAGGTCCGCCTTGTCCGACTCGGTCTGCCGCGGCGCGAACGGCGCCCGGTTGTCCGGGTCGACCAGCGCCCGGTACTCGCCCTCGGTGCCCTGGTAGACGTCGGGCACGCCGGGCATCGTGAGCTGGACCAGCGCGGCCCCCAGGACGTTCGCCCGGATGTGCGGCGCCAGCTCCTCCCTCAGCGCCGTCACGAGCTGCCCCGGCGCCCCGCACGGACCCGCGGAGACGAACGCCGCCACCGCCTCCTCGTAGGCCGGATCCTGCTCGGTCCACGAGGTGTGCAGCCCCGCCTCCCGCACATGCTTGAGCAGCGCCCCCTTCAGCCGCTCCTCGTCCGCCTGCCCGAGCCCGAACAGCGTCTGCCAGGCCGCCCAGGCCAGTTGCGGGTCGGGCGCGTCACCGTCCGCGCGGGTCGCCTCGGCCAGCACGTCGTCCCAGCGCTGCGGGCACTGCGTGAGCACCGAGACCGCCGCCCGCACATCCGCGCTGCGCTTGGTGTCGTGCGTCGACAGCACGGTCCCCGTGACGGGCCAGTCACGCTGCACGCGCGCGCAGTACGCGTGGAAGTCCTCCGGGGCGACGGCCGGGGCGCCGGGCTCGCCGCCCACCTCGTTCGCCGACAGCAGCGGCACGTACCGGTAGAACGCCGTGTCCTCCACGGACTTGGCGCGCAGCGCCGCCGCCGTCTGCGCGAACCGGGACCGGAACTCCTCGAGGTCCGGTCCCTCCCCGGCCCGCCCCAGCACCAGATCCCGTACGACGGTCACCGCGTGCGCCTCCTCGGGCACCGTGAACGCGGCCCTGGCCTCGGCGGCGGCCGTCTCGGTGACCACCGCGGCGGCGTCCTGGGAGGCGTACGGCCGGTACACCTCCATGCGGACGAGGAGTTCCCGCAGCGCGGTGCGCAGCGCCCAGGGCGCGTGGTCGCGCAGCGCCGGGTCCGGGGACGTCGCGCACAGCCGGCTCGCCACCCGCGTGAGGCGCTCCACCTCCGTCGCCAGCTCGTGCGTGACCACCTCGTAGGCGGCGCGCCGCACCGTCGCGGCCCACTGGCCGCCGCGGTCGCCGCGCGGGATCGCGAAGAGCCGGTAGTGGCCGAGCAGTTCCTCGGCGCCCTCGGGGTCCGTGAAGAGCCCGTCCACGTGCCGCAGCGCGTCGTACCCGGTGGTGCCCGCGACCGGCCAGGCGGCGGGCAGGTGCTCACCGTCCGCGAGGATCTTCTCGACGACCGTCCAGCGCCCGCCGGTGGCCGCGTCGAGCCGGCGCAGATACGCCTCCGGGTCCGCCAGACCGTCCGGATGGTCGATGCGCAGGCCGTCCACGACACCCTCCGCGAGCAGCCGCAGCAGCGTGCCGTGCGTCGCCGCGAAGACCTCCGGGTCCTCCACGCGCACCCCGATCAGCTCGGAGATGCTGAAGAACCGGCGGTAGTTCAGCTCGGTGCGGGCCAGCCGCCACCACACCGGGCGGTACCACTGGGCGTCGATGAGCTGCGGCAGCGGCAGTTTCCCGGTGCCCTCGCGCAGCGGGAAGACGTGCTCGTGGTAGCGCAGCACGTCCCCGTCGACCTCGAGGTCCTCGACGACCTCGCCGAGCCGGCCGCCGAGCACCGGCACCAGGAGCTGCCCGCCCTGCGCCTCCCAGTCGATGTCGAACCAGCGGGCGTACGGCGACGCCGGGCCCTCGCGCAGCACCTCCCACAGGGCCCGGTTGTGGCGCGGGGAGGCCGCCATGTGGTTGGGCACGATGTCCACCACCAGGCCCAGCCCGTGCTCCCGCGCGGTGCGCGCCAGGGAGCGCAGCCCCGCCTCGCCGCCGAGCTCGTCCCGCACGCGCGCATGGTCCACGACGTCGTAGCCGTGCGCCGACCCCGGGACGGCCTGGAGGACCGGCGACAGATGCAGGTGCGAGACGCCGAGGGCGGCCAGGTACGGCACGGCCGCCTCCGCCGCACCGAACGGGAACCCCGGCTGCAGCTGCAGCCGGTACGTGGCCGTGGGCACCGTCGGGCCGGGACGCTCAGGTGTCATGGAAAGCTACGTACCCGCCCCGCGGCCTTTCGTGTCACCGACGCGCCGCCGACCCGGTCGCACACGGAAAACATCCCTCCCCGCGTGCGTGCCCCGCGCTGTCTAGTCCGGCCGCTGCAGCACCACCAGGCTCCGGTCCACGAGCGTCAGCCGGCCCCCGGCCTCGATCTTCGTCCCGGTGCCCGGCGGCACCCCCTCCGGGACGGCCGTGTCGACGACCACCTGCCACTGGCGCCCGTGGTCGACCGGCACCACGAACTCCAGCGTCTTCGGCGAGGGGTTGAACATCAGCAGGAACGAGTCGTCCGTGATCCGCTCCCCGCGCGGGCCCGGCTCCGAGATCGCGTTGCCGTTGAGGAACACCGTCAGCGCGCTCGCCTGCCCCGAGGTCCAGTCCCGCTGGGTCATCTCCGGACCCTCGGGGGTGAACCATGCGATGTCGGACAGCTCGTCGTGCGTGCCCTGCACCGGCCGGCCGTGGAAGAAGCGGCGCCGGCGGAAGACCGGGTGGTCGCGGCGCAGCCACACCATCGCGCGCGTGAACTCCAGCAGATCGCTGCCGTCCTCCGGCCACTGGACCCACGACAGCTCGCTGTCCTGGCAGTACGCGTTGTTGTTGCCGTTCTGGGTGCGCGCGAACTCGTCGCCGTGGCTGAGCATCGGCACGCCCTGGGAGAGCATCAGCGTGGCGATGAAGTTCCGCATCTGCCGGCCCCGCAGCTCGAGCACCGCCGGATCGTCGGTCTCGCCCTCGGCCCCGCAGTTCCAGGACCGGTTGAAGCTCTCGCCGTCCCGGTTGTCCTCGCCGTTGGCCTCGTTGTGCTTCTCGTTGTACGACACGAGATCGTGCAGCGTGAAGCCGTCGTGGCAGGTCACGAAGTTGATGGAGGCCAGCGGGCGGCGGCCGTCGTCCTGGTAGAGGTCCGAGGATCCGGTCAGCCGGGAGGCGAACTCCGCCAGCGTGCGCGGCTCGCCGCGCCACAGGTCGCGCACGGTGTCGCGGTACTTGCCGTTCCACTCCGTCCACATGGGCGGGAAGTTGCCCACCTGGTAGCCGCCCTCGCCCACGTCCCAGGGCTCGGCGATCAGCTTCACCTGGGAGACCACCGGGTCCTGCTGCACCAGGTCGAAGAACGACGACAGCCGGTCCACCTCGTGGAACTGCCGCGCCAGGGTCGCCGCCAGGTCGAAGCGGAAGCCGTCCACGTGCATCTCGGTGACCCAGTAGCGCAGCGAGTCCATGACGAGCTGCAGGACGTGCGGCGAGCGCATCAGCAGGGAGTTGCCGGTGCCCGTGGTGTCCATGTAGTACCGCGGGTCGTCCGCCAGCCGGTAGTACGAGGGGTTGTCGATGCCCCGGAAGGACAGCGTCGGGCCCAGGTGGTTGCCCTCGGCGGTGTGGTTGTAGACGACGTCCAGGATGACCTCGATACCGGCCTCGTGCAGCGCCTTCACCGCCGACTTGAACTCCAGGACCTGCTGGCCGCGGTCGCCCCAGGAGGCGTACGCGTTGTGCGGGGCGAAGAAGCCGATGGTGTTGTAGCCCCAGTAGTTGCTCAGCCCCATGTCCGCCAGACGGTGGTCGTTGACGAACTGGTGTACGGGCATCAGCTCCAGTGCGGTGACGCCCAGCTCGGTCAGGTGCTCGATGACAGCCGGGTGGGCGAGCGCCGCGTAGGTGCCGCGCAGCTCATCCGGAAGCTCGGGGTGCCGCATGGTCAGGCCCTTCACATGGGCCTCGTAGATCACCGTCTGGTGGTACTCGGTGCGCGGCCTGCGGTCGTCGCCCCAGTCGAAGTACGGGTTGATCACCACGGACGCCATGGTGTACGGCGCCGAGTCCAGGTCGTTGCGCTTGTCGGGGGACCCGAACGGGTAGCCGTACACCTCCTCGCCCCACCTCACCGTGCCGCTGATCGCACGCGCGTACGGGTCGAGCAGCAGCTTCGCCGAGTTGCAGCGCAGCCCGCGCTCGGGGGCGTACGGACCGTGCACCCGGAACCCGTACCGCTGCCCGGGCATCACCCCCGGCAGGTACGCGTGGCGGACGAACGCGTCCGTCTCCCGCAACTCGACCGCCGTCTCCGAGCCGTCGTCGTGCAGCAGACACAGCTCGATCCGGTCGGCGGCCTCCGAAAAGACCGCGAAATTGGTCCCGGCACCGTCATAGGTGGCGCCGAGCGGATACGCCTCTCCAGGCCAGACCTGCATGAATACGACTCTCCCAGCTTTGCCGGCCCTCCGGGGGCGCCTTGCGGCCGAGTCCTACGAAATTGACTGCTCCCCCTCCCGGCCGTGGGGGAATCCTGGCGCGGGTGCCGATCGTCGCAGAAGCCCCTGGTTTTTTGCGTAGACGGAACCTTCCGTGACCTGCACCCCGCCGGCGGGCCGGCCGGTGAAACGCCCGGTGCGCCCGCCGGCCACCGCGCGCCGTGGTCGGCACACGGGTCAACGGCCGGGCACGCCGTCACCCTGTGGGGTGGGTGAACATCGGCTTCCCCCCTGTCGCGCGCGACGCGGACCGGCGGCCCCCGCCGGTCCGCCGACAGGGCCTGCGCACCGCTCCGTGCCACGTCACCGCTATGAACCCGCTCACTCGGCCCGCCCTCACCGACCGGAACCGGCGGCCCCGATGCGGTAGTTGGGAAACGACCCTGTGCATCCGGCTGCACCGTGCCGCACTCCCGGAGTAGTCTTCCTTGATCGTTGGCCGGGGCCTTGCCCCTGGGGAGGCTCGGGGGAGCGGAAGGCGGTGCGCGGGTGGGCTCGGGAGGGCTGGAGCTGCCCCCTGGTGACGAGGGTCACGAGGGGAACTCCACGGATGTCCCGCCCGGGGCGGTGTCCCTGGCACGGCCGATGGAGATGGGATCCATCGGGCCGGAACTGGAGTGGGACGCCGACGCCTGGCGTGAGGTGCGGACGCGCGCCCAGCGGGCGGGGCGGGCCTACATCTGGCTGAACCTCGTGGAACAGCGGCTGCGGGCGGTGGTGGCCGCCGTTCTCCGCCCCGTCTACGAACCCGTGCACGGCGACGACTGGGTGGTCGCCGCCGCCGGACCCGCCGGCCAGGAGTGGGTGCAGCGGGCGGTCGCGGTGCGCGAGGTCAGCCGCCGCAAGGGGTATCTGCTCGACCCCGCCGACGACAACGTGCTCAGCTTCCTGACCCTGCCGCAGCTTCGCGAGCTGATGGTGCAGCACTGGCCGTGCTTCGAGCCCTACATAGACGAGCGCCGCGACGTGGAGCTCGCCCTGGACGAGCTGGAAGTGACCCGGAACGTGGTCTCCCGCAACCGGGCCCTGTCGGAGGCGGTCCTCGCCCAGGCCGAGCGGGCGTCCGCGCGGCTGCTGGAGATCCTCGGCGCGGGCGGTGACGTGCCCTCCGCGCGCCGGCTGCCCGTCGACGCGGTCGAGGACCTGGTGGGCGACCGGTACGCGGACGTGGTCGCCGTCCATCCGGACCGGGTACGGCTGCTGCGGCAGTTCCCCGCCGAGGACATCTTCGGCGGGGCCCGCCGCCTGGACGCCATCGGCATCGGCCTCAACCTGCTGGTGCAGAACTTCTCCGGGCGGCGGCTGGTGCGGCTCGCCGAGTCCGGCTGCCGGGTGCGGCTGCTGTTCCTCAACCCGGCCTCCAGCGCGGTCAAACGGCGCGAACGGGAACTGGGCATCAGGAAGGGCGAGCTGAGCCGCGCCGTCGAGATGAACATCCTGCACATGCGCCGGGTGCGCTCCAGGCTGCGCGATCCGGGCGCCTTCGAGATCCAGGTCTTCGACGAGACGCCCCGTTTCACCGCGTACCTGGTGAACGGGGACGGTTCCGACGGGATCGCGGTGGTGCAGTCCTATCTGCGGCGCACCCGCGGCATGGAGGCTCCGGTGCTCGTACTGCGCGGCGGCAGCCGGGTCGTCAAGTCGGACGACGCCGAGGAGAACGGACTCTTCCCCACCTACCGGGAGGAGTTCGAGCTGGCCTGGGCGGATTCGCGTCCGGTGTCCTGAACTGTCGGATGGTGGCGCCCGCGAACGGAATCCCGTCCTCGGATTGTCAGTGGCGCATGCGAGGGTGGAGGCCACCGGGGGAGAGCACCACACGAAGGGGGGCCGCCATGGCCTGGCACCGGGAGCTGCTGATCGGCTTCGACCTGGAGACGACCGGGACGGATCCGTATGAGGCACGCATCGTCACGGGGGCGGTGATCGAGGTCAAGGACGGGGAGCCGCTCGGCCGGCGCGACTGGCTGGCGGACCCGGGGGTGGAGATCCCGGCCGACGCGGTCGCGGTGCACGGGATCAGCAACGAGCGAGCGGTGGCCGAGGGCCGGCCGGCCGACCAGGTCGCGGAAGCGATCGCGGAGGTCCTGGTGGCGTACTGGAGGACGGGCGTCCCGGTCGTCGCCTACAACGCGGCCTTCGACCTGACCCTGCTCTCCGCCGAGTTGCGGCGGCACGGACTGCCGTCCCTGCGCGACCGCCTGGGCGGTCTGGACCCGGCCCCGGTCATCGACCCGTACACGATCGACCGCTGGGCCGACCGCTACCGCCGCGGCAAGCGCAACCTGGAAGCGGTCTGCGCGGAGTACGGGGTGGCGCTGGAGTCCGCGCACAACGCGGGCGCGGACGCGCTGGCCGCGGCCCGGCTGGCCGCCGCGATAGCCGGCCGCCACCCGAAGGTCGCGGCCCTCGGCCCGGCGGAGCTGCACCGCCGCCAGATCGAGTGGTACGCGGACTGGGCGGCGGACTTCCAGCAGTTCCTGCGCGCCAAGGGCGACGCGGAAGCGGTGGTCGACGGCACATGGCCGCTGCGGCAGGCGGTGGAGGGGAGGGTCTGAGACGGGGCGGGGGGCGGTCAGGCGTTGGTGGGTTCCGTGGTGCCCCGCGTGACGTCCTTCCCGGTTCCGGCGCGCTGCACGCAGGCGGGACCGTGCGCCGGGCCGGCGGCGGCCGCGCGGCGGGCGCGTTCCACGGACTGGCCCCAGTAGGTACCCGCGACCATCAGGGCCGCGCCCAGACCGGTGAGCGGGGTCATGCGGTCGCCGCCGAGGACGACGCCCACGGCCACGGCCCACACGGGCTCCGTGCCGAGCAGCAGGCCGGCACGGCTGGCGGAGGTGCGCTGGACGGCCCAGGTCTGCGCGAGGAAGGCGAACACGCTGCAGAACAGGGCCAGATACAGCAACTGGCCCCAGGTCGCGGCGCCGGCGTGGGCGAGGCCGGGCAGGGCGGTGCCGGCGGGCGGCAGGAACAGCGCCGTGCCGACCAGGGTCTGCAGCGCCGTCAGGTGCAGGGGGCGGACCGCGCGACCCGCGGTGAGCCGGCCGACCAGGGCCACGTGGACCGCCCGGACGACGGCGGCGGCCAGCATCAGCAGGTCGCCGGATCCGGGAGCGTGGAAGCCGTTGCCGGACATCAGCAGCCCCACGGCCAGGACGCACACCCCCGCGGCGGCGTGGAACGAGGGCGGCAGCCCGCCGGGGTGACCCGAGCGGTCGAGCAGCGGGGTGAGCACGATGGTCAGGCTGATGATCAGCCCCGCGTTGGCGGCGCTGGTGTGGGCGACCCCGTACGTCTCCACGACCAGCACGGCGGCCTGGGTCAGCCCCAGCGGCACTCCGGCCCGCACCTCGTCCCGCGTCCACCGGCGCCGCCCGCGGCGGGCGGTGACCAGGACCAGGAGCAGGCAGGCCGGTGCGGAGAGCGCGTACCGGGCGAACAGGACCGCCGGGACGGGCAGCGCGGTGACGGCCGTCTGGGCGGACAGGTAGCTGGAACCCCAGACGAGCGCGACCAGGAGGAGTACCGCATCGGTACGGCGGGCGTCGAACACCCGCCCACGGTGCCCTACGCCCGACCCTGAAGCCCAGCACCAGTTCCTGAAACGATCTTTTAGTAGGCCTACACAGTGCCCCTACACTGCGGGAATGGACGAACGGCAGTTGCGGATCCTGCGGGAGCTCGGCGAACTCGGCAGTGTCACGGCGGTCGCCGAGGCGCTCCTGGTGACGCCGTCGGCCATCTCCCAGCAACTGCGGCTGTTGCAGCGTTCGATCCCGGTGCCGCTGACCGAACGGCACGGGCGGCGGCTGGTGCTCACCGACGCCGGACAGGCCCTCGCGGGTGCGGCCGCGGAGGTCGAGACGGCGCTGGCGCGGGCCCGTGGCGCCGTCGAGGAGTTCGTGGGCCAAGCGGACGGCGAGGTGTCGGTGGCGGCGTTCCACAGCGCCGGCTCGGCGTTCTTCCCGCCGTTGCTGCGGGCCTTCACCGCGCCCGGTTCACCCCGGCTGGCGCTCGCCGACGAGGACGTGCCGCAGCAGGACTTCCCACGGCTCACGCGGAAGTACGACCTCGTGCTCGCCCACCGCCTCGATCACGCCCCGCCCTGGCCGTCCACGGTCACGGCGACCACCCTGCTGCGCGAACCGCTCGACGTGGCGCTGCCCGCCGGTCATCCGCTGGCCGGCAGGCGGCGGCTCACCCCGCGGGACGTGGCCGACGAGCCGTGGATCACCGTGCACGACGGGTTCCCCGTCATGGCCACCATCGACGCGATCGCCGCCGCGGCCGGACGCCGGCTCCGGCTGGTCCACCGCATCAACGAGTTCGCGGTGGTCGCGGAGGCCGTGGCCGCCGGGGGCGGTATCGCCCTGATGCCGCGCTGGACGATGCGTCCGCACCCGGCGCTGGTCCTCAGGCCGATCGACGGCGTCCAGGCCAGGCGGCACATCGATGCCCTGTGCCGCCCCGAACGCACCGCCCGCACCGCGGTCCGCACGGTGCTGGCCGAACTGCGCCGCGCCGCACGGACGATCAAGGACCGGGACGCGGAGGACCACGCCACCGAGCCTGCGCCGGACAGGGCCTAGCACAGGCTCAGAACGGATACCAGCGCACCGTCTCGTCCCCGTCCCGCAGCGACGCCACCCGGCGCTCGAACTCGGCGAGCGCCTTGGGGTTGCCGGGCGCGTGCTGGGCGACCCAGGCGCAACTGGCCGTCTCACGGGCACCGCGCAGCACCGAGCAGCCCTCCCACGCGCGTACGTCCCAGCCGTAGGCGGCGGTGAAGGAGTCGTACGCCTCGGCCGGCAGGCCGTAGCGGTCGCGGGAGAGCGCCATGACCACCAGGTCGTGTTCGCGCAGATCGGAGGAGAAGGTCTCCAGGTCGACCAGGACCGGGCCGTCCGGGCCGATGTGCACATTGCGGGGCAGCGCGTCGCCGTGGATCGGTCCGGGCGCCAGATGCGGGGGGAGCTGTGCCGCAGCGGCGGCGAACCCGTCACGCCGCTCGCGCAGATAGGCCGCGTCCGCCGGGTCGATCGCGTCGCCCGCCAGCCGCAGCCAGCGTTCCACCCCGCCCAGCAGATCGCGGGGCGGCAGGGTGAACGCGGGGGAGGGCAGGGCGTGCACGATCCGCAGCAGTTCGGCCAGGTCGCGCGGTTCGGCGGGGCGTACGGGGTCGGGCAGCCGGTGCCACACGGTCACGGGATGCCCGTCGACGAACAGCGGTTCGGGCTCGGCGGCCCGCACCGCCGGGACACCCGCCTCGGCCAGCCACACGGCGATGTCCAGCTCCCGCCGCGCCCGGTCCAGCAGCTCGGCGTCGCGGCCCACCTTCACGACCAGGTCGCCGACGGCGAACACCGCGTTCTCACCGAGGGCGAGCAGCCGCGCGTCCCGCGCCGCACCCGGCAGTACGCCCGCCGCGTCCAGCACATCCCGCGCCCGCGTCTCGTCCATCGCCCGCCTCCGCCTCCCGAACCGGCTCCTGTGGTCTGCCAGTGTCGCATTCCCGCAGGTCGGCACGGCGACCGGCTGGGGCCCGCGAAAAACCCGCCGGCTGTCCGCGCCCGGTGCGCGTGATCCCCGCACAAGGGGAGGGCCCGTCGGCTCCCCGGTCGCCGACGGGCCCTCGCTCAGGCGGGGTTCAGACCCCCAGCGGCTCGTTCTCGTCCCGCGCCGCCGGGGTCGCCGCCCGCGGCGTCTCGTCGTGGGTGAGGTCCGGCAGCCGGTGCAGCCACTTCGGCAGGTACCAGTTGCGCTCGCCCAGCAGCGCCATCACCGCCGGGAGCAGCACGCCCCGGATGACGGTCGCGTCGATGAGGACCGCGGCGGCCAGGCCCACGCCCATCTGCTTCATGGACTGCATGGACAGCGTGCCGAAGATCGCGAAGACGGCGACCATGATGACCGCGGCACTGGTGACGACACCGGCCGTGGTCACCACCCCGTGCGTGATCGCGTCCTTCGTGGTCCGGCCCCGCAGACGGGCCTCGCGGATACGGGAGACCACGAACACGTGGTAGTCCATCGACAGGCCGAACAGGATGACGAACAGGAACAGCGGCAGCCAGGTGATGATGGCCCCCACGCCGTGCGCCCCCACCAGCGAGGCGCCCCAGCCGTGCTGGAAGACGGCGACCAGGATGCCGTAGGCCGCGCCGACCGAGAGCAGGTTCAGGACGATCGAGGTGATCGCGATCGTCAGGGAGCGGAACGACAGGAGCATCAGCAGGAAGGCGAAGACCACGACGAACGCGAAGACCGGGACCACCGAGCCGACGAGCTGGTCGTTGAAGTCGTGGGAGCCCGCGACCTGGCCGGTGATCGGCGCCTGCACGCCCTCCACCCTGCCGAGCGTGTCGGGCCGCACCTTGTCGCGCAGCAGCTCCAGGCTCTTGCCCGCCTTGTCCAGGTCGGAGCCGCCGACGAGCGGGACGGAGATCACGGCCACGTTCTGCGCGTCGTGCAGCCTGACGTCGACCGGGCCGCGCGAGGCACCCGATGCGATCGCCTCCGCGCGGAAGCCGGCGAGCGCGGACTTCACCTCGGGCGCGTTGATGTCCTTCGCCTTGACGACGACCTGCGCGGGCTCGGAGCCGCCGGGGAAGGCCTCGTTGACCCGGTTGTAGGTGGCGACGATGGGCAGCTTGTTCCCGAACTCCTGGTCCAGGGTGAGGTTCTGGGTCTTCATGCCGAGCGCGGGCGCGGCGATCGCCAGCAGCGCACCGGCCGCGACCACCAGGGAGACGGCGGGCCGGGCGAGGACCACCTTCAGCACGGCACTCCACAGCCGGCTGCCCTCGCCGGCGCCGCGCCCGGCCCGAGCCCGCCGCTTGTCCGGGTGCAGGAACGGGATACGGCCCTTCTCGACCCGCTTGCCCAGCAGCGACAGCAGCGCGGGCAGCACGGTCACCGAGCCGACCATGGCGACCGCGACCACCATCAGCGAGGCCAGGCCCATCGCCTCGAACGTGGCGAGCCCGGTGAACAGCATGCCCGCCATCGCCACGCACACGGTGACACCGGAGACGATCACGGCGCGCCCGCTGGTCGCGGCGGCGATGCGCAGCGCGGTGCCCGGATCGCGCCCGGCCGCGCGCTCCTCGCGCTCACGGCGAAGGTAGAACAGGCAGTAGTCGACGCCGACGGCCATGCCGACCAGCAGCATCACGGAGTTGGCGGTGTCGTTCATCGGCTGCAGATGGCTGACGATCCCCATCAGGCCCATCGTCGCCATGATCGCGGTGATGGCGAGCGCGACCGGCAGCAGCGCCGCGACCAGCGCCCCGAACGCGATCAGCAGGATGCCGAGTGCCACCGGCACCGCGGAGTACTCGGCCTGCTTGAAGTCGTCGCCGAACGCGTCGGAGAACGTCTTGCGCATACTGGCGGCGCCGATCTCCTCGATCCGCAGCTGCGGGTGGTCCTTCTGGACCCCGGCGACGGCCTTCAGCACGGGCTCGACCCGGTCGCCCGCGGTGTCCGCGTCGCCGCGCATGTCGAACTGCACCAGGGCGCTGCGCCCGTCCTTGGAGATGGTCTTCGTGTCGTACGGGGAGGTCACGTCCGTCACCCGGCCGGTGCCGTCGACGGCCCGCACGACCGCGGTGACGGCGGCACGGAACCGCGGGTCGGTGGCCGTGACGGTGCCGTCCTTCGCCTGGATCAGCACGCTCTCGCCGGCCGGCTGCTTGATCCCCGCGTCCTCGATGATCTTCGCGGCGGTGTGTGTCTCGCCCTTGAGCTCGTCGCTGTCCTTGATGTCGACGCGCCCGGCCGCCGAGCCGACGGCCATGGCCAGGACGACGAACAGCACCCAGATGCCGACGGCAGCCCATCGGTGCCGAGCGCTCCAGCCGCCGGCCCGGGCGGCGATGCCCCGCACCCGTGTGTCTCCGTTCCCCATGACGGGCTTGCCCCCTCCGTGCGGGCGACGGCCCCCTGCCGCCACCGTTCGCTTCGAAGGTAGGTGCGGCATAAGCGCGACTCGTCGTGCTGCCCGGTGAACCCTGGGCGGCCCGGCTCATCCCCTCGGACCGGGCCGCCTCACCATCCGGGATGACAGCGGCCCCTTACAACTGTCCGGGCCGCTCGGAGGCCGGGATCAGGGTCCGGGCGCCCGAGCGGAGATCGGCTCTAGGGTGGGGAGCATGACGACGACGTACGCGGCGCTGCTGCGGGGGATCAATGTGGGCGGCAACCGGAAGCTGCCGATGGCGCGGCTGCGGGAGCTGCTGACCGGGCTCGGGCACACCGGGGTGGCCACGTATCTGCAGAGCGGCAACGCGGTCTTCACCGCCGCCCACGGGGACGAGGAGTCCCTGGCGGCGGAGCTGGTCGAGGCGATCGAGAAGGACTTCGGGTTCCGGGTGGAGGTGCTGGTGCGCGACCACGCGTACCTGAAGGCCGTGCGCGAGGCCTGCCCGTTCCCGGCCGGCGAACTGGAGGGCAGGCAACTGCACGTCACGTACTTCTCGGCGCCCGTGGACGCCGAACGGTTCGCGGAGATCGACCCGGCCGCGTACCTGCCCGAGGAGTTCCGGCTCGGCGACCGCGCGCTCTACCTCTACGCCCCCGACGGCCTCGGCCGCTCCAAGCTCGCCGAACAGCTCTCGCGGCCCCGGCTGAACAAGGAGCTGATCGCCACGACCCGCAACTGGAACACGGTCGTGAAACTGGAGGAGCTGACCCGTGCCTGAGCACGGCCCGGCCGTCGAGGCGGCGATCCAGCGCGAACTGCGTCTCCTCGACCCGGAGATCAGGCGCTCTCCCGAACAGGCCGGGGCGCTGCTGCACCCCGAGTTCCACGAGTTCGGCGTCTCCGGCCGGCACTGGGACCGGTCTTCCGTCATGGAGGCGCTCACCTCGCCGGCCGACGCGGGGACGGGGCCGTCCGTCACCTCCCCCATCGCGGGCGTCCAGCTCGCCCCGGACCTGGTGCACCTCACCTTCGACACGGAGAACAACGGCCGCCACGCACACCGCAGTTCGCTGTGGCGGCTGACCGAGGAGGGCTGGCAGCTCTACTTCCACCAGGGGACGCCGTTCGGTCCGGGGACGGAGTGAGGTAGGGGTCCTTGCCGCCCCGAACGGTCCGCCGTGCCCCGGGGCACCGGTCGACGGGCAGGTGTGCGAGGCTCCTCGGCATGCGCTACATCATCATCGGAGCAGGCGCCGTCGGCGGCGCGGTCGGGGCTCGGCTCGCCGAGGCCGGTCATGAGGTGGTCCTGGTCGCGCGGGGTGCGCAGTACACCGCACTGAGCGAGCGCGGACTGCGCTTTCTCGCTCCGGACGGCGAGCACACCCATCGGCTGCCGGTCGTCGACGGGCCGTCGGCGCTGGGCGAGTTGGAAGCGGACGACGTCCTCGTGCTGGCCGTCAAGACCCAGGACAGCGAGGCCGCCCTGGACACCTGGGGCCCGGCCCCCGTGCGCGGCGGCGGCACGGCCGCGCAGCGGCTCCCGCTGGTGTGTGCGCAGAACGGCGTGGAGAGCCAGCGGCTCGCCCTGCGCCGCTTCCGTCATGTGTACGGCGTCTGCGTGTGGCTGCCGTCCACCTTCGTCGAACCCGGTGTCGTCTCCGCCGCCGGCACCCCGCTCACCGGCATCCTGCACCTCGGCCGGTATCCGCACGGCACCGACGACACCGCCCACCGGATCGCCGGCGACCTGCAGAAGGCCCGGTTCGAGGCCCCGGTCGTCCCGGACGTGACGCGCTGGCAGTACGCCAAGCTGCTGAGCAACCTCGCCAACGCCGTCGAGGCGGTCAGCGGGCCGCTCGCCGGCGAGGAGGCGCGGGCGCTGTACGCGAGGGTGCGCGCCGAGGGCGAGTCGGTGCTCAGGGCCGCCGGGATACCGTACGCGGACGAGGCGGAGCAGCAGCAGGTGCGCGGCGACAAGGTGCGCCTGGTGCCGCTCGACGGGACCGAGCGCGGCGGTGGTTCCTCCTGGCAGTCCCTCACCCGCGGCACCGGCACCATCGAGGCCGACTACCTCAACGGCGAGATCGTGCTGCTGGGCCGGCTGCACGGGGTGGCGACCCCGCTCAACGAACTGCTGCAGCGGCTCGCCACCACGTTCGCGCGGGAACGCCGGGCGCCCGGATCGCTGCCGGTGACGGAGCTGGCCGGGCTCGCCGACGAGGCCGTGGCGGCCGCCGCCGGGGAGGCCGCCGCGCCGGTGCCCGGGGAGCACGGCGGCCTTTCCTAGGGCCTGTTGCGGCACCAGTGCCCCGACGGGCGAGCGCCGGCTGTCGGGGCACCGGCCCTCAGGCGGCGCTGCGGCGCCTTTCCGCGTGCGTCCGGATGATGGCCGCGTACCGGCGGCCGCTGCCCTTCACGGTGCGCTTCTGTGTCCTGTAGTCGACGTGCACCAGCCCGAAGCGCTTGTCGTAGCCGTAGGCCCACTCGAAGTTGTCCAGCAGCGACCAGGCGAAGTAACCGGCCAGCGGGGCACCCTGACGGGCTGCCGACGCGCAGGCCGCGAGGTGCCGCTCCAGGTAGTCCGTGCGCTCGGGGTCGTCGACGCTTCCGTCGGGGCGTACGACGTCGGGGTAGGCGGAGCCGTTCTCCGTGACGTACAGCTCGCGGGGGCCGTAGTCGTGGGTCAGGCGGAGCAGCAGGGTCTCGATACCACTCGCGTCGACCTCCCAGCCCATGCCGGTGCGGGGCACGCCGGGACGGGGGACCTCCCGGACCCTCGGGGCCGGTCCGGCGGGGTCGTCGGCGACGGTGACCGGCATGTAGTAGTTGAGGCCCAGCCAGTCCAGGGGCTGCGCGATGGTCTCCGAGTCGCCCGGCCGCTCCGGCAGTTCGACGCCGTACACCTCCCGCATGTCGGCCGGGAAGCCGCGGCCGTGCACCGGGTCGAGCCACCAGCGGTTGGTGTGGCCGTCCATGCGGCGGGCCGCGTCGAGGTCCTCCGGCCTGCCGGTGGCGGCGTGGACGGTGGAGAGGTTGTTGACGATGCCGACCCGGGCGCCCGGTGCCGCCGCGCGGATCGCCTGCGCGGCCAGGCCGTGACCGAGGAGGAGATGGTAGGAGGCGCGGACGGCGGCCGTGAGGTCGGTCAGTCCCGGAGCCATCCTGCCCTCCAGGTGGCCGATCCAGGCCGAGCAGAGGGGCTCGTTGAGCGTCGTCCAGTGGCGGACGCGGTCGCCGAGGCGTTCGGCGACGACCGCCGCGTACGCGGCGAGGTGGTGGGCGGTGTCGCGGACGGGCCAGCCGCCCCGGTCCTGGAGCACCTGCGGCAGGTCCCAGTGGTACAGGGTGACCGACGGGGTGATGCCCGCCTCCAGCAGGGCGTCGGTCAACGCGTCGTAGAAGTCGAGCCCCCGGGCGTTGACCGGGCCGTCGCCGCCGGGCAGCACGCGCGGCCAGGCGATGGACAGCCGGTAGGCGTTGGTGCCCAGGTGCCGCATCAGGGCGATGTCCTCGCGCCAGCGGTGGTAGTGGTCGCAGGCGATGTCCCCGTGGTCACCGTTGTCGATCCTGCCGGGGGTGTGGGAGAAGGTGTCCCAGATGGAGGGGGAGCGGCCGTCCTCGGTGACGGCCCCCTCGATCTGGTAGGCCGAGGTGGCCGTGCCCCACAGGAAGTCCTCGGGCAGTGCGGCGAGGTCGATGGTCACGGAGTTCCCTTCGGGCGCGAAAGAGTCGGTCACTTGACGGCTCCCGCGGTGAGCCCGGCGACGAGGTAGCGCTGCAGGAGCAGGAACCCTGCGACCACGGGCACGCTGACGACCAGCGAGGCGGCCATGACCTGGTTCCAGTAGACGTTGTAGAGCGTGGAGTAGCCCTGGAGGCCGACGGCGAGCGTGCGGGTGGTGTCGTCGGTCATCACCGACGCGAACAGCACCTCGCCCCAGGCGGTCATGAAGGCGTAGACGGCGACGGCCACGATGCCGGGGATCGCCGCCGGCACCACGATCCGCAGCAGCGCGCCGAGCGGCCCGCATCCGTCCACCATCGCAGCCTCGTCCAGGTCGCGCGGCACCGAGTCGAGGTACCCGATGAGCATCCAGATCGAGAACGGCAGCGAGAAGGTGAGATACGTGAGGATCAGCCCGCCGCGCGAGCCGAACAGGGCGATGCCGGTGGCGTTGCCGATGTTGACGTAGATCAGGAACAGCGGCAGCAGGAAGAGGATGCCGGGGAACATCTGCGTGGACAGGACGGTGACCGTGAAGACGCGCCTGCCCCGGAAGTCGTAGCGGCTGACGGCGTACGCGGCGAAGACCGCGATCACCACCGAGCAGACGGTCGCCGCGCCCGCCACGATCAGCGAGTTCATGAAGTACCGGGCGAGCGGGATCGTCGACCAGATGTCGATGTACGGGCGGAAGGTCAGGTGGCTCGGCAGCCAGTGGAACGCGCCGGTCACGTCGGCCAGGGGCTTCAGCGAGCTGGAGACCATGACGTAGACCGGCAGCAGCACGAACCCGGTGAGCAGGGTGAGGAAGATGCGCCGGGTCCAGAAGAAGGACCGGGGCGGCGCCATTGGGGAGCGTGGCGCCCGCGCGGTGCTAGGCATCGGCCGTCCTCCTTCCTCGGGAGGTCAGCAGGAGGTGGACGCCCGTCACCACGAGCAGGAAGAGCAGCAGCAGGACGGACATGGCCGAGCCGGTGCCGAAGTTCCAGGTGACGAAGGACGCCTGGTAGATGTGGACCGAGATGAGGTCCGCGGCCTGAGGGGCGGACTTGCCGAAGAGGACGTACGGGGTGTTGAAGTCGTTGAACGTCCACAGGAACAGGACCAGGACCAGCACCTGGTTGACCGGGCGCAGGGACGGGAGGGTGATGCGGCGGATCTGCTGCCACACCCCGGCACCGTCCAGCGCGGCCGCCTCGTACAGTTCGCCGGGGATGTTCTGCAGGCCGGCCATGACGGTGAGGAAGGCGAACGGCCAGCCCTTCCACACCGACACGGTGAGCAGGGCCCAGAAGCTGTTGTCGCCGATGAGCCAGAAGGACGGCTTGCCGGTGAGGTGCAGTTGGTCGTGCAGGACGTGGTTCACCAGGCCGTTGTCGTGCTGGAGCATGAACACCCAGGTGATGACGGCCGCGTAGACCGGCAGCGCGTACGGCACCAGGAACAGCGCCCGCAGCAGGCCGCGGCCGGCGAAGGTGTCCTGCATGCAGACGGCCGCCGCCGTGCCGATCAGCCAGCACAGGCCGACCGAGAGCAGGGTGAAGGCGACGGTGACGAAGAAGGAGTGGAGCAGCGCGTTCCCGATGGGTGCGTGGAAGTCCACCGACACCCGGTAGTTGTCGAGTCCGGACCAGGGGGCGGTGCCCCAGTTGCGGATGTAGAACTGCGTGAGTTCCTTGAAGCTCATCACGATGCCGATGACCATCGGCACCAGGTGGACCAGGAGTTCGAGGAGCAGGGCGGGCAGGAGCAGCAGATACGGCAGTCCGATGCGGCGGATCCGCCCGGGGCGGCGGGGTGTCCGCCCCACCGCCCCGGGCGGGCTCTCGGGCACGGCGGCCTCTGCGGGAGCAGTGGTCGTCATCATGGTCACTTCGCCGGCATCTGCTGCTGGGCCTTCTCGAGCTCGGCCTTCACCGAGTCGGTGGTGACGGCTCGTCCGGCGGCGGCGTCGGCGAACAGGTCCTTCACCGCTGTACCGACGGCCGTCTCGAACTGCGACTCGTCGGCGACCTGCGGCAGCGCGGCCGCGCTGGTGGCGAGGGTGTCCCTGAGGACCTTGCCGGCCCCCGCGTCGAAGGCGGCGTCCGCCTGGGCGGACTTGACCGGCGGGATGGAGCTGTAGGCGGTGTTGAGGATCTTCTGTTCGGCGTCGCTGGTCATGAACTTCACGAACTTCACGGCGCCGCCGAGGTTGTGGGTGTTCTTGAAGACGGCCAGGTTGATGCCGGCGACCATCGAGTCGACCTGGGTGCCGGTGCCGGGGGTGCCGGACTGGACCGGGACGGGCGCGACGCCGTACGCGTCCGCGCTCATGCCCTGCGACGCCAGGTTGGCCGCCGCGGACTGCCACAGCAGCATGGCCTGCTTGCCCTTGGCGAAGTCACTGACCGACTGGTTCTGCGCGTACTCGGCGTCCCCGGTCGGAATGACCTTGTCCTTGGCCATGAGGTCGACGTACTGCTTGACGGCCGCGACCACGCCGTCGCCCGTGAAGTCCGGCTTGCCGTCGGAGGTGAAGAAGTCCGCGCCGTGCTGCTTGGCGAAGACGAAGACGTGGTGGATGTTCTCCGACAGGTTCGAGCCCTCGGCGCCGAGTGCGGACCTGCCCTTCGCCTGGATCTTCTTGCCGTCGGCGATCAGCTCGTCCCAGGTGGCCGGGGGCTTGGTGATGCCGGCGTCGGCGAAGATCTGCTTGTTGTAGTAGAGGGCGTAGGCCATCGAGTACAGCGGTACGGCGGCCGGGTCCCGGCCGGGCGCTCCGGTCGAGCCGAGCGCGGAGTCGACGAAGCGGTCCTTGCCGCCGATTTTCGCGAAGTTCCCGGCGTCCCAGGGCAGCAGTGCGCCGGTGGCCTGCAGGGAGGCGCTCCAGGTGTTGCCGATGTTGAGGACGTCGGGGCCCTGGCCGGAGGTGGTCGCGGTGAGGATCCGGTTCAGCAGGTCGGACCAGGGCACGACCTCGAGATTGACCTTGATGCCCGTCTGCTTCTGGAACTTGTCGAGTTCCGGCTGGAGGACCTTCTTGTCGACCTCGATGCTCGCGCCCTGGTTGGACGCCCAGTAGGTCAGGGTCTTCGGCGAGTCGTCGGACCCGCCGCCCGTCGACGAGCCGCCGCCGCAGGCGGTCAAGGCGGTGAGCAGGGAAACGGTGACCGCACCGGCGGCCGCGGTTCGGGTTCTGCGCATGGCTCAGACGTCCCTTTCCGGAGGGAGACCCGAGAGCGTGCCGTCCAGAACGACACCCGGGCTTAATTTAGGACGTGAGTTAAGACGCGAGGGAAGTGCGCGTCAAGGGATCGCGCAGGGGTATCTTGCAGGTCGGGCAGAGTCGAAGGGACCCACATGGCGGCGCGGAACGGGCGGACGGTGCGTGACCTGCGGCGGGGCAATCGCACCGCCGTACTACAACGGTTGTATTTCGACGGGCCGATGAGCCGCTTCGAGCTGGCCCCGGCGACCGGACTGAGTTCCGGTTCGATCAGCAACGTGGTCGCCGAACTGGTCGCCGACGGCCTCGTCGAGGAGGCCGGCACCGTGGAGTCCGACGGCGGCCGTCCGCGCACCCTGCTGCGCGTCGTGCCCGCCAGCGGTCACATGATCGGCGTCGACGTCGGCGAGACCCGCGTACGCGTCGAGCTGTTCGATCTCACCCTCACCGAACTCGCCCGCACCGAACGGCCCTTGGAGCATCAGGGCTACGAGGTCGAGGTCGTCGTGGGCCACATCCGCGACGGCGTCGCCGAGGTCCTCGCCGAGACGGACATCGCTCCCGAGCAGCTTCTGGGCGTCGGTATCGGCGTGCCCGGCATCGTGGCCCGCGCCCCCGGACAGGGGGCTGTGGTCCACGGGCAGACGATCGGCTGGGACGCCGTCCCGTTGGAATCCCTGCTGCGCTCGACGTGTGGGCTGCCCGACTCCGTCCCGTACTTCATCGACAACGGCGCCCGGACGCTCGGCCAGGCCGAGATGTGGTTCGGCGCCGGCCGCGGAGCCCGCAACGCGGTCGTCGTCCTGTTCGGCTCCGGCGTCGGCGCCAGCCTGGTCACACAGGAGGTCGAGCAGGGCCGGTCCGTGGAGTGGGGACACCTCACCGTCCAGGTCAGGGGGCGCCGCTGCCGCTGCGGCGCGCTGGGCTGCCTGGACGCCTACGCGGGCGCCGAGGCGCTCCTGGACCGCTGGCGCGAGGAAGGCGGACGCCCCCCGGAGGGCACCGACGAGGAGACCGCGCTGACCGCGATGATCGCCGCGGCCTACTCGGCCGAGGGCGCCGCCACCGACCCGGCCGCCCTCGCCGTCCTGGAGGAGGCCGCGGAGTACGTGGGCGCCGGCCTGTCCGACCTGATCAACCTCTTCCAGCCCGAGCGCATCCTCATCGGGGGCTGGGCGGGGCTCCAGCTCGGCCCCCGCTTCCTGCCCGCCGTGCGCCGGTACGCCGCCGCGTACGCCCTGCGCCATCCGGCCGAACGCGTCTGCATCGACCTCGGAAAGCTGGGCCCGGACGCGGTCACGGTCGGCGCCGCGATCCTGCCCCTCGCCGACTTCTTCGCCCGGGGCGGGCAGCGCGGCGCTCACGGCCGCGCACGCCAGGACGAGCGTCGGTGATCCGGCCGGGGGTGCGTGTCGCGCTTTTGTTCGAAAGGAGCGCGGCGGGCGTTCGGGCGGGATCGGCCTGGCGCGCTCCGGGGGCGAGCGGGCGGACCCCGCGGCAGACGCTCCTGGGCGAAGTGGACCACTCAAAAGGGTGGTGATTGGACCAAGAGGCTGGGCCGCTCCGCGGTTAGCGTCGGCGGTATGCCGAACACCACGCCCGTCCGCGTCGACGCCTACTTCGACCCCGCCTGCCCCTTCGCCTGGATCACCTCCCGCTGGCTGCTGGAGGTCGAACGCGAACGCCCGCTCGACCTCCGCTTCCATGTGATGAGCCTGTACCTGCACAACCTGGGCAACGAGCTGCCCGACTGGTACCGGACGCTGGTCGACAAGTCGATCGGCCCGGTCCGGGTCGCCGTCGCCGCCGCCGAACAGCACGGCGAGAAGGTGCTGCGGGATCTGTACACGGCCTTCGGGACCCGTATCCACGAGCGCAAGGCGGAGGACTTCGACGCGGTGATCACCGAGTCCCTCGCCGAACTCGGACTGCCGGCCGGCCTCGCCGCCGCCGCGCACGACCCCGGGTACGACGAGGCCGTACGCCGCAGCCACGACGCCGGTGCCGAGCCCGGGTCCGGCGGCTATGTGGGGACGCCCACCCTCCACGTGGAGGGAACGGTGTGGTTCGGCCCGGTGCTGCGGGCCGTCCCCCGGGGCACGGCGGCGGCCGAACTCTTCGACGGTTTCCGGGTCCTGGCCGCACACCCGGACTTCTTCGAACTGAAGAGGACCAGGACGGGAGGGCTGCGCTTCGACTGATCAGTGCTGAACACAGGTCAGAAACGTGACCATCGATCCGATGAATTGAGCCGCAGCGAGCGGAACTCGGGGCTGTTTTTGTCACATTGATTGACGGTGATGGACAAGTGCTCCTACCTTTCCCGGCGTTGGGTACAGGCAAAGCCCACGGGAGGGGTACATGCCCACGCACCGAAGAGCCGCCCTCGTCACCCTCGTCTCCGCGCTGCTGGCGCTCGGCGTTCCGGGCGCCGTCGCCCAGGCCGGAGCCGCGTCCTCGGACCACTTCGCGTCCCCGGCCGACCTCTATGTGTCGCCGGCCGGGAACGACCACGCCGACGGCACCGCACGGCACCCGGTCCGCACACTGGAACGCGCCCGCGATCTGGCGCGGGCCCGGGCCGCCCGTCTGAAGGCCGACCTGACGATCCACCTCGCGTCCGGCACCTACCGCCTGACCGGGCCCCTGGTCCTCGACGCCCGCGACTCGGGCACCGGCGGCCACAAGGTCGTCTGGCAGGGCACGGGCGCCTCCGTCATCAGCGGCGGCCGCCAGGTCACCGGCTGGAGTCCGGTCGCGGGCCGGCCGGGGCTGTGGTCCGCGCCCACGCCGCACGGGCTCACCGACACCCGGCAGCTCTACGTGGACGGGGTGCGCGCCCAGCGGGCCCGCGGCGCCGTCCCGGTGACCCTGACCCAGACCGCGACCGGCTACACCGCGTCCTTGGACACCATCGCCCACTTCAAGCGCCCGTCCGACGCCGAGTTCGTCTACACCAGCGGCGAGTCGCTGTGGAACATCGAGCGCAACGGTCTCGGGCAGTGGACCGAGCCCCGCTGCCGCATCGCCTCCGCCGAGGGCACCACCATCACCATGGCCCAGCCCTGCTGGGACAACTCCAACAAACGGGTCGAGTTCCCGGACATCCCGGGCCGCACGGTCAGCATGGTGGGCCCCGGCCACCTCACCAACGGCGGCAAGGCGACGTACATCGAGAACGCCTTCGAACTGCTCGACCAGCCCGGCGAGTGGTACCTCGACCGCGGCGCGCACCGCGTGTACTACATGCCGCGCAAGGGCGAGAACCTCGCCCGGGCCGATGTCGAGGCGGCGGCGGCCGAGAAGCTGGTCGACGGCCGGGGCACGGCCGACGCCCCGGTCCACGACATCGCCTTCCGCGGGCTCCGGTTCAGCTACGCGACCTGGCTGACGCCCTCCGGACCGGAGGGCTTCTCCGAGATCCAGGCGGGCTACACCATCACCGGCGACAAGGGCTGGGCCACCCAGGGCCTGTGCCGGTACGTCGAGGGCGGCACCTGCCCCTTCGCCTCCTGGACGAAGATGCCGGGCAACGTCTCGTTCGCCCACGGACAGCGGATCGACTTCGCCGACGACGTGTTCGCCCACCTCGGCGCCGCCGGCCTCGACCTCGGCACGGGCTCCGAGGACTCCACCGTCAGCGGCAGCATCTTCACCGACATCTCCGGCAACGGCCTCGAGATCGGGGGAGTGGACGGGCAGACCCCGGCGTCCGGCGTGCGGGTGACGGACAACCACCTCTACGGCCTGCCCCGCGAGTACCACGGCGGCGTGGCCGTCCTCAACGGCTACACCCGGCACGACATCATCGCCCACAACCAGATCGACCACGTCGGCTACAGCGCCGTCTCCATGGGCTGGGGCGGCTGGCCCGACAAGATCGGCGACCCGGCGACCCCCAACCCCAGCCATGACAACGAGGTCCGCGACAACCTGATCTTCGACTACATGCAGATGCTCGACGACGGCGGCGGCGTCTACACCCAGGGCCTGACCGGCACCTCCATGGCCGACGGCGAGAAGGTCACCGGCAACGTCATCCACGACCAGTGGGGCCTCGGCAAGAGCGTCTACACCGACAACGGCTGCACCTACGAGACCGTCCAGGGCAACGTCCTCTACCACGCCTCCTACGCCAACGTCGCCTCCCGTCACACCGACTACCGCGACGGCCTCGGCAACAACGACCCGACCCTCGTCAAGGACAACTGGTGGGAGGAAGGCACCGCCGACGGCGACAACAAGGGCCTGGTGACCACCGGCAACAAGATCATGACGGCGCTGTCGGACGTGCCGGCGGACATCGTGGCGAACGCGGGCCTGGAACCCGCCCACCGCGCACTGCTCCAGCGCAGGATCGGCGGCCCCTCGGCCCCCGAGGCCCCCTCACGCGTCGGCACGAGCACCGCGGGCGCCGACGCCCTGTACGTCACCTTCAACCCGAGCTTCGTCGAGGGGAGCGCCCCGGTGACGGGTTACACGGCCCGCGCCTACGACACCACGGGCAGGCAGGTCGGCGAACAGTCGGTGGCGGCGGCGGACTTCCGGCGCACCGCGCTCGTGCGGCTCGGCGGATTGCCGTCCTCGGGCGGTCCGTTCACCGTCACGGTCACCGCGGCCAACGCGTACGGCACCAGCGCGCCGTCCCTCGCCTCGCTCCCGCTGACGCCCACGGCCGCGACCACCCTGCCCGGCGCCCCGACGAGCCCCAAGCTCCGCACCGGGTCCACGGCGGCCACCCTCGCCTGGACCCCGCCGGCCACGACGGGCGACGCCAAGGTGATCGGCTACCGGGTGACGGTCTCCGACGGCCGCGACCCGATCGACGTCACCGGACGGGACGTGCTGGTCACCCAGCCGTCCGCCAAGGGCATGTTCCGCGTGATCGGCGGGCTGGAGCCGGGCACCTCCTACACGGTCACGGTCGCCGCGGTGACGGCGGCGGGCACCGGCCCGTCGGCCACGGTCACGGCGACCACGACCTCGTAGCACACCGGACCGCGGACGGTCAGGCCCCGAGTGCCGCGGGCGTCGGCACCCGGGCCCGGTCGTAGCGCTCCACCACGACCCGCGCCACCTCCGGCGCGGGTCCCAGCACCTCGGCCAGGACGTCCGCCCCGGCCGCGCCCCGCGCGATGCGGTCCGGCAGGAAGCCGGGCGCCAGCACGTACGGTGCCACGGCCACCCGGGCGCAGCCCAGCTCGCGCAGTTCGCGCACCGCGTCCTCGGTGCGCGGAAGGGATGCGGAGGCGAACGCAGGTCGCACGGCGCACCAACCGGTGTGCCGCCACTCCCGCGCGATGTCTGCGATCACTGCGATCGCCTCCGGGTCGGTGGACCCCGCCGAGGCCAGCACGACCCCGGTCGAGGACTTGTCGGCGGGGGTCAGGCCCGCCTCGTACAAACGGCGTTCGAGGGCCCGCGTCAGCAGGGGTGAGGGGCCCAGCACGTCCGCCTGCCGGATCCGCAGCCGCGGCGGCGCCTCCCTCAGGACCGCGGGGATGTCCGCCTTCGCGTGGAACGCCCGGGTCAGCAGCAGCGGCAGCGCCACGACGTCACGGACCCCCTCCGCCGCCAGGGACTCCAGCACCCCGTGCACGGACGGGACGTTGAAGTCCAGGAAGCCGGTCTCCACGCGCAGCCCCGGCCGCAGCGACCGCACCCGCCGTACCAGGGCGTGCACGGTCGCGGCGTGCCGCGCATCGCGGCTGCCGTGGGCGATCACGAGGAGGACCGGGTTGTGCATGCGGCGGCTCAGCCCTTCACCAGCAGGCCGCGGCTGCGCAGCACCCACCGCTCCAGCGGGCTGAAGATCAGCAGGTCGATGGCGATGCCGACGAACAGGATCAGGAAGATGGCCTCGAACACCATGGACATCGAGCTGGCGTTGCGGCCGTTCTCCAGCAGCGCACCCAGGCCGATGCCGAGGTCGGGCGAGGAGGCGATGATCTCCGCCGCCATCAGCGAGCGCCAGGAGAACGCCCAGCCCTGCTTCAGCCCCGCCAGGTAGCCCGGCAGCGCGGCGGGCAGGACGATGTGCCAGGCACCCCTCAGACCGGTCGCGCCCATGGTGCGGCCCGCGCGCAGGAACAGCGGCGGCACCTGGTCGATCCCGGAGACCAGCCCGTTGGCGATGGAGGGGACGGCGCCGAGCAGGATCACCGCGTACATCATCGAGTTGTTCAGGCCCAGCCAGATCACCGCCGGCGGCACCCACGCCACCGACGGCAGCGACTGCAGACCGGACAGGACCGGGCCGATGGCCGCGCGCACGAACTTCACCCGCGCCACCAGCAGGCCCAGCGGGGTGCCGATCGCCAGCGCGAACAGGAAGCCCAGCAGACCGCGCGAGACGCTGGTCCAGATGTAGCCGAGCAGCGTGCCCTGCAGCCAGGCGTCCTTGAACTCGCCCGCCACGGCGCCGGGGGAGGGCAGCTTGGTCGGGTCGTCGACGACCTTGAAGGAGATCAGCGCCTGCCACACCACCAGGACCAGCGCGATCGCCACGAGCGGCGGCAGGATCTTGTGGACGAAGGTCTGCCGGAACGGCGTACGCCCGGTGACCGCGGTCTCCAGCGCGTCGAGACCGGCCTCCACACCGGCCAGTTCCGCGCCCTCGGTCGTCTTCGTCTCAGTGCTGGCCATGGCGGCGGATCTCCCCACGCAGTACTTCGGTGATCTCGAGGGACAGCTCCGCCACGGGCGCGTCCTCGATACGGCGAGGCTGCGGAATGTCGACCGTCCACTCGCGGGCCACGCGCCCCGGGCGGGAGGACAGCAGCACCACGCGCTGCGCGAGCCGCACCGCCTCCCGCACGTTGTGCGTGACGAACAGGACCGACAGACCGGTCTCCTGCCAGATACGGGTCAGCTCGTCGTGCAGCAGGTCCCGGGTGATGGCGTCCAGTGCGGCGAAGGGCTCGTCCATCAGCAGCAGCCGGCTGTCCTGCGCCAGCGCGCGGGCCATGGCGACCCGCTGGCGCATACCGCCGGACAGCTCGTGCACCCGCTTGCCGTACGAGCCCTTCAGGCGCACGAGTTCGAGCAGCTCCTCGGCGCGATCGCGCCGGTCGCTCTTCGCCACGCCCCCGAGCTTGAGGGCGAGTTCGATGTTCTTGCCCGCGGTCAGCCACGGGAACAGGGCGTGCTCCTGGAACATCAGGGCCGGGCGGCCGTCCGTCGTGATGGAACCGCCGGTCGGCTTGTCCAGGCCCGCCACCAGGTTCAGCAGCGTCGACTTGCCGCAGCCCGAGGCCCCCAGGAGGGTGACGAACTCGCCCGGCGCGACATCGAGGCTGATGTCGTCCAGCACGAGCTGCTGCCCGCCCGGCACCGGGAAGGACTTCGAGACGTGCTCAAGGCGTGCCGCCTGGTCGACGGACTCGGCGGCCGCGGCGAGGGTCGTGGCCATGGTCGTCACCTCCTGGGAACTCATCGGCTGCGGGCTTTACTTGACGCCGAGACCGGCGTCGCTGACGGTCGGCTCACCCTCGGCCTTGAGGACCTTGTTCAGCAGGGTGAGGTCGTAGATGCCGTCCAGCTTCGGGTTCTTCAGCAGACCCGCCTTGACCGCGTGCTGCGCCTCGGTGTTCAGGGTGGCGGCCAGCGGGTCGTCGGTGAACTGGATGGACTTCCACGCCGGGTCGAGGACCTTCGCCGGGAGCGCCTTGCCCGAGTCGACCGCCAGCTGCTGGTTCGCCGCCGCCTTCGCCGCGTCCGGGTTGGCCTTGATCCACTTGTTGGTCTCGACGGACGCCTTCAGCACGGCCTCGACGGCCTTCGGGTGCTCCTTGAGGAACTTCTGCGACACGATGATGTTCGTGATCACGAACTTCTTGTCCGGCCACAGCGAGGACTCGTCAAGCAGCACCTTGCCGCCCTCGGCGACCAGCTTGGACGCGGTCGGCTCCGGCACCCAGGCGCCGTCGACGGAGCCGGACTTGAAGGCGTCCGGGGTGACCTTGTTGTCGGTGCGGACCACCGACACATCGCCCTTGCCGCTCTGCGCGTCGACCTTCCAGCCCTGCTCCGCGATCCAGTTGAGGAACGCCACGTCCTGCGTGTTGCCGAGCTGCGGGGTGGCGATCTTCTTGCCCTTGACGTCCGCCAGGGACTTGATCTTCGCAGGGTTGACCACCAGCTTCACGCCGCCGGACGCCGAACCGCCGATGATGCGCAGGCTCTTGCCGTCGGACTTGGTGTAGCCGTTGATCGCCGGGGAGGGGCCGATCCAGCCGATGTCGATGGAACCGGAGTTCAGCGCCTCGATCTCGGAGGGACCGGCGTTGAAGATCTGGTACTTGGCCTGCGTACCGCCGAGGGCCTTCTGGAAGAAGCCCTTCTGGACGCCGACGAGGGCGGTGCCGTGGGTCAGGTTGCCGAAGTAGCCGATCTTGACGGAGTCGAGGCCGTCGATCTTCTGGGCGCCGGCGGCGACCTTCTGGTCCGAGGGGGTGCTGGTCGACTTGGAGCCGTAACCGCAGGCGGCCAGCGTGAGGAGCGGGAGAGCGGCGGCCACGGCTATGCCGCGGCGGAGGAGTGTCGAGCGGTTGGCAGGCACGGGAGGTGTTCCTCTCGTTGGCCCGGCGGTCACGTTCTTTCGGGTCGTGGCCGGGAGGTCGGCAAGGGTCTTCGTCGCTTCCGGGGTGGGGGTACCTCCCTGCTCATGGGGGTCCCCCCGCTCGAGCGAAGCCGAGAGTGGGGGAGGAACCGAGAGCTTGGGGGAGGGTGGGGGGACGGGGCGCGCAGGCAGTGCGCGTACGTCATCGCGCACATCGCGCCACTCCGCCCTGCCCGCTGCCGAGGGCGCCGCTGCCGACACGGCCGCCCTCCTTCGCGAACGTCGAGTAGAAGCAGGTGGTGGTCATGATCAGAAGTCCCACCCGTCGTCGTCGGCCTCGTCCTTGACCGGCTCCGGCGCGGCGAACGACTCGCCGACCATGCCCGCGGTCAGCGTGGTGCCGTCCGACGGGTCGATCAGGATGAACGAGCCCGTGCGGCGCGAGTCCGCGTAGGAGTCCACCGGCAGCGGCTCGGCGGTACGGATCTTCACCCGGCCGATGTCGTTGGCGACGAGCTGCCCCGGGTGCGGGTGCAGGGACAGGTCGGCGAGCGTGAGCCGGGAGGGGATGTCCTTGACGATCGCCTTGACCGTGCGGGTGCCGTGCTTGAGCAGCACCCGGTGGCCCACCGTCAGCGGCTGGTCCGCGACATGGCAGACGGTCGCCTCGATGTCCTGGGTGGTCGGCGGCGCGTCCTTGCTCGGCACGATGAGGTCGCCGCGTGAGATGTCGATGTCGTCCTCGAGGAGCAGCGTCACCGACTGCGGCGTCCAGGCCACCTCGACCGGCTTGCCCAGCAGGTCGATGCCCACGACCTTCGTCGCACGGCCGGACGGCAGCACCGTGACCTGCTCGCCGACCCGGAAGGAACCGGCCGCGATCTGACCGGCGTAGCCCCGGTAGTCGGGGTGCTCGGCGGTCTGCGGACGGATCACGTACTGCACCGGCAGCCGCGCGTGGCAGTGCGCCAGGTCGTGGCTGACCGGCACGGTCTCCAGGTGCTCCAGGACGGTCGGGCCGCCGTACCAGTCCATGTGGGCGGACGGTTCCACCACGTTGTCGCCCTCGAGGGCCGAGATGGGGATCGCGGTGACCTCCGGGACGCCCAGTTCGGTGGCGTACGCCGTGAACTCCTCGGCGATCTTCGCGAAGACGTTCTCCTGGTAACCGACCAGGTCCATCTTGTTGACGGCGAGGACCACGTGCGGGACGCGCAGCAGGGCGGCGATCGCGGCGTGGCGGCGGGTCTGCTCGACGACGCCGTTGCGCGCGTCGACCAGGATGACCGTCAGCTCGGCGGTGGAGGCGCCGGTGACCATGTTGCGGGTGTACTGCACATGGCCCGGGGTGTCGGCGAGGATGAACCGGCGGCGGGGCGTGGCGAAGTAGCGGTAGGCCACGTCGATGGTGATGCCCTGCTCCCGCTCGGCCCGCAGGCCGTCCGTCAGCAGCGCCAGGTCCGGTCCCTCCTGGCCGCGGCTGGCCGAAGCCCGCTCGACGGCCTCGAGCTGGTCGGCGAGGACCGACTTGGAGTCGTGCAGCAGCCGCCCGACGAGGGTGGACTTGCCGTCGTCGACCGAACCGGCGGTGGCGAACCGCAGGAGCGTGGTGGCGGAGAGTTCCGTGGTGGTGGTCATGGCTAGAAGTACCCCTCGCGCTTGCGGTCCTCCATGGCGGCCTCGGAGAGCTTGTCGTCGGCCCGGGTCGCGCCGCGCTCGGTCAGCCGGGAGGCGGCGATCTCGGTGATGACCTGCTCCAGCGTCACCGCGTCGGAGTCGACGGCACCGGTGCAGGACATGTCGCCGACGGTGCGGTAGCGCACCAGCCGCTTCTCCACCGTCTCGTCGTCCTTGGGTCCGCCCCACTCGCCGGCGGTCAGCCACATGCCGTTGCGCTTGAAGACCTCGCGCTCGTGGGCGAAGTAGATCTGCGGCAGCTCGATGCCCTCCCGGGCGATGTACTGCCACACGTCCAGCTCGGTCCAGTTCGACAGCGGGAACACGCGCACGTGCTCGCCGGGCGCGTGCCGGCCGTTGTAGAGCTGCCACAGCTCGGGGCGCTGGCGGCGCGGGTCCCACTGCGAGAACTCGTCGCGCAGCGAGAAGACGCGCTCCTTGGCCCGCGCCTTCTCCTCGTCACGTCGGCCGCCGCCGAACACGGCGTCGAACCGCTCGCTCTGGATCTTCTCGGTCAGCGGCAGCGTCTGCAGCGGGTTGCGGGTGCCGTCCGGGCGCTCCTTGAGTACACCGCGGTCGATGTAGTCCTGCACGGAGGCGACGTGCAGCCGCAGGTTGTGCCGCTCGACCGTACGGTCCCGGTACTCGATGACCTCGGGGAAGTTGTGCCCGGTGTCCACGTGCAGCAGCGCGAACGGCACCGGCGCCGGGGCGAACGCCTTCAGCGCCAGGTGCAGCATGACGATGGAGTCCTTGCCGCCGGAGAAAAGGATCACCGGGTTCTCGAACTCGCCGGCCACCTCGCGGAAGATGTGCACCGCCTCGGACTCGAGGGCGTCCAGGTGGGAGAGGGCGTAGGGGCTGGCCGTGCCCTCTTCGGTCTTGGCGACGGTCGTCATGCCAGTCCCCTTTCGCTCAGCAGCGCGTGCACAGCCGCCGCGGACTCCTGCACGGTCTGGTGCTGCGACTCGATCCGCAGATCCGGCGACTCGGGCTCCTCGTACGGGTCGTCGACGCCCGTGAGGCCCTTCAGCTCGCCGGCGGCCTGCTTGGCGTACAGCCCCTTCACATCACGCACCGAGCACACCTCGACCGGGGTGGCCACATGCACCTCGAGGTACGCCGTACCGTGCTGCTGGTGGCGCTTGCGCACCGCCTCCCGGCTGTCCGCGTACGGCGCGATGACCGGGACGAGGGCCGTGACGCCGTTACGGGCGAGCAGTTCGGCGACGAAGCCGATGCGCTGCACGTTGGTGTGCCGGTCCTCCCGGCTGAAGCCGAGGCCCGCGGAGAGGAACTCGCGGATCTCGTCGCCGTCGAGCACCTCGACCCGGTGGCCCTCCTCGCGCAGCCGGCCCGCCAGCTCGTGGGCGATGGTGGTCTTGCCCGCGCTCGGCAGACCCGTGAGCCAGACGGTGGCTCCGCTTGTCACGTGTGTCTCCTGAATCTCTGTCATGGTCAGCCGTGCAGCCCGCACTCGGTCTTGGCGCGGCCCGCCCAGCGGCCGGCGCGTGCGTCCTCGCCCTCCAGCACGCGGCGGGTGCAGGGCGCGCAGCCGATGGAGGCGTAACCGTCCATCAGCAGCGGGTTGGTCAGCACGCCGTGCTCGGCGACGTACGCGTCCACGTCGTCCTGCGTCCAGCGGGCGATCGGCGAGACCTTGACCTTCTGCCGCTTCTCGTCCCAGCCGACGACCGGGGTGTTCGCCCGGGTCGGGGACTCGTCGCGGCGCAGGCCGGTCGCCCAGGCCTCGTAGTGCTTCAGGCCCTCTTCCAGGGGCTGGACCTTGCGCAGCTTGCAGCACAGGTCGGGGTCGCGGTCGTGCAGCTTCGGGCCGTACTCGGCGTCCTGCTCCGCGACGCTCTGGCGCGGAGTGAGCGTGATGACGTTGACGTCCATCACGGCCTCGACCGCGTCGCGGGTGCCGATGGTCTCCGGGAAGTGGTAGCCGGTGTCCAGGAACACCACGTCGACGCCGGGCATCGCGCGGGAGGCGAGGTGGGCGACCACCGCGTCCTCCATGGACGAGGTCACGCAGAAGCGCTTGCCGAAGGTGTCGGTCGCCCACTGCAGGATCTCCAGCGCGGAGGCGTCCTCCAGGTCACGGCCGGCCTGCTCGGCGAGCGCCTTCAGCTCCTCGGCGGTGCGCTCTCCTTGAGCGGTCGTCATATCTGGTCCCCTCCGTGGTCGGCTCGTCGAAGCCCCTGGGCCAGCAGGCCCAGGAACTTCAACTGGAAGGCTCGGTTGCACGCCGCGCATTCCCAGGCGCCGTGGCCCTGCTCGCTCGGACGCAGGTCCTCCTCGCCGCAGTAGGGGCAGTAGAAGGGCGCCGCACGCTCGCTCACGACAACGCCTCCTCAGAAGCGCGGGAAACCCAGGTCGCGAACCGTTCGCCGTCCTCGCGCTCCGCCTGGAACCGCTTGAGGACCCGCTCGACGTAGTCCGGCAGTTCCTCGGCGGTCACCTTCAGGCCGCGGACCTTGCGGCCGAACCCTGCCTCGAGGCCGAGCGCGCCGCCCAGGTGGACCTGGTAGCCCTCGACCTGCTCGCCCTGGTCGTTGAGGACGAGCTGGCCCTTGAGACCGATGTCCGCGACCTGGATGCGGGCGCAGGCGTTCGGGCAGCCGTTGAGGTTGATGGTGATCGGCTCGTCGAAGTCCGGCAGGCGGCGCTCCAGTTCGTCGATGAGCGAGGAGCCGCGCTGCTTGGTCTCGACGATGGCGAGCTTGCAGTACTCGATGCCGGTGCAGGCCATGGTGCCGCGTCGGAACGAGGACGGCCTGGCGGTGAGGTCGAGCGACTCCAGGCCGTCGACCAGGGAGTCGACCTGGCCCTCCTCGACGTCGAGGATGATCATCTTCTGCTCGACGGTGGTGCGGACCCGGCCCGAGCCGTGCGCCTCCGCGAGGTCGGCGATCTTCGTCAGCGTGGTGCCGTCGACGCGGCCGACGCGCGGGGCGAATCCGACGTAGTAGCGGCCGTCCTTCTGGCGGTGGACGCCGACGTGGTCGCGCCACTGCTGGACGGGCTGCTCGGGAGCGGGACCGTCGACGAGCTTCCGGTTGAGGTACTCGTCCTCGAGGACCTGGCGGAACTTCTCCGCACCCCAGTCGGCGACGAGGAACTTCAGCCGGGCCCGGTTGCGCAGGCGCCGGTAGCCGTAGTCACGGAAGATCGACAGGACGCCCTCGTAGACGTCCGGGACCTCCTCCAGCGGCACCCACGCGCCCAGCCGCACGCCCAGCTTGGGATTGGTGGACAGGCCGCCGCCGACCCACAGGTCGAAGCCCGGCCCGTGCTCGGGGTGCCGGACGCCGACGAACGCCACGTCGTTGATCTCGTGGACCACGTCGAGGAGCGGCGACCCGGAGATGGCCGTCTTGAACTTGCGGGGGAGGTTCGAGTACGCCTTGTTGTTCAGGACCCGGCGCTTCATCTCCTCCAGCGCCGGGGTGGGGTCGATGATCTCGTCCTCGGCGATGCCCGCGACGGGGGAGCCGATCATCACGCGCGGAGTGTCGCCGCAGGCGGTGACCGTGGACAGGCCCACCGCCTCCAGGCGGTTCCAGATCTCGGGCACGTCCTCGACCCGCACCCAGTGGTACTGGACGTTCTGCCGGTCGGTGATGTCGGCGGTGCCGCGCGCGAACTCCTGCGAGATCTCGCCGATGACCCGGAGCTGCTGGGTGGTGAGAGCGCCGCCGTCGATGCGGACCCGCATCATGAAGTACTTGTCGTCCAGCTCCTCCGGCTCCAGGATCGCGGTCTTGCCGCCGTCGATCCCGGGCCTGCGCTGGGTGTACAGCCCCCACCAGCGCATCCGGCCGCGCAGGTCGCTGGGGTCGATGGAGTCGAAGCCCCGCTGGGAGTAGATCGTCTCAATGCGTGTCCGCACATTGAGACCGTCGTCGTCCTTCTTGACCTGCTCGTTGCCGTTCAGCGGGGTGAAGTGACCCGCGGCCCACTGACCCTCGCCACGGTGACGGCTCACCTTGCGGCGGGGCGTGGCGGGATTCTGCGGGGAGGCGGCCATGGCGATAGTCCTTCGGGGCAGGCAGGCTGACCTGCGCGCGGGCACACGAGGAGATGTGCGCGTCCTTGCGCGAGGGTGGAAAAGGGAGAAACCGGGCTGGCTGGAGGCTGTCAGCTCGCCGGACAGATGGCGCTGGACATGCGGCCGAGATCGACGTGCCGTCGACTCACCAAGGCGATTCCAGTTCCAGACATGACGGAAGCGTGTCACGGCGATCTGGACACAGTCCAGCTTCGTCCATCATCCGGACACCCTTGTCCCATCATTCGAAACAGGGGTGGTGTCGGTCACATCGCTCGGACCCGCACGCGTCCGCGCAGGTCAGAAGGCATGCGCACCTGGCCAGGGGCCAGGTGCGGCAACCTCCGCCTGCTCCTCGACCTTGGTGTCGAACAGCCGGAAGCCCCGCCGCTGGTAGTTCCCCATCGCGTGCTCCCCGTCCAGGCTGCAGGTGTGCAGCCACACCCGCTTCGTCGGCGTCCGCTGCGGCCAGCGGTCCGCGAGGTCCCAGGCGCGGGCCGCCCCGTACGACAGCAGGTGCCCGCCGATCCGCCGCCCCCGGAAGGCCGGCAGCAGCCCGAAGTAGACGATCTCCACGACCCCGTCGTCCTGCGGGTCCAACTCGACGTACCCCGCGGGCGTGCCCCGGTCGTAGGCGACCCAGGTCTCCACCCCCGGCCGGTGCAGGTGCTCCTGCCACCGCGCGTACGTCCAGCCGAGCCGGTCGATCCAGCGGATGTCCCCGCCGACCGACGCGTACAGAAACCGGCTGAACTCCGGCGACGGCACCTCGGCGCGGACGATCCGGACATCGCCCTCGGGGGCCGGGGCGGGCAGCAGATCGCTCGGGGACGTCTGCTCAAGGGACCACGTGGTCACGGTGACGCTGCTCATGCGGTCAGGGAATCACGGCGCCGAGCGGTACGACAAAGGCCCCCGGCGCCGTGTCCGGCAGGCAGGGGAGCGCGTTACTCGAGGGCGTCGTCCACCGCGTCCAGCGGCACCGCGTACAGCACCCGCCCGCCGGCCGGTCCCGATCCGTCGTCGCTCGCCGCGCCCTGGGTGAGCGTCCACAACTCGCCCGTCTCCGGCCAGTACGACAGGGACGCCGTGTGCCGGCCCCAGCAGGCGTGGGTTCCGTCGGCCGCACAGGTGGCCGCCCGCGCGCCGGAGGTGGTCTGCCGCCACAGCGTGCCGTGCCGGCCGTCGACGGACGGAGCGCGGTCGACGTACCAGTCGGTCCGCGCCGCCCCGTCGGGCCGGTGCGACAGCACGCCCCGCACCCCGGCCGCCGCCGTCTCGTAGGCCTCCGTCGCCCTGACGTCGCCGTGCGCGTCCGTGGTGAGCAGGCCGGTGCGGCCGGGCGCGGTGCTGAAGGAGTACCGCCACACCCGGGCCGTCCGCCCGCTGCCCCCGGGGCGCGGCGACTCGCTCGCCACCAGGCTCGCCGGGATGGTGGTGCGGTCCAGCGAGAGCGTGGAGAGGCAGGGGACGCCGTGGTCGTCGGCCGTCGAACAGCGGCCGCCGGCCAGCCGGTAGGAGCCGACCGTCGGCAGCACGTACTGGTAGCCGTCCGCCGCGTAGCCGCCGTCGACCCGGCCGATCGCGGTGCTGTCGACGTTCGCCCGCAGGATCCGGTGCATGTCGAACACCAGTAGCGAGTCGCGTGCGGTGACGAACAGTTTGTCCCGGTACCAGACCATGCCGGACAGGCCGGTGCTGACGGGGGCGAAGTCCCGGCCCCCGGCGCGCGGAGCGACCAGCAGGACCCAGCGGTAGGAGAGGCGGTAGGGGTCGTCGGCGTCGACGAAGGCGACCCGCGCGAGGCCCCGGTCGGCGACCCGGCCGCCGGGGCGGCCGGGATGCGTCCAGCCGGACAGGACGACCCGGTCCGGCCCCCACAGGCCGTCGGCCTCGGCGTCCCCGGAGGTGGTCACGGACCGTGGCACCCACTGCGGGGTCGTCGCGTCGGCGTGGTCCCAGCAGTACGCGCGCGTGGCGGCCGGCCGGACGGGCAGCGCGGCGGTCTCGGCGGCGTCGCACGCGGAACGGTCGCGCATGGTGCGGTCGGCGGAGGAGAGGACGCCGTGGACGTCGACGGCGCCGCCCATCGCACGGGTGAGCGTGTCCAGGGCGCGCCGATCGGTGAGGTCTTCGTGGAGGCGGAGCTTCGCGGTCTCGGCCGCCGCGGTGACCTGGGTCAGGCCCCCGGGGTTGTCGCCGCCCGCGGCCTGCGAGGTGCTGATGAGCGTGGCGGCGGCGGTCAGGGCCAGCGCGGTCCCGGCCAGCGTCGCCCGCAGCGCACGTCCCCGGCGCCTGCGGCGGTGCCTGCCACGGTGCTTCATACAACCTCCCGGCGTAGGCCAACTGCTCCTCGTGGTCCGTACGTTGACTTCAGAAGCGGGTGGGGTGGCCTGTAAGGAGGGATGCTACGGCAGTCGGACGGGGAACCGGTCGAGGACCCTGGAAAAGCAGGGTTATCCCCACGTTCGGGTGCGCCGCGCCGCGACCACTCCCGGCGCCGTCGAGTGCGGCAGCAGGTCGGCCGGGTCGTCCGGGAGCAGCAGGTCCACCTCCGCCGACTCGCGGAAACGATACGGCCGGTGTTCCAGGAACGCCCCCAGGTACCGCCGTACCCGGGACATCTCGGCGCGGACCGTGACCGTGCGGGCCGGGTCGCCGAACAGGTCGGCCGCGAGGGCCGCGGCCGTGCGGCCCTCGCGGTGCAGGGCCAGCAGGTACAGCAGTTCCGCGTGCCGGGGGCTGAGGTCATGGGTCCAGGAGCCCGCGTCGCCACGGACCGTCACCGCCCAGCGGCGCGGCTGGGAGACGTCCAGGACGACCCCGGCCACCTGCGCGGGCGCGGGCGCGTCCGCGGCGCGGATCAACCAGCCGCCCGGCAGCGGCTCCACCGTGCAGGGGCCCAGCACCGGCAGCAGACAGCGGCCGGGCGCGAGCGACGTGGGCAGCGCCACCCGGCCGGTGTACGGCATCCCGGTCACCGCCGCCGTCCAGCCGTCCCGGTCCACGGCCACCGCCCGGCCGCCGAGCCGCGCGAGCAGCGGCGCCGCGACCGCGCGCAGCCGCTCCAGCGCGGTCAGATGCATCTCGCGCAGCCGGGCCTCCGCGAGCCGGGCCACCGACTCCACCCACGCGAGCGTCGTCGGATGCATCGTCTCCAGCGGACCGCTGACGTCCACCACCCCGATCAGCCGGCCGTCACGCGGATCCGTGATCGGGGCGCCGGTGCACGTCCAGGAGGTGTGGGAGCGCACGAAGTGCTCGGAGGCGAAGACCTGCACAGGCCGGCGGGTCACCGCCGGAGTGCCGACGCCGTTGGTGCCGACGACGCCCTCGCCCCAGTCCGCGCCCGGCTCGAAGCCCAGTCCGTCCGCCCTGCGCAGCACGGGCGCACTGCCCTCCCGCCACAGGATCCGCCCGTCCGCGTCGGCGACGACCATGATGTGGTGCGCGACGTCCGCCACCGACAGCAGCCCCTCGCGCAGCACCGGCAGCACATGCCGCAGCGGGGAGTCCTGGCGGCGGCGCTCGATCTCGTCACGGCCCAGCGGGTCGGCGCGCACGTCGTGGTCGGGGTCGACCCCGCGGCGCAGCATCCGTCCCCAGGACGCCTCGATCACCGGACGCGGCCGGACGGGAGCGCGCTGCCCCGCGAGCGTGGCGCTGCGCACCTCGCTGAGCAGGCGCGCCGCCTGCCCCGCGTCCAGGGTGGCGAGCCGCGTGACCTCTCTGGCCGAATACGCCACTGGAAACCTCCCCCAAGGCGGTTCGCGCCGTCGACGGATTCCTGCCGGAGGCGTCCGGCCCGTGTCGACGGTGGTCCCCATACTGCCGTCTGCGGCCGACGGAGGGACGGAGTCCGGCCAGAGTCGGGCGCGGGTTGCAACCCCTTGCAACCCTGGCGAAGGGTCAGGCGATGGTTGAAACTTGTGCAACGCCGCTCAGTCGGCGTCGCGCTCCTTGAACGGGGCCAGCAGGCGGGGGTGGTGCCGAGTCGGCGCAGCACCACCCCCGCCGCACACCCGTCCGCAGGGCCGGACGGCCTCAGGAGACCGGCCGCGCCCGCTCCACCACCGTGGCCAGGTCCAGGGTGTGCGGAAGGGTGCCGAACGCCGCACCCCAGTCGCCGCCCAGGCGGGAGGCACAGAAGGCGTCCGCGACCTCCGGAGGCGCGTACTGCACGAGGAGCGCCCCCTGGAGCACCAACGCGATCCGCTCCACCAGGCGGCGCGCCCGGGCCTCGATGCCCTCCAGATCGGCGAGTTCGGTGAGCAGGTTCTTGATCGCACCGTCCAGACGGTGGTCCGCGCCCCGCGCCCGGCCGACCTCCCGCAGGTAGGCGTCGAGGGCCTGGGGCTCACGCTGCAGCGCGCGCAGCACATCGAGCGCCTGCACGTTGCCCGCGCCCTCCCAGATGGAGTTCAGCGGCGACTCGCGCAGCAGCCGGGGCATGCCCGACTCCTCGACGTAGCCGTTGCCCCCGAGGCACTCGGAGGCCTCCGTCACCACCGGCGTGCACCGCTTGGTCACCCAGTACTTGGCGGCCGGCACCGCGAGCCTGAGCAACGCCCGCTCCGGCTCGCTCCCGTCGTCGTACGCCGCCGCGAGCCGCAGCCCCAGCGCCGTCGCCGCCTCCGACTCCAGGGCCAGATCGGCGAGCACGTTGCGCATCAGCGGCTTGTCGAGGAGCCGCCCGCCGAACGCCTCCCGATAGGTGCAGTGGTGGATCGCCTGCACCACCGCCTGCCGCATCAGCGCCGCCGACCCCAGCACACAGTCCAGCCGCGTCGCCGCCACCATCTCGATGATGGTGCGCACCCCGCGCCCCTCCTCGCCGACCCGGCGCGCCCAGGTGCCGTCGAACTCGACCTCGCTGGAGGCGTTGGACCGGTTGCCCAGCTTGTCCTTCAGCCGCTGGATCATGAAGACGTTCCGCGTGCCGTCCTGAAGCACCCGCGGCACCAGGAAGCAGGTCAGCCCTCCCGGGGCCTGCGCCAGCACCAGGAACCCGTCCGACATGGGAGCGGAGCAGAACCACTTGTGGCCCGTCAGCTCGTACGTCCCGTCCTCGGCGAGCGGCCGGGCGGCGGTCGTGTTGGCGCGTACGTCGCTGCCGCCCTGCTTCTCCGTCATGCCCATCCCGAAGAGCACGCCGGCCTTCTCGGCGGCCGGGCGCAGGTCCCGGTCGTAGACCAGCGAGGTCAGCCGGGGCTCCCACTCGGCGGCGAGGACGGGGTCCGTGCGCAGCGCCGGCACGGCGGCGTGCGTCATCGACAGCGGGCAGCCGTTGCCCGACTCCACCTGGCTCCAGACCACGAACGCCGCCGCCCGGCGCACATGCCCGCCCGGCCGCGACCAGGCCGCGGTCAGCCCCGCGGAGACCCCCTTGCCGAGCAACCGGTGCCAGGCCGGGTGGAACTCCACCTCGTCGATGCGGTTGCCGTAGCGGTCGTGGGTGCGCAGCTTCGGTGGGTTCTCGTTGGCCTGCACCCCCCACTCCTGCACCTGCGCGGAGCCCGCGCTGAGCCCGAGCCCCGACAACTCGGCGCGCACCTCATCGAGGAGCGCGGGATCCAGATGCCGCTCGACGGCCTCCACCAGGGCACGGTCGGCGGTGAAGACGTCATGTCCGACCAGCGGGGGAGCCTGATTGGTCACGGTGTGCGTGCTGGCTGCCATGGGGCGAACCTACCCCTCGGTACGCAATCGGTCACCCGTATCGCCGAGGGTACGCGCCACACCCGCGGGCCGCCCCACTGCGCGGTGTGAGTAGCGGCCCGGGCGGCGGATACCGTTAAGGCGTGCAGCCAGCAGCAAGCGATACCCCCGTCCGGCCGTCCGGCCGTCTCCACCGGGCGCGTGCCCTCTACCGGAACGTCTCCAAGCGCAGGACCGCCTGGCTGTTGCTGAAGGACATCGTCAACTCGTGCATGGAGTACCGGGTCCTCGGCCTGGCCGCGGAGGCCGCGTTCTTCACCCTGCTCTCCGTGCCGCCGCTGCTGCTGTGCCTGGTCGGACTGCTCGGCTACGTGGACAACTGGACCGGGACCGACACCATCCAGAGCCTGCAGAACAACATCCTGGAGGCGTCCCGCACGGTGCTGTCCGACCGGGGCGTCAAGGAGATCGCCCAGCCGATCCTGCACGACGTGCTCAAGGCCGGCCGGCCCGACGTGGTCTCCATCGGTTTCCTCTTCGCCCTGTGGTCCGGCTCCCGCGCGGTGAACGTCTTCATCGACACGATCACGGTGATGTACGGGCTCGACGGCACCCGGGGCATCGTGAAGACCCGGCTGCTGGCGTTCGTGCTGTTCATCGTGGCGCTGCTGATCGGCTCGGTCGCGCTGCCGCTGATGGTGGCGGGTCCGGACGCGGTGGTGAACGTCGTGCCCTGGTCGACGACCGTGGTGCAGGTCCTGTACTGGCCGGTGGTCATCGTCCTGTCGATCGTGTTCCTGACCACCCTGTACCACGTGTCCGTACCCGTGCGCTCACCATGGGTGGAGGACGTGCCGGGAGCTCTGGTCGCCCTGGCGATGTGGGTGCTGGGCAGCTTCCTGCTGCGCATCTACCTGACGCACACGGTCGAGGGCCCGACGATCTACGGCTCGCTGGCCGCCCCGGTGGCCGTGCTGCTGTGGATCGGCGTGTCCGCCTTCGCGGTGCTGGTGGGCGCGGCCGTCAACGCCGCGATCGACCGGGTGTGGCCCGCCGCGGCGACGGCGGCGGCCCGCGAGGCGAACGAGCGGCTGCGCGAGGAGCAGGCCGCGGAGTACATGGCCCGCGTCGCCGCGGCCCGCGCGGCCGACCCGGACGACCCGGACATGCCGTCGGAGTTCCCCGAGCGCTGGTCCCGCTTCCTGCCCCCGGAGGACGTGACGTCCCGGCTGCGCGCGCAGGTGCGCAGCGGGCAGCAGCAGGGGCAGAAGGAGGAGGGCCCGGGGACCTGAGCGACCCGCTCCCCGGCATCGGGCCGAGGGAACACCGGCCGGGCGTGGCATAGCCTGGCGTCCGTGGCTGTCGACCAAGGCCCCACCGGCCCCGGCTACGCCGAGCGGCCCTCCCGCCTCCCGGGTGCCGTCGTGTGGACCAACGTGCCCTCCGGCGCCTCGCCCCCGGTGCTGCCCGACGGCTGCATGGACCTGCTGTGGACCGAGGGGCGGCTGCTCGTCGCCGGTCCCGACACCCGTGCGTACCGCCCCGAGGGGCCGCCCGCGCGCTGGGCGGGGGTCCGCTTCCACCCCGGCACCGCACCCGTGTACCTGGGCGTCCCCGCCCACGAACTGCGCGACCGGCGGGTCGCGCTGGCCGATCTGTGGCCCGCCGCCGAGGTACGCCGGCTGTCCGGCCGGGTGGACGGCGCCGCGGACCCCGTGACCGCGCTGGAGGAGATCGCGCTGGAGCGGGCCGCCCGCTCCCCGGCCCCCGACCCGCTCCTCGGCGCGGTCGTCGCGGCGCTCGGCGCGGGCCGGCCGGTCGCCGCCACCGCCGACGCACTGGGACTGAGCGCCCGCCAGTTGCACCGCCGTTCGCTCACCGCGTTCGGCTACGGCCCGAAGACGCTGGCCCGCGTCCTGCGGCTGCAACGCGCCCTCGCGCTGGCCCGCTCGGGGACGCCGTTCGCGGAGACCGCGGCCCGCGCGGGCTTCGCCGACCAGGCGCATCTGGCCCGGGACGTCAGGGAGCTGGCGGGGATGCCGCTGACGGACCTCCTGGCGCGCCCGGTGCCCACTCCGAGCCTTCCCGGGTGAGCACGCCGCCCCCGTGCCGACCGACGACAGCCCCGGCAGTGCCGGGGCTGTGCCCGTTCTCCAGCGCAGGGCCCGGACGAGGACGGCGACTCCGGCGGCCTCACGCGGGCCGCGGCGGGGCGGTGAGATCAGCGAACAGGTCCACCCCGTTGCCGTCCGGGTCGTGCACGACCGCGTACCGCATCCCCCACACCGCGTCCCACGGCTTCAGCTCGCCGTGGTACCCGGCGCCCACCAGGTCCGCGTACAGGCCGTCCACCTCGGCGGGGGAGCCGCACCGGAAGGCGAGCGAGACCCGTCCGCCGCCGACGGGCGGCCGCCACCCGGGGTGGAAGGACCGCACGGTGTCCTCGGTGTCCAGAGCGAACCGCAGCCCGCCGGGCAACTCGGCCTCCACGTGCGGCAGCTTCTCGGCCCCTTCGGGGAAGACGAGCCCGAGGCGGCGGTAGAAGGCGAGGGAGGCGGCCAGGTCGGAGACGACGAGGCCGATCAGGTCGAAGCGTGGGGTCTGAGGAGTCGGTGCAGTCATGGGGCCACGCTAGGCGGGTGGCCGGGGCGCCGTCTTGAAGGAATCGGACACGGTCCTCGGAGGGCGAACGTCCCGGCCCCTCCGCCCCGTTGGGCCCGGCCCCGCCCCCGCCCTACGCTCCTGCCATGCCCTTCCGTGTGCTCGTCTACTCCCGCACCACCGGCTACCGCCACGACTCGATCCCGGACGCCGTCGCCGCCCTGCGCGACCTCGGCGCCGCGCACGGCTTCGAGGTCGACGCCACGGAGGACCCCGGCGCCCTGGAGTCGTCCCTCGGCGCGTACGGGGCGGTCGTCTTCCTCTCCACGAGCGGCGAGGTGCTGACACCGAAGGGACGCGAACAACTGGCCGCCCACCTGCGGGACGGCGGCGGTTTCGCCGGGGTGCACGCGGCCGCCTGCACCGAGTACGACTGGCCGTACTACGGCGAGCTGCTGGGCGCCCGGTTCGACCGGCACCCCGCCTACCAGCCGGGCAGGGCCGTCGTCGAGGACCGGACGCATCCGGCGACGCGGCACCTGCCCGCCGTCTGGGAGTTCACCGACGAGTGGTACGACTTCCGCACCAGCCCTCGCGGTTCGGTACGCGTGCTGCTCTGCGCGGACGAGTCCTCGTACGAGGGCGGCGGGATGGGCGCGGACCATCCGCTCGCCTGGTGCCGTCGGCAGGGCGCGGGCCGGGTCTTCTACACGGCGCTCGGACACGCACCGGAGGCGTACCAGGACCCCGATTTCCGTGCCCACCTCCTGGGCGGCGTCCGCTGGGCGGCCGGGTGGGAGGCGCAGGCCGCCGGGCTCGCCCGCGCGGACTCGCACCGCGGCGCCGGTGAGAGGTGACGCGCCGTCGGCGCTCAGCGCGGCGGCGGCGCCGTGCTCGCCCGTTCCACCAGGCGCGTCGACAGTTCGGTGCGGGTGCCCTCCGGCCGTGCGCCGCCCATCATGCGCACCAGCAGCCGGAGCGCCGTCGCGGCCATCTCCCCGAGCGGCTGCCGTACGGTCGTCAGCGGCGGTGTCGCCCAGCGGGCCTCCGGCAGGTCGTCGAAGCCGACGACGCTGACGTCGTCCGGCACCCGCAGCCCCCGCTCCGCGAGCGCCGCGCACACCCCGAGCGCCATCCGGTCCGAGCAGGCGAAGACGGCCGTCGGCGGCTCGGGCAGGTCGAGCAGTTGCAGGGTGCGCCGGTGGGCGGTGGTCTCGTCGAAGTCGCCGTGGCGCACGTACTCGGGCCGGTGGGCGATGCCCGCGGCGGACAGCGCCGAGCGGTACCCGGCGATCCGCGCGCCGCTGCACAGTTTGCGCCGGTAGCCGCCGATGACCGCGATCCGCTCGTGGCCGAGGTCCAGCAGGTGCTCGGTGGCGGCGACCCCGCCCTGCCAGTTCGCGGCGCCCACCGACACCACGCCCGGTGGCGGCTCCACCAGGGGGTCGATGAGGACGTACGGGATGCGGTGCTGGTCCAGCCACGCGTACTGGGACGGCGTCAGCTCCGGCAGGTTGAACAGGACGCCCGCGGAGCCGCGCGCGGACAGCTTGTCCAGCCAGCCGCGTTCGGGGCGCCCGTCCCTGGCGCGGCTCAGGCCCGCCGAGACCACGACCTCCAGGCCCGCGTCGTGCGCGGCCTCCTCCACGCCGTGCAGGACGGCGCCCGACCACGAGCTCGCCAGCGAGTGCACGACCAGGTCGATGAGGGCGGGCGGCTTGTTCGGCTCGAAGCGGGGTCTTCTGACGTAACCGAGCCGGTCCAGGGCCTCGGTGACCCGGCGGCGGGTCTCGGGTGCCACGTCCTCGCGGCCGTTGACCACCTTGGACGCCGTCGGCACGGAGACACCGGCCTCGCGTGCGACGACCGCGAGGGTCGGTCCGGCCGCGCCTGCGGTACGCACCATGGGCCCACCTCTCCGGCCCCGTCCCGAGGGCCCTAGAACACCGTTGACGGCAAGCACGGGTGACAAGCACCTTATGGCAAGCGCTTTCTACATTAAGGCCCTCGTGAGTTGCCGTGGAAGACACGGGATGCGCGGGCTGCCGAACCGGGAAGTCATCCGATGCGGGCAGCCCCCGCGGTGAGGAGAGGCCGGATGGACCCTACGGACGATGTGACCGTGAAACCGGCGCAGCACCCGGACCCCGTGGTCCGCACCCCCTACGGTGCCGTACGCGGCCGGTACGAGAACGGGGTCGCCGTCTTCCGCGGCATCCCGTACGCCGCCCCGCCCTTCGGCCCCCGCCGCTTCCGTCCGCCGGTGCCGCCCGACCCCTGGGACGGGGTGCGGGACGCGGGCGCGTTCGGGCCGACGCCGCCCAAGCCGCCCTACTCGGAGGCCTTCGCCCGCTATCTGTCCGACCCGGTGGTCGCCGGGGACGACTGCCTCAACCTCAACGTGTGGACACCGGCCCCCGTCGCCGGCGCCCGGCTCCCGGTGATGGTGTGGATCCACGGCGGCGCCCTGACCCGGGGCTCGTCGGCCGTGCCCGTGTACGACGGCGGCGCCTTCGCCCGCGACGGCGTGGTCCTCGTCTCCTTCAACTACCGCCTCGGCGTGGAGGGTTACGGCCTCTTCCCGGACGCCCCGCCCAACCCCGGGCTGCGCGACCAGCTCGCCGCCCTGGAGTGGGTGCAGCAGGCCGTCGCGGAGTTCGGCGGCGATCCGGACCGGGTGACCGTCTTCGGCGAGTCGGCGGGCGCGATCAGCATCGGCGCGCTGCTCGCGAGCCCGCGCGCCCGGGGACTGTTCGGGCGGGCGGTGCTGCAGAGCGGACCGCCGGAGGCCACCGAACGGGAGAAGGTACGGCGCCTGGTGCGGCGCATGGCGGCGAGGCTGAAGGTACCGGCCACCGCGGCCGCGTTCGCCGCGGTGGACCGCACGGCGCTGGCCGAGGCGCAGGCGGAGGTGGGCCGCCGGGCGAGCCCGATCCTCGGCGGCCCCGCGTTCGGGATCGTGGTGGACGGCGACCTGGTGCCGCGCGACCCGCTGGAAGCCCTGCTCGACGGCGCGGCCGGTGACGTACCCCTGCTGATGGGCTGGACCAGCGAGGAGTACCGCCTCTGGCTGGCCCCCACCGGCCTGGCCGAGCGCATCGACAAGCTCGGCCCGGTGGCCGTGGCCGGCGCGATGGCCCGCTGCCGCTGCGGCCCCGAGGTCCCGCGCGGCTACCGGACCGCCCACCCGCAGGCCACCGTCTCGGAGCTGGTGGGCCAGATGGTCACGGACCACCTGCTCCGCCACCCCCTGCACCGCCTGGCCGACGCACGGGCCGGCCACGCGCCCGCGTACGTCTACGAGTTCGCCTGGCGCTCCAACCTCCCCGAGCTGGGCGCCTGCCACGCCCTGGAGCTGGGTTTCGTCTTCGACAGCGCGGAGGTCCCCGAGTCGGCGAAACTGGCGGGCCCGAACGCCCCGCGCGCACTGGCCCGCGAGATGCACGGGGCGTGGGTGCGGTTCGCGACGGACGGCGACCCGGGCTGGCCCGCGTGGGACGCCGGGCACCCGGTACGGGTCTTCGGCGGGACCGGGGAGCCGCTGGCGTACGGCCCCCGCGACACGGAGATGGCGTTGTGGGAGGCGGCCCGCACCCGCCCCGAGCCGGCCCCCGTGCACGGGAACGGAGCGGTGCGGCGGGGCACGGTGCCGCTGCCGCTGGTACGGCGGCTGCGGCGCTCGGGTGGGCCGGGGCGGCAGTGACGTGGGGCGACGCGGCAGTCGATGCCGTGCGTTCCCCGTGCCGCCCGCCTCACCGGCGAGGACCCGGCCTCCTCACCGCGCGCCTCGACGGCCGAGCGCTCCCGCGATGTCCCCGATCGCCTGCGGCCCCACCCGGCAGCACCCCCCGATCAGCCGTGCACCCGCGGCGCGCCAGCCGGTCACCTCCGACGTCGTGAACGTCGAGCGGCCGTCCCAGGCACGGGACTCGGCGTCCCAGGACTCGCCGCTGTTGGGGTAGACCACCACCGGCTTTCCGGTGACCCGTGCGGCCGTTTCGACCGCGGCGTCCACGTCCCCGGGGGCGCAGCAGTTCACGCCCACCGCGATCACCTCCTCCGCCTCGGCGGCCAGGGCGAACGCCTCCTCGAGGGGCTGGCCCGCGCGCGTGCGGTCGCCGGAGACGGTGTACGACAGCCAGGCGGGGACGCCCAGGCCGCGCACCGCCCGCAGCAGCGCGGTGGCCTCGTCCGTGTCCGGGACCGTCTCCAGCGCCAGGACGTCCGGGCCGGCCGCCGCCAGCACCTCCAGCCGCGGGCGGTGGAAGGCCTCCAGTTCGGCGACCGTGAGGCCGTAGCGGCCCCGGTACTCGGAGCCGTCCGCGAGCATCGCCCCGTACGGGCCGACGGACGCCGCCACCCACAGCGGACGCGTGACGCCCTTCTCCCGTGCCTGTGCCGCCGCCTCGCGGGCCAGTTCGACGCTCAGGCCGACGAGCCCGGCCGCGCGGTCGCGGTTGATGCCGCGCTTGGCGAAGCCCTCGAACGTCGCCTGGTAGCTGGACGTGATCGCCACGTCCGCGCCCGCCTCGTAGTACGCGAGATGCGCCTCGGTGATGGCCTGCGGCCGCTCCGCGAGCAGCCGCGCCGACCACAGCTCGTCGCTCAGGTCGTGCCCGGCCGACTCGAGCTGGTTCGACATGCCGCCGTCCAGGACGAGTGTTCCGGCGGCGAGCGCCTCGGCGAGGGTGGGAGTGGTGTCGCTGGTCATGCCACGACGCTAGTCGACGGGCGGGCCGGCGCCCGGGGTCGTCCAGTACGTGGGCATCCCGGGCGCCCATCTTGTTCGGGCCTCTCAGGCCACGCGGATTCCGACGATGCAGGTGTCGTCGTCCGTGTCCGACCTGCTGTAGGTGAGCAGGCGGTCGAGCTGCTGGTCCAGGGTGGGAGGCACCGTGCGCGCGGCCGTCAGCAGTTGCGCCAGCGACTCCTCCACGGAGCGGTCCCGGCGTTCGATCAGCCCGTCCGTGTACATCAGCAGGGTGTCGTCGACGGCCAACTGCACCTCGTGCTCCTCGTACGTCGCCTCGGGCACGGCACCCAGCAGCAACCCCTTGACCAGGGGCAGCGGTGCGGCCTCGGCGCCCCGCACCAGGACCGGCGGCAGATGGCCCGCCCTGGCCCACCGCAGGGTGTGGCGGGCGGGGTCGTACAGGCCGCAGACCGCCGTGGCGGTGACGGCGCCGGTCAGGTGGTGGGCCACCATGTTGAGCCAGGACAGCAACTGGCCGGGCCCCGCGCCCGTCACGGCGAGCCCGCGCAGCGCGTTGCGCAGTACGACCATGCTGGTGGCCGCCTCTATGCCGTGTCCGGCGACGTCGCCCACGCACAGCAGGACCAGTTCGGACGGCAGCACGACCGCGTCGTACCAGTCGCCGCCGACCAACTGCTCCGTCTCCGCGGGCCGGTAGCGTACGGCCACCTGCAGGCCGGGGGCCTCCAGCGGGGCCTGCGCCGGGGGCATGATCGCGTGCTGGAGCTGGAGGGTGAGCCGGTTGCGTTCGCTCGCCTGCTGCTCGGTGTGGGCGAGCTGGTCACGGGTGGCGGCGAGCGCGACCTCCGTCCAGTGGTGGGCGGAGATGTCCTGGTAGGCGCCGCGCACGACGAACAGCCGGCCGTCGGAGTCGAGCACCGGCTCGGCCACCACGCGGATGTGGCGCGTCACCCCGTCGGGGCGCTGCAACCGGAAGGCCGTGGACGCCGGACGCCGGTGGTGGAGCAGGGTGCGCAGGAACCTGCGGATGGCGACCCCGTCGTCGGGGTGGGCGTGGGCGGGCAGGTCCTCCAGCGGCACCGGGGCGCTCGAGGTGGGCTTGCCGTAGAGGCTGTAGAGCTGGCCGTTCCAGGTGATCTCGCCGGTGAGCAGGTTCTCCTCGAAGCCGCCGATCCGGCCGAGGCGCTGGGCGTGCTGGAGCAGGCTCGCCAGGCGTGCCGTCTCGTCCTCGATGCGCCAGATGAGCAGGACGCTGCCGGCGTGCCGGGTGATGTTGATGTCGGCCACCGCCGCCAGGGGGACGTCGTCCACCAGGGCGGTGAGCCTCATCCGGTGCGCGCGGAACGGCTCCCCGGTGGCGTAGACGCGCTCGATCCGGTCGAACAGCTCGCTCTCCCCGGCGGCCATCGGGTACGCCTCCAGCAGCAGGGCGCCGTTGACGACGCCGCGCGGCCGGCCGGCCGGGTCGAGGAAGCGGCTGTTCACATGCTGGATGCGGAAGTCGACCAGCTCCCCGTTGTCGTCCAGGTGCGGCACGAGCACCAGGGCGGGGTCGTGCAGTCCGTCGGCCAGGTCCATCAGCTCGGCGACGTGCGGCAGGACCCGGGGCCTCGGGACGCCGTCGGGGTAGTGCAGGGCGTAGGTCTCCAGGGTGTGGGCGCACAGCTCGGCCAGGGCCTCGACCTGACGGATGATCTGCGGCGGCTGCGGTCCGAGCGGCGCGGGCCAGGCGATCTCCAGCACTCCGTGGATCCGCCCGCCGGTGCCGGCGGGGACGGCGGCCCGGCCGCCGTCCGGATAAAGGTGCTGGCCGATGGAGGGCAGTCCGGTCTCCGACAGGGAGCCGATCCACTGCCCCGCGCGCTCGGCGAGACCGCGACGCGCCACCGTCGCCACGCCCGGGGGCACGTACCGCCAGCGGCCCGCCTCCGCGGACGAGAACCCGGCACTGCCCGCGAGGGTGAGGGAGCCGTCGGAGCCCACGGCCCAGATGGCCACGGCCACCGCGCCGAGCGGGGTCAGGGCGTGCTCCAGCAGGGAGTCGGCGACGGCCTGTGTGTCGTCGGCGGCCAGCACACCGCTCTCGGCGGCCCGCAGCCGTACGAGGGAGGACCGGTGCCCCCGCGAACCGGCGGAGGCGGCGGCGTCGGCGGACTCCGCCGCGACCGCGAGGAACGCGGCGGCCACCTCGGAGAGCCGGTCGCGCGACGCCTGGTTGATGACCTCGACGGCGAACTCGAGCGGGGTCGCGCCCGCCTGCCTGGCCAGCTCGGCCAGTTGCCTGGCTGCCTGCGCCGGCCCGCACCCCAGCCGCTCGACCAGGATGCCCTTGGCCAGTTCGATCAGGGCCCGCCCGTCCGCCTCCGCCTGCGCCGCCCGCACCTCGCGACGCAGCCGCTCCACGGTCGCCGCGAGCCGGCCGACGCGGGATGCCTTCCCCTGCTCGCCGTCGTCCGCCGTGCGCTCGGCGTCCACGATGCGGGCGGGGGAGAGGCCGTCGCCGACGGGTCCGGGACCGGTGGGGTCGCCGGCGAGCGAGGCGGTGCCCGAGGGGTCGTGGTCGACGGGGTCGATGCCGGCGATGTCCTGGTCGGCCGGCTCCGGACCGGCCTCGCGGACGGTGCCGCCCCCGGTGCCGGTGAAGTCCATGGCGGCGGCCCCGGGGACGGACGGGCCGTGGGCGACCGGATCCGGGGCGGCCGAGGCGCCGGCCACGGGGCCGGTACCCGCCGGCGTCGGGCCGGGCGGCTCGGTGGCTGCCGGGCTCCGGCCCGGGACCTGGGCGGCGGCGTGTCCACCGGCCGGAGCCGGTACGCCCTCCGGCTCGGGCGGTTGCTGGGAATTGCTCACGATGGGCCTGTTCCTCGGCTGGGACGGCGCCGGTCGGCGCCCGGTCGGCTGGTGCGCACGGCGGGTGTGTCCCCTCCTCAGGCGGGCAGCCAGCGTCGGACGCGGGCGATGAGATCGTTGGTGTCGACCGGTTTGGTGACGTAGTCGTTCGCGCCGGACGCGAGGCTCTTCTCCTGGTCGCCCGGCATCGCCTTCGCGGTGACGGCGATGATGGGCAGGTCCGCGTACTGCGGCATGGTGCGGATCTCGGCGGTGGCGGCGTACCCGTCCATCTCCGGCATCATCACGTCCATCAGGACCAGCGCGACGTCCGGGTGGGCCATCAGCATCTCGATGCCCTTGCGGCCGTTGTCCGCGTGCAGGACCTGGAAGCCGTGGAGTTCGAGGATGCCGCTGAGCGCGAAGAGGTTGCGCGCGTCGTCGTCGACCACCAGCACCTTGCGGCCGACGAAGGTGTCGTCCACCGGCTGCGCGGCCGGGTACTGGGGCTCCTCGGCGCGCACCAGCGACAGCACGTCCCCGGGCTCCTCGGCGGACAGGTGCAGCGTGATGCGTTCGCGCAGTTCGTCCAGGCTGGACAGGAAGTCCAGCGGCCGGCCCCCCGCACGGGCCCGCAGCGCCTGCTCCTGGGCCAGGTCCACGCGGTGACCGGTGTGGACGAGCACCGGCACACTGGCCAGCGCGGAGTCGCCCTGCATGGCCCGGAGGAACCGTGCGCCCTCGTCGTCCGGCATGCCGAGTTCGAGGACGACGCAGTGGCAGGGTTCGGTCGCCAGCGCGCCCGCCGCCTCCTGTGCTCCGACGGCGGTGATGATGTCGACCGCCCCACGCGGATCGCCGCCGTCCTGCGCGATGTCCGCGACCGCGCTCTCCGCGACCAGGGTGAGCAGACCGCGCGGGCGCTCCTCGACCACCAGCAGGCGGCGCCTGCGCCGCCCGGGCGTCTCCGCCGGCCCGGCCTCCGCACGCGGCGCCGGCACCACCTCTCCGACCGTGTCCTGCGGCTGTCCGGCCGGCCGGCCGCCGCCGTCCGCCAGTTCCTCGAAGTCGGCACGTGCGACGGGCAGGTAGAGCGTGAAGGTGCTGCCCTGGCCGGGCGTGCTGTCGACCGTGACGGCGCCGCCGAGCAGATGGGCGATCTCCCGTGTGATCGACAGGCCGAGGCCGGTGCCGCCGTACTTGCGGCTCGTCGTCCCGTCCGCCTGCTGGAACGCCCCGAAGATCGACTCCAGTTGCTGCTGGGGGATGCCGATGCCGGTGTCCTTCACCCGGAAGGCCACGACGGGGCCGCCGCGGTGGACGCCCGCGGGGACCTCCCGGTCGGTCGCGGGCTCGATGCGGAGCTCGACGCTGCCCTGCTCGGTGAACTTGACCGCGTTCGACAGCAGGTTGCGCAGGATCTGACGCAGCCGGGAGTCGTCGGTGAGCAGGTCGGCGGGGGTGCCCGGCGCGGTGGTCACCGTGAAGTCCAGGCTCTTCTGCGTTGTCATCGGCCGGAACGTCGCCTCGACGTACTCCAGGAGCTTGCGCAGCGGGACGCGCTCGGGGGTGACGTCCATCTTGCCGGCCTCGACCTTCGACAGATCGAGGATGTCGTTGATGAGCTGGAGCAGGTCCGAGCCCGCCGAGTGGATGATGCCCGCGTACTCGACCTGCTTCGGGGTGAGGTTGCGGGAGGGGTTCTGCGCCAGCAACTGGGCGAGGATCAGCAGGCTGTTCAGCGGGGTGCGCAGCTCGTGGCTCATGTTCGCCAGGAACTCCGACTTGTACTTGGAGGCCAGCGCCAGCTCCTGGGCGCGGGTCTCCAGCTCCTGCCGCGCCTGCTCGATCTGGAGGTTCTTCGCCTCGATGTCGCGGTTCTGCGAGGCGAGCAGGGACGCCTTCTCCTCCAGTTCCGCGTTGGAGCGCTGCAGTTCCTCCTGCTGGACCTGCAACTCCTCCGAGCGCGCCTGGAGTTCGGCGGTCAGCCGCTGGGACTCCTCCAGGAGTTCGTCGGTGCGGGCGTTGGCCACGATGGTGTTGAGGTTGACGCCGATGGTCGGCATGAGCTGGGCCAGGAAGTCCTGGTGGATCTGGGTGAACCGGCTGACGGAGGCCAGCTCCATGACCCCGAGGACCTGGTCCTCGACCACGATGGGCAGCACCACCAGGGCGCCGGGCACCGTCTGCCCCAGCCCGGAGGAGATCGTCACATAGCCCGGCGGCAGCTCCTCCACGGTGATCGGGCGTCGGTTGCGGGCGGCCTGACCGACCAGCGAACGGCCGAAGGGGATCCGGGAGGGCCGCTCCGCGTCGTCGGGATAGCCGTACGAGCCCACCAGCCGCAGCTCGGGACCGCGCTCGGTGTCCTCCGCGAGGTAGAAGGCGCCGTACTGGGCCGACACCAGCGGTGTCAGCTCGTCCATGATCAGTTCGGCGACGACGGGCAGTTCGCGATGGCCCTGCATCAGGCCGGAGATCCGGGCCAGGTTGGTCTTCAGCCAGTCCTGCTCCTGGTTGGCCCGCGTGGTCTCCCGCAGGGACTCGACCATGGAGTTGATGTTGTCCTTGAGCTCGGCGACCTCGCCCGACGCCTCCACGGTGATCGAGCGGGTCAGGTCGCCCTCGGCCACGGCGCTCGCCACCTCGGCGATCGCGCGGACCTGCCGGGTCAGGTTCCCGGCCAGTTCGTTGACGTTCTCCGTCAGCCGCTTCCAGGTGCCCTCGACACCCTCGACCTCGGCCTGCCCGCCGAGCCGGCCCTCGCTGCCGACCTCGCGGGCCACGCGGGTGACCTCGGCGGCGAACGACGAGAGCTGGTCGACCATCGTGTTGATGGTGGTCTTCAGTTCGAGGATCTCGCCGCGGGCGTCGACGTCGATCTTCTTCGACAGGTCGCCGCCCGCCACCGCGGTCGTCACCAGCGCGATGTTGCGCACCTGGCCGGTGAGGTTGTTGGCCATCGAGTTGACGTTGTCCGTGAGGTCCTTCCACGTTCCCGCCACGTTCGGCACGTGCGCCTGGCCGCCGAGGCGGCCCTCGGTGCCGACTTCGCGGGCGACGCGGGTGACCTCGTCGGCGAACGCGGACAGCGTGTCGACCATCGTGTTGATGACGTCCGCCAGGGCCGCGACCTCGCCCTTGGCCTCGACCGTGATCTTCTGCGACAGGTCGCCGCGGGCGACGGCCGTGGCGACCTGGGCGATCGAGCGGACCTGCCCGGTCAGGTTGGACGCCATCACGTTGACGTTGTCCGTCAGGTCCTTCCAGGTCCCCGACACTCCCCGGACGATGGCCTGTCCGCCCAGGTTGCCCTCGGTGCCGACCTCGCGGGCGACGCGGGTGACCTCGTCGGCGAAGGCGGAGAGCTGGTCGACCATCGTGTTGATGGTGTTCTTGAGTTCGAGGATCTCGCCGCGGGCGTCGACGGTGATCTTCTGGGAGAGGTCTCCCTGGGCGACCGCGGTGGCCACCTGGGCGACGTTGCGGACCTGTGCGGTGAGGTTGCCCGCCATGAAGTTGACGGAGTCGGTGAGGTCGCGCCAGGTGCCCTTGACGCCCTTGACGTCCGCCTGTCCGCCGAGGCGGCCCTCGGTGCCGACCTCGCGGGCGACGCGGGTGACCTCGTCGGCGAAGGCGGAGAGCTGGTCGACCATCGTGTTGATGGTGTTCTTGAGTTCGA
>NZ_JBVHTR010000010.1:90856-137335 GCF_055565775.1 Streptomyces sp. NPDC028331 | reverse complement strand
CGAGGATCTCGCCGCGGGCGTCGACGGTGATCTTCTGGGAGAGGTCTCCCTGGGCGACCGCGGTCGTCACCTGGGCGATGTTGCGGACCTGTGCGGTGAGGTTGCCCGCCATGAAGTTGACGGAGTCGGTGAGGTCACGCCACACACCGCCGACGCCGGGCACCTGGGCCTGTCCGCCGAGGCGACCCTCGCTGCCGACCTCGCGGGCGACGCGGGTGACCTCGTCGGCGAAGGCGGAGAGCTGGTCGACCATCGTGTTGACGGTCTCCTTGAGCTGCAGGATCTCGCCGCGCGCGGGCACGTCGACCTTCTGCGACAGATCGCCCTTGGCCACCGCCGTCGCCACCTGGGCGATGTCGCGCACCTGGGTGGTCAGATTGCCCGCCATGGCGTTGACCGAGTCGGTCAGGTCGGCCCAGGTGCCCGAGACCCCCGGCACCTGCGCCTGACCGCCCAGCGTCCCCTCGGTGCCCACCTCGCGTGCGACGCGCGTCACTTCCGAGGTGAAGACGGACAACTGGTCCACCATGCCGTTGAAGACGGTGGCGATGTCGCCGAGCAGCCCCTCCCCGTCCGACGGCAGCCGGGTGCCGAAGTCGCCGTCCCGCACGGCGGTCAGCCCGGCCAGCAGTTGCCGCAGCTCCTGCTCGGCCGGGACCCGGACCGCAGCCTCGGTCGTCTTGCCGGTCATGCGCACCTCGTTCCGCTCCCCAAGAGCCCCCACCCCGGGGACTCGGAACCGCGCCGGGTCCTTGCCGGGCCCGCTCATCGCCCCGCGTTTCCGCAGTTCACGGATCTGCGCGATGAGAAAATCCGTCGCAGGTTAACTCAGCCGGACCGCCCCCAACAAAGCGTCGCGCAAACATTCCGGCCCGCCGAAACAACTCCCCCGAGAGAGGCATGCGGAGGGAGATCCGGGGTACTCAGCGAAGTTTTCGCACCGATGGCCCACGAGGCGGCCGACGGCCTCGTATGTCCAGTACGTGAACAGATCGCCCACCATGTGAAACGCCGGGATACGATCCAGCCCTCCCCGCCTCCCTCCGTGCGCCGTCGCACGGGCGCCTCCCGTCACCCGAAAGCGTCATGACTGCCACCAGCACCACCGAGGACACCGAGCCGGAGCGCGCCCCCGCCGCCCCGGGCCGCCGCCGCACCTTCGGACTCGCCGCCGCCACCGCCCTGGTCATGGGCAACATCATCGGCGGGGGCATCTTCGTCCTGCCCGCCACCGTCGCCCCGTACGGCACCGTCAGCCTGCTCGCCTTCGTGGTGCTGTCCGTCGCCGCCGTGCTCCTCGCCCTCCTCTTCGGCCGGCTCGCCCGGCGCAGCCCCGTCACCGGCGGCCTGTACGTCTACCCCCGTGACGCGTTCGGCGACTTCGCGGGCTTCCTGTCGGCCTGGTCGTACTGGACGATGTGCTGGGTCAGCATCGCCGCGCTCGCCGTGGCGGTCGTCGGCTACGTCGACGTACTGATACCCCTGCACGGTGACCACGTCCTCCAGGCCGTCGTCGCCCTCGCCGCCCTCTGGCTGCCGGCCGCCGCGAACTTCGCGGGCACCCGCTGGGTCGGCGCGGTGCAGGTGGTCTCCACGGTCCTGAAGTTCGTGCCGCTGCTCGTCGTCGCCACCGTCGGCCTGTTCTTCGTGCGCGCCGACAACTTCGGGCCGTTCAACGCCTCCGGGCACGGCGTGACCGGCGCGGTCGCCGCCTCCGCCGCACTCCTTCTCTACAGCTTCCTCGGCGTGGAGTCCGCGGCGATGAGCGCCGGCGAGGTCCGCGACCCCGAGCGCACGGTGGGCCGCGCCAGCGTGCTCGGCACCCTCGGCTCCGCCCTCGTCTACCTTCTCGGCACGGTCGCCGTCTTCGGTCTGGTCCCGCACGACAGGCTGGTCGGGTCCGGGGCGCCGTTCGCGGACGCCGTGGATGCGATGACCGGCGGCCACTGGGGCGGCACCGCCATCGCGCTGGTCGCCGTCGCCTCCATCACCGGCTGCCTCAACGGCTGGATCCTGCTGGCCGCGCAGATGCCGTACGCCGCCGCCCGCGACGGGCTCTTCCCGGCACCGTTCGCCCGCGTCGGCAAGGGCGGGGTGCCCGGCTTCGGCGTGTGGGCATGTGCGGTCCTGGGCACGCTGCTGATCGCGCTGAACTACACGGCGGGCCCGGACACGACCTTCCGGGTCCTCGTCCTGATCACCACGTTCACCGGCTGCGTCCCGTACCTGCTGTCGGCGGCGGCCCAGCTCTACTGGCTGGCCCAGGGCACCCGGGAGCGGGTCCGCCCGGCAGGGCTGGTCCGCGACCTGATCGTCGCGGCCCTGTCCTTCGCGTTCTCCTTCTGGCTGATCGCGGGCGCCGGCTACGCGGCCGTCTACCAGGGCGTGCTCTTCCTCTTCGCGGGCATCCCCGTGTACGTGTGGCTGCGCGGCCGCCGGACGGGGGCGGCCTAGCGCTGTGACCGGAAAGGTTCACCGGCTCGCGACGCCCGGCACGGCACCTCGCCGCGTTGTCGCATCACCCGAGTACATCCAGTACGCGGGCGATGCTCCGCCTTGCGATGTACCGCACCGGACGCCGCGAGCTTCCCGGCAAACCTTTCCGGTCACAGCACTAGCTCTCCGCAGTCACCGCCCTGCGGTCAGGTGCCGCAATCCGTTCTCCAGGAGGGCGAAGGCGTGTTCGGCGTCGGCCACCGCGCCCGCACAGCGCTCGTCGGCCGGCTCCCCGTAGGCCAGGCGTTCGGCGTTGTCCTGTGCCAGCGCCCACTGGACCGCGACGATCTGGACGGCGGCCAACCGCGCGGTGAGTTCCGGGGTGTCGGCCGTTTCCCGCAGTGCCTGGGCGAGTGCGCGTTCGGCGCCGGTCTTGAAGCGTTCCATCCGGGCCACCAGTGAGGGCGTGTCGAGAATCATCCGGTGGAGCCTGCGGACCTGGGGATGATCGCTGAGCCCGGTGATCGGGTCCCGTTCCCGCAGCCCCGTGAGGAAGTGCTCGCGCAGCGCGGTCAGCGGGGCGGTGCCGGGCGGGCGGTTCCGCACGACGCGCGCCGCCTCGGTTTCGTGGTCCGCGAGGCGGTGCACCACGAGGTCTTCCTTCGTCGGGAAGTACGCGAACAGCGTGCGTTTGGACACCTCGGCCGCCTCGGCCACCTGAGCCACCGAGACCTGGTTGAAGCCGTGTTCGAGGAAGAGCGTGATCGCCGCGTCGGAGATCGCCTCGCGGGTCCGCTGCTTCTTCCGTTCCCTCAGCCCTGACTTGCCGTCCACGGCATACACCGTAGCAAGAAACTCGCCCCGGAACATTTCTGCACCTGGTATATTTTTGCCCCGAGTCGATAGACGAGGGGGAAGTGACGTGTTGACGGAGAACAGGACCGAGGTCGTCGTCGCGGGAGCCGGCCCGACCGGACTGATGCTGGCGTACGAACTGGCTCTGGCCGGAGTCGGGACGCTGGTGCTGGAGAAGCTGCCCCAGCGCATCCAGCAGGTGAAGGGCGGCGCGATCCAGCCCCGCACCGCCGAGCTGCTCGAGTCGCGCGGGCTCCTGGAGCCGATGCTGAAGCGGGCCGTGCCGCGTGCGGAGGTGGGAGGGCACTTCGCGATGCTGCCCGTGCCCCTGGACTGCACACCCTGGCGCACCGCACACCCTTTCCCGATCGTGATCCCCCAGTGGGAGATCGAGGAAGTGCTCGAGGAGCGGGCGATCGCCGCGGGCGCACGGGTCGTGCGCGGCACGGCCGTCACGGGGGTGGAACCGGACGACGACGGTGTGGTCGTGACGGCGGGCGGTCGCCAGGTGCGGGCCGACTACCTGGTGGCGTGCGACGGTGGCCACAGTGCGGTGCGGAAACTGCTCGCCCTGCCGTTTCCCGGCAGGGCGGGGACACATCAGGCGGTGCTGGCCGACATCCGCCTGTCCGCCGTCTCGTCGCTGGTGCCGCGGCAGATGGGGCACATCAGCAGCCTGACCCGTCACGCGGGCGGTTACTGGGCGATGCTCGTCCCTCTCGGCGGTGACCGGTACCGGATCACCTTCGGGCGCGCGGACCAGGAGGACGGCGGCCGCGACACCCCCGTCACCCCCGAGGAGATCACCACGGCGCTGCACGCCGTGTACGGCCCCGAGACCACCCTCGGCGCCGTGGACAACGCCTCGCGGTTCAGCGACGCCACGCGGCAACTGGAGCAGTACCGCGTGGGCCGGGTCCTGTTCGCGGGCGATGCCGCGCACATCCACCCGCCGCTGGGCGGTCAGGGGCTCAACCTCGGCGTACAGGACGCCTTCAACCTCGGCTGGAAACTGGCCGCGGTCGTCCAGGACCGCGCGCCGAGCGGCCTCCTGGACAGCTACCACGCCGAACGGCACCCGGTCGGCGCCCAGGTTCTGCACCACACGTCGGCACAGCGCGTCCTGGCGTACCCGAACCCGAGCGAGGACGTCGCCGCCCTGCGCGACATCCTCATCGACCTGCTGCGGCTGCCCGACACCAACCGCCACCTCGCGGGACTGATGTCCGGCCTCTCGCTGCGCTACGAGCTGCCCGGCGACCATCCGCTCACCGGACAGCGGATGCCGGACGCCGACCTGGTCACCGAAGCCGGCCCCACCCGGCTGTCCACGCTGTCCGGCTCGGGGCACGCCGTCCTGCTCGATCTGGCCGCGGTCGTCCCGGCCGACCTCCCGCTCCCGCCGGGCGTCGACCTCGTCCGCGGCACATGCACCGAGGATCTGGGCGCCGTCGCCCTGCTCATCCGTCCCGACGGCTACGTCTGCTGGGCCGCGGACAGCTCCGACGCCTGCGGCGACGCCCTGCTCGCCGCAATCGCCGGCAACCTCGTGAAAACGCCCTGACGGGGAGTCCGTAGCGGCCCGACCGCACAGGGCCGCCCTCGGTACGGGCGGGACCACCGCCGGCACCGAGGGCGGCCTCTCCCTGTCATCGGGCCGCGTGCCGCCCGCCCTGCCCCGGGCCCGGTCCCGCGCCCTGGCCCGCGCGCCGTCCTCCCGCGCGGCTGCGCTCGCGGAGGATCGCCGGGACCATCAGCCCGGCGACCATCGCGACCCCGAGCGCGTATCCCGGCCACCACCCCAGGGAGCCGCCGCCCGACGTGTCCGCGGTCCGAGTGCGGTCCGTCGTACCGGACGACGGGGCGGTGAGCGCCTGCGCGGAGGGGGTGGCGCCGACGGCGGTCAGGGTGACGTCGTTGCCGTCGCCGCCCTTGTAGCTGATGCGGTAGGCGGTGTCGGCGAGTTCGACCTCCGCCCCTTCCCGCAGACCTGTGAACGTGCCGTCGGTCTTCGTGCGGCCCCGGTGGTCGAGCACGGTGATCTGCCGGGCGGAGGGTGATCCGGCGTCCGACAGGTCGAGCTCACCGGCCAGCCGGACCCGGCCCGTCACCGTCAAGGGGCCGTCGCGCAGCACGAGTTGGGCCCGGGCCTGCTGCGTGTAGTCGCCGGTCACCGTCAGCCCGCCCGTCACCGTGCCGTCGTTCGTGACCGACCCGGCCACCGTGCCCCGGCCGGTGAGCGTGGTCGCCACCCGCAGGGCCGCCCGGCCCGTGTCGAGCCGCGCGCCCGTCGTCGTGAGCCGGATCGCGTTGCTGTGGGCGAGCGTTGCGCCGTCGCGCAGGGCCAGGGTGCCCCGGGTGACGGTCGTCGCGCCCGTGTAGGTGACCGCGTCACCGGTCAGCGTGGTCGTGGCGGCGCCCGACTGTACGAGTGAGCCGCTGCCGCCGATCCGGGACAGCGACACGGGGGTGGAGGTGTTGCGCACGACGAGCGTGCCGTCGTCGACGATCCGCCGTCGTTCCGTGCCGGTCATCAGCGTGCCGTCCCCGCCCGGCCGCCCCGAGCCCAGGCGCAGCACCGCCCCCTTCTCTATGGTCGTCGACCCGTCGTAGTACTGGCTCGCCGCGAAGGTGACGTCGTTGCCGCGGGTCCCCGCGATGACGACGTCCCCGGCGCCGGGCGCGGCCAGCGTGTCGTGGTACCGGCCGCCGCCGATGGGGGCGCCGAGTGTCACCGGGCCGTCGTAGTCGAAGGTGAGCAGGGAACGACGGCCGCTCGCCTCGTGCAGGTTGATGTAGACGGTGTCCTTGGTGCCCGGCATGAAGATGCGGTGCGTGGTGCCGTCGCCCCACTGGACGTTCGCGCCCTCGATGTTGGTGCCGCGCTTGTTCACCTGGTGCGGCACGAGCCGCCAGTTCAGGCCGGGATCGCTGAGCGAGGGGTTCGTGTCGCCGCCGCGGTCGCTGTAGCTGTACTGGCCGGTGAGCACCACCTTGCTGCCGGGCCGTGAGTGGACGTTGACGTCGCTGCCGTACTCCCGCTGGTAGAAGTCCTGCCGCAGGGTGATCGTCTGGTTCAGCGGGGTGTCGATGATCCAGGAACCCTGGTTGAGGATCGCCCGGGCGGCCGGCAGTGCGACCGGGAACTCGGGGCGGCCGGCCGCCGTGCCCGTGCCGTTGTCGATGACGCCGGAGAAGGGGTGCGTACCGGCCAGGTCCAGGGTCCCCCACATGTTCCGGGGCTGGGTGACCAGGCCCGAGCCGCTGATGGTGCCGAGGTTGAAGGTGCGGGTCAGGGACAGGCGCAGGGTGCCGTCCACCCGGATGTTCAGTTGGTTGAGCCGGTAACCGGGGGTGTTGTACGGGAAGTGGCCGATCAGGCCGGCGCCGCCGCCGGTGCCGTACTGCAGCGTCGCGCCGCGCTCCACGGTGATCGCCGGCGGATCGGGGTTCGTCACCGTGGTGTACGGGTGGTTGCCGCCCTGGGTGGTGACGCGCTGCCGTTGCCGGGACGCCGGCAGGGTGAAGTCGCTGTCCTTCGTCAGGATCAGCGTCCCGCTGCCGCGCACGGTGAGCGTGCCCTCGCCGTGGAACGCCCCGCCGTAGGTGGTGGTTCCGGCGGGCACGGTCACCACCGTGTCACCCGAGAGGGTCACGTCGCGGCCCGCGAGCACGTCCGCGGTGACGTCCCGCGATCCGGCGGCGGAGGCGGGGGGAGCGGCGAGTGTGAGGGCGACCGCCGCGAGGGCGCCGGCGACCGCTGCTGTTCTGTGGATATGGCTGCGCACGCCGGGGGAGACGGGCGACGGAGGCGTCGGATAACAGAAAATCGGCAAGCGGTTTCCGCCTGTCGCTGCCGACCCGTTGACCTCCCGCCACCCCACCCTTACCTTTTCGGCGTCCGGAAATGTTCGGAATCACAGATGCAGTACGGAATTTCGAACGAACCGCTCCCTGAAGCCCCTTGAGAGGCAGTCCGCATGAGCCGCGACCCCCACCTGCCCCAAGCGCACGGCCGCAGACTGATGTTGAAGGGCGCCCTGGCCGCGGGCGCCCTGGCCGTGGTTCCCGGTGTCGCCGAGGCGGCCGTACCCTCCCCCGAGCCCTCGGCTCCGCCCGAGCACGGCGGAACCCCACCGAGCAGGAAAGCAGCCCGCTACGTGAACCCGCTCGTCGAGCAGCGCGCCGACCCCCACATCCACCGCCACACCGACGGCTTCTACTACTTCACGGCCACCGTCCCCGAGTACGACCGGATCGTCCTGCGCCGCTCCCGCACCATCAACGGCCTCTCCTCGGCCACCGAGTCCGTCATCTGGAGGGCCCACCCCACCGGCGACATGGCGGCGCACATCTGGGCGCCCGAACTGCACCGCATCGGTGGCAAGTGGTACATCTACTTCGCCTCCGCGCCCGCCGAGGACGTGTGGAAGATCCGCATCTGGGTCCTGGAGAACGGCAACGCCGACCCGCTGAAGGGAACTTGGGTCGAGAAGGGCCAGATCAAGACCGCCTGGGAGACCTTCTCCCTGGACGCCACCACGTTCACCCACCGGGGCACCCGCTACCTGGCCTGGGCCCAGCACGAGCCCGGCATGGACAACAACACCGCCCTCTGGCTGTCCGAGATGGCGAACCCCTGGACCCTCACAGGCCCTCAGATACGGCTGTCCACCCCGGAGTACGACTGGGAGTGCGTCGGTTACAAGGTCAACGAGGGACCGTACGTCCTGCAGCGCCACGGCCGCGTCTTCCTCACCTACTCGGCGAGCGCGACCGACTGGCACTACTGCGTCGGCCTGCTCACCGCCGACGCCGACAGCGACCTCATGGATCCCGCGAGCTGGTCGAAGTCCCCGACGCCCGTCTTCACCAGCAACGACACCACCCGTCAGTACGGCCCGGGGCACAACTGCTTCACCGTCGCCGAGGACGGCCGCACCGACGTGCTCGTCTACCACGCCCGTCAGTACAAGGAGATCACCGGCGACCCTCTGAACGACCCGAACCGCCACACCCGCGTGCAGAAGCTCGGCTGGAAGCCGGACGGGACCCCGGACTTCGGCGTCCCGGTCGCCGACACGGTGAGGGCAGGCGGGTGAGAGCCGCCGCCGGTTCCGCCCGGGCGGCCGCTCACACCGTCACGAGAGTCATCCGGTGATCGTCCGGCGAGATCCCTCCCGTCGGGGTCGGGAGGGATCGGGGCCCCTGCGGCTCAGGCCAGCAGGTCGATCGCGTCGATCGCCGTGCCCGCGCTGAGATAACCCGTCGTCCCCGAGCCGCTCACCACGTTGATCTTCAGCACGTTGTACCGGCTGGTGTCCGTGAGCCAGGCACTGGCCGGAACGCTGTAGCTGAAGGTGTGGTTGTTGCCCCGGTACGAGCCCACGGTCAGCGACCGGGTGCTCGGCTGGGCGGGCGGCGAGGGGATCGACGACGTCCAGTCGTTGACGGTGATCTGCGGCCGGCCGTTCGCGTAGGCCGTCGTGACGCCGATCCGCAGGGTGTGCGCGGCGGCGGCCTGCGCCGCGGTCAGCCTGAAGTAGACGATCAGGCCGCTGTTGACGTCCTTCCACAGGTAGCAGGGGAAGGACGACGTCTCGCTGCCGCTGCCGATCACCACGTTGCCGGTCCAGGACGCGGCCCGCACGTCGGACGGGTGGGCGTATGTCATGAGGTCCGCGTTCTTGAACCCGCTCGGCGTGCCGTCCCAGGTGCCGATCCGCCAGATCGCGCTCGCGTTGCCCGGGTCGTCGGAGGCGGGGACGGTGATCGTGTTGAGGGTGGTGGTGGCTCCCGCCGAGACCGTCACCGAACCCGTGTGGACGGCCAGTTCGCCCTTGTAGACCGTCAGTGTGTACGTCCCCGGCAGGACGCGCGGGATCGAGAACCAGCCGTCGGAGGACCGGGCCGAACCCCAGTACTGCGCCGAGGAGTTGGCGAGCCCCACCGTGTACGGGTACGCGGTGTCCCGGCCGGCGATGCCGACGCCGGCGACCCGGCCCCGCCCGCTGTCGGGCACGTACCCGGACATGCCGAGCGAGTCCGCCCAGGGAGTCGTCAGGTTGTCGTGGTACAGCGACGACGACGGCGCCCCACCGTCCGTGAAGGCGATGACGTACGGGCCCTGGAGGCCGTAGCGCTCCGCCTCGGTCTGGTTCTCGCCGTAGTACAGGATCTCGTACAGCCCGCCGCCGTCCGCGCTCTGGTGCCGCAGCAGGGAGCGGTAGAACGGGCCGCCGGAGGCCTTCTCGTGATTGCTGCGCACGATCCACAGGCCGACGCCGCCGGCCGCCCAGCCGATGTAGTCGTAGTCGATGACGCGGCGTCTGGAGTAGTGCTTCGAGCGGGTCTGCCCGTCGGACTTCTCGAACACGTCCGAGGCCTCGATGGTGGTGGGCGCGTACGTGTACGAGTCCGGCTCGTCGTTGAGGAATCTGCCCGCCTTGACGCGCACGATGTACCGGGTCGCCGTGACGGACGAGTCCGCCTTGTCGGTCCACAGATAGATGTTGTTCTCGCCGCTGCGGGCCGCGTAGTAGTGCCGCAGCGTGCCGTACACGACGGAGATGAGGATCGTCGAACCCGACTGCTTGACGGTGACGGCGGAAGTGCCGAGGCCGGACTCGATGTGCGAGTTCTTGCCGCCGTAGCCCTGGTACTCGGTGCCGCGGTAGACCAGCGAGGTCAGGTCGCCGTTGGTCTTGCTGACCTTGAAGACGAGGTTGGCGCCGGTGTCGACGACGTAGTTCGAGCCGTCGTCGCTCCAGCCGAAGCTCGCGGCCGACGCCTGGGAGGCGAGCGGGCCGGCGAGGACGGCGGTGCCGGCGGCGGCCGCGGTGCCCAGCACGAAGGTACGGCGACGGACCGCTCTGGGATCGGTTCCGGACATGGGGGGATGCCTCCTCCGGGAGGTGGGGGTGCGGTGCGGGTGTCTCGCAGAGTGACAGTTGAATCGATTTCGCGAAAGGGCCTTCGCGGTAAGGAAGTCGGGCGTCGCGCCAATTCGCGTCTTCCTCTAGAAAGCGCTTGCCGGAACGGGTACGGTCCAGCCCCCAGGGTCCCGTCGTCCCCGGAGGAGCCCCAATGAGACGTTTCACCCTCGCACTGCTGGTGACGCTGACCGCCGTGTCCCTGGTGCCGGCCGCCTCGGCCCAGGCGCACGGCCGCGCGCACGACGGCCTCGGCATGGAGAACTGCTCGGCGACCGCCTGCCACTTCGACGTGCCGCCCGGCGACTACGACGTGAGCGTGGAACTCGGCGGCGCCGACGCGTCCCGTACCGCCATCACGGGGGAGACCCGCCGCTCCCTGCTCCCCGAGACGGCCGTCGGCGCGGGCCACCGCGTCCACCGCAGCTTCACCGTGAACGTCCGCACCCCCGAGGGCGAACCGACCGGCCCCGACGGCTCCCCGGGCCTGGACCTGGCCGTCGGCGGCCCGGCCCCGGCCCTCGCGGGCATCCGCGTCACCCCCGCGCGGCACGTCCGCCGGATCTTCCTCATCGGCGACTCCACGGTGTGCGACCAGCCCGCCGACCCGTACTCGGGCTGGGGCCAGCAACTCCCGCAGTTCCTGCGCAAGGGCTTGGCGGTCGCCAACTACGCGGACTCCGGGGAGAGTACGGTCACCTACCTGGCCGACCCCCGGCTGTGGGCGACCGTCCAGCCGCTGATCCGCCCCCACGACCTGGTCCTCGTCCAACTCGCCCACAACGACAAGCAGACCGACGAGGTGACGTACCGTACGAACCTGGAGACCCTCGTCGCGGGCGTGCGGGACAAGGGCGGTGAACCGGTGCTCGTCACACCGATCGTCCGCCGCTGGTTCAATGCCGACGGTACGCTGAACAACGGCACCGCCCTGCTGGTGAACGGCCTCGGTGTGGACCACCCCGCGGTGATCCGCTCGGTGGCCGCCGCCCAGCACGTCCCGCTGGTCGACCTGACGGCCAGGACGAAGGCGCTGGTGGAGTCGCTGGGCGTCGAGGGCTCCAAGTCGATCTATCTGTACAACGAGAAGCGCGACAACACGCATACGTCCGTCCATGGCGCGACTGTGTACGCGGGTCTGGTGCGCGACGCGTTGGTGGCGCAAGATCTGATACCGGAGGGTCTTTCACGTTAGGCCCCTCCCGAACGGGGAACTCGCCGACAGTCCCCGACCGAAAGCCCCTGGGGCGTCCCGACCGGAACCGGGGCGCCCCAGGTCTCGGTGAGGGTGGCGTCGCCCGGCCGACCGGGCCGTTGACGCTTCGGCGGGCACCGAAACGACGGGGCCCTAGTGTTCTGCGGAGTTGCACCGCCGGCGAGCCCGGCGGCACGCCGATGCCCTGATCTCCCCGATGCCGTAGAGGAGTTCCGGTGACTCCCTTCGCCGCCCTTCACCACGCGGACACGCCGCTGTTCCTGCCCAACGCCTGGGACCACGCCTCCGCGGCCGCCCTCGCCGCCGCGGGGTTCGGCGCGATCGGCACCACCAGTCTCGGTGTCGCCGCGGCCGGCGGCCTGCCCGACGGTGCGGCGGCGACCCGGGAGGCGACCCTGCGCCTCGCACGCCGGCTCGGCGGCGGCACCTTCCTGTTGTCCGTCGACGCCGAGGGCGGCTTCGGCGACGACCCGGAAGAGGTCGCGGAGCTGGCCCGCCGACTCCACGCCGCCGGAGCCGTCGGCGTCAACCTGGAGGACGGACTCGGGCCCGTCGCGTCGCATGCCGCGAAGATCGCCGCCGTCAAGCGCGCCGTGCCGGACCTCTTCGTGAACGCCCGCACGGACACGTACTGGCTCGGCGACGGGGACGGGACGGACACACTGCGCCGCCTGGACGCGTACCAGGAGGCGGGCGCGGACGGCGTGTTCGTGCCCGGCCTGAGCGACCCGCGCCGCATCGAGGACCTGGTACGGCGCGTGGAGGTCCCGCTCAACGTCCTCTGGTCACCCGCCGGTCCCGCTCTTCCCGCTCTCGCCGGCCTCGGGGTGCGCCGGGTCAGCCTGGGCTCGCTCCTGTACCGCCTGGCCCTCGGCGCGGCGGTCGAGGCGGCCGAAGCGGTCGGCTCCGGCCGCCGGCCCACCGGTACGGCTCCGACGTACGCCGAGGTCCAGGCGCTCAGCGGGGGCAGCGTCCGCACATAGGGCTTGGTGGCGTCAGGCCACCGGCAGCATGTCCTCCCGCCTGGGCGCGGGCACCATGGGAGCCGGGGCCGTCGCGGCGGAGGCGACCACCGTGCGGTACACCGCCTCGTACCCGGCCGCCATGGTCTCCGGCTGGAAGTGCTCGATGACGTGGTTGCGGCAGTCCCGCGGGTCCAGCGTGCCCGCCGCCTCGATCGCGTCGGGCAGTTCGCTCACGTCGTCGCGGACCAGGCCGGTCACGCCGTCGAGCACGACCTCCGGTACCGAGCCGCGGCGCAGGGTGACCACGGGCGTGCCGCACACCATCGCCTCGATCATCACCATGCCGAACGGCTCCTCCCACTGCAGCGGGAACAGCAGGCAGCGCGCCCGGGCCAGCAACTGCTTCTTGCGGTCGCCGTCCACCTCGCCCAGCCACTCCACGCCCGGGCCGAGCCGCGGTGCGATGTACTCGTCGAAGTAGGCGCGTTCGGCGGGTTCGCTGCACTTGGCGGCCATCTTGATCTCCCGGCCCGCGGCGCGGGCGGCGTCGATGGCCAGGTGCATGCCCTTGTCGGGGGTGCAGCGGCCCAGGAAGAGGACCCAGTCCTCCTTCTCGCGCCGGTAGGGGAAGTCGCAGGCGCGCAGCGCGTTGTGCACCGTGCCCGCCCAGTTGAGGTCGGGCGCCTGGGCCCGCTGCGACTCCGAGATGGCGACGAGGTGCACGCTGTCGCCCAACTTCCGGTAGTAGTCGCCGGGTTCACCGTCCAGCGGGCCGTGGGTGGTGACCACGGTGGGGACGCTCCGGCCGCGGGCGAGCAGCGGACCGGCGAGGGTGTGGTCGTGCACGACGTCGACGTCCAGGTCGTCCAGGAAGCGAGCGGCGGCAGCGGCGTGCCACACCTCGGGCAACGGCTCGCCCAGGCGTGGGCCCTGCGGCACGTCGTAGGTGCGCAGCATGCGGTGCGCGCGGGTGCCGTTGCGGCCCGCGGCGATCAGGGTGACGTCATGGCCGCGGGCCACCAGGGCGTTGGTGAGGTCGGCGCACATCGCCTCGATGCCCCCGTAGCCGCGCGGCGGGAGCTCGAACCACGGCGGCGCGACCATGGCGATACGAAGCGGCCGGTTGCTCACGAACAACTCCTTTCCGGTCGCGCCCGATCATCCGCGCACGACACGGCCATGCCCCGGGCGGGGATGGTTCGCCGCGGTGTGCCATGTCGTGCCCGGATGCGCGGGCGAGGGGTGTGGGTGTCACCGGCCGCGGGCGGCGTCGGCCGCGGCGGCGGTTCGGAGGAGGAAAGCCGGAGAGGGACGGGCGGTGTGTCAGTGCGGCGGATCCACCGCCGTGCAGACGCAGCGCTCCTGAGTCACCGTCATGCCGGACGGCAGCCCGGTCACCTCGACGCCGCCGTTCTCGGCCACCGTGACACCCACCCGGGCCGTGCCCAGTGGCACGTCGGTCAGGCGCAGGGCACCGAAGCGGGCGGGCAGGTGCGGGTCGATGCGGACGACGCCGTGCGGGACGCACACCTCCGCGCCCAGCAGCACGCGCAGCAGGTACGGGGGCGTGGCGGACGCCCAGGCCTGCGGGGAGCAGGCCGCCGGGTACGGGACGGGCTGCGCGTACTCGGCGCGGTCGAAGCCGCACAGCAGCTCCGGTAGCCGGCCGCCGAAGGCCGCCGCGGCGTCCAGGACGGCCTCGGCGACGCGCCGGGCGTGGTCGGTGAAGCCGTAGCGCATGAGCCCGGCGGCGACGATGCCGCTGTCGTGCGGCCACACCGAGCCGTTGTGGTAGCTCATCGGGTTGTACGCGGCCATGGACGTGGCCAGTGTGCGCACGCCCCAGCCGCTGAACATCTCGGGCGACAGCAGCCGTTCGGCGACCGCGGGCGCCCTGCCGGCGTCGACGATGCCCGTCCACAGGCAGTGCCCCATGTTGGAGGCGAGCGCGTCCACCGGCTGCTTCTCGCCGTCCAGGGCCTCGGCGTACCAGCCGCGCTCCGGCAGCCAGAACCGTTCGTTGAAGCGCTCCTTGAGCCGCCGCGCCCGCTCCCGCCACCGCTCGGCCGAGTCCGGGTCGCCGAACCGCTCGGCGAGCAGCGCCCGCGCCAGGTAGGCGCCGTGGACGTAGCCCTGGACCTCGGCGAGCGCGATGGGCGTCTCCGCGATCCTGCCGTCGGCGCTGTTGACGCCGTCCCAGGAGTCCTTCCAGCCCTGGTTGGCCAGGCCCCGGTCGGTCGCCCGCCGGTACTCGACGAACCCGTCGCCGTCCCGGTCGCCGTACTTCTCGATCCACGTCAGCGCCCGGTCGGCGTGCGGCAGCAGTTCCCGCACGGCGTCCGGTTCGACGCCCCAGCGGCACAGCTCCCCGAGCAGCATCACGAACAGCGGGGTGGCGTCGACGGTGCCGTAGTAGACGGTGCCGCCGAGCGCGAGCGAGGCCTCGACGCCGAACCGCAACTCGTGCGGGATGCGGCCCGGTTCCTCCTCGGTCACCGGGTCCGTCTTCGTGCCCTGGTGGCGGGCGAGCGTCTGGGCGGTGCCGAGGGCGAGCTGGGGGTCCAGCGGCAGCGACATCAGCGCGGTGAGGATCGAGTCCCGGCCGAACAGCGCCATGAACCAGGGCGCGCCGGCCGCCACCACGGGCGTGTCGGGCCGCTCCGGGTCGAAGATCCGCAGCGCGCCCAGGTCCTGGCTGCTCCGCCGCAGGGTGAGCGCGAGCGACTCGTCGGCCACCTTGATCCGCGGTCCGGACTCCCGCCACTCGGTCGTCCGCACCGAGGGCCCGGCCTGCTCCACCGGCCGCTCCAGCGGGAACGACGTCGGCGTCTCCACTCCGTCGATCACCGGAGTGACCAGCACGGAGGACCGCCAGGTGCCGCGCGGCGGCACGACCGCCCGGAAGGTGAGCTGCCCCGGCGAGCTGATCGCGCCCTCCGCGACGATCCGCACCCCGCGACTCTCGCCCCGCCACTGCCGGTTGAGGGCGAGCACCCCGTCGCCGTAGTCGACGCCGTACTGCCCGCGCGGCCGTACCCGCCCCTCCTTCACCTCGAACAGGTCGGCGAAGTCGGCCTCGACGCGCAGCGTGAGCACACAGGCGGCGGCCTCGTTGCCGAGGTTGCGCAGCACCAGGTCCTCGCGCATGCCCGCGCCCACGAAGCGGCGCCGCTCGAGCAGGACGGTGGCCTCGCTGTGCCCGGGACGCGGTCGGGCCCGCCCCAGGAACAGGGCCTCGTACGGCTCCTGCGCGATGACGGAGAGCGGGTCGATCTCCTCGTCGTCCAGGCGTAGTTGCCAGGCGGACAGGATGCGGGTGTCGCGGTGGAAGAGTCCGTGGGGCGTGCCGGGCACGAGGTCCCCGCCCCGCTCGGACAGGCAGAACGACGACCCCTCGATCAGGGTCACGGAGTCCCCGCCGCCCTGCGTGGCCTCCCCGGCGAACGTCCAGCCCTCGCCCATCGATCACCTTCCTCGTGAGAAAGACGATGACCGGCATTTCTTATACGACGAAGCTCAACTTTCCTGCAAGTCCGCGCAGGGCTTCCGCGGTGACCGCCTCGGACTTCCGGGGTCACCGTGCCGGGTTTCCGCGGTGCCGCGCCCGGTTCGCGACCGGGTCGACCCACAGGCCTCACTTCCCGCCCTCACTTCCTGTAATGGTTTGACGAAGTCCTGTCGGATGCCTTGACACCCCCCGGCCCCTGCGGCGAGGCTCTCGCCCGAAAGGTGATCGTCCGAGCACGACAGTGCATGTCAGGCTCCCGTGGCTGTTGCTTCCGCGCCTGCCGCTGCCGCCCCAGGGCATCGCAGGTTCTTCCTCCCCGGTGCGCCGTTCCGCGCGTCCGCACGCTGTCTGTCACCCCACCCGCACAGGAAGGTCCCCGCACATGTTCCGCTCCGCCCGCAGGGCCGCACAGCGCACCACCAGACTCACCCGCACCGTCGTCGCAGCAGCGGTCGCCCTGAGCAGCGGTGCCCTCATCGGCCTGGCCACCGTCCCGGCATCGGGCGCCGACAGGCCGGCCGCCTCCCTCAACCCGAGCCAGTTCAACGGTGTGAACTGGGCGGACCCCCGCGACAACTACGCCAACGACCCCGTGGTCCTGTCCGGTCTGAGCCTCTCCGACGACTACGCCACCACCTACGCCAAGGCCGACGGCGTCATCAAGGGATTCCGCAAGAACCTCCACGCCAACACGGTGCGGCTGCCGATCAACCCGTACACCGTGAACGGCTCCTACTGGAGCTCCTACCGTGCCGTCATCGACGCGGCCACCGCCCACGGCTTCAAGGTCATCCTCAGCTACTGGGAGGGCACCGGCGCCCAGAAGGACGGCTTCGTCGACAACCTGCCCGACTTCTGGCGCATGTGGGGCACCGTCACCCGCGCCTACCAGCGCAACCCGCTGGTCTACTTCGAGCCGATGAACGAGCCGCACGGCTACACCGCGCAGGCGTGGGCCGACCTGGCGGCGCAGTGGATCAGCACCTACCCGTCGATCCCCAGAAACAGGATCTTCGTCAGCGGCAGCGGCTACAACGACAGCGTCGTCAGCGTCTGCGCGGACCACCGCCTCGACGGCACCTACCTGTCCCTGCACCACTACGGCTTCTGGAAGTCGAGCGCCACCTACTCCGAGTGGGTCGGCGACCTCAAGGCACGCCTCGGGAACTGCGCCCCCCGCACCGTCGCCGACGAGTTCGGCGCCCCCATGACGACCGGACTGGACTACAACCGGCCCGCGTCGGCCAGCAGCGACCCGAACTCGGTCGCCTTCATCCAGGCCGACACGGACGTCTTCCGGGAGCTGCACATGGGGTCGGTCTACTGGCCGGGCCTGCGCACCGGCGACACCTACAGCATCCAGACCCTCACCGGCAGCGGAACCCGCCTGGGCCTGGCCACCACCAACACCTCCGGCGCGGACCGCCTCGCCTGGGCGTGGGGGAAGGGGCACCCGGCGACCGAACAGTGATCAGGAACCGGTGACCCCCGGGGGGAGAGCAGCGGGCGCCGACCGGATCTCCGGTCGGCGCCCGTACCCGCTACAGCAGGTTGAAGACCTGGAACCCGTTGCCGATCTTGACCGGCTTCTGGTACACGGACTGGGCGTTGCCCGTGCCCGAGTACCGGTACAGGTCACCGTTCGGCTTGCGGGCGATCAGGTCCGACGTGCCGTCGGAGTCCATGTCGCCGACCGACAGCAGCCGGTCGTACATGTTCCAGCCGGCGCCGATCTTCGTACGGGCGGCGAAGGGCGCCTTGTAGTCGCCGGTGCCCTTGTAGAGCCACAGGACGCCGGACTTGTCGCGGGCGACGATGTCGGCCTTGCCGTCACCGGTCAGGTCACCCTGGCCGGCGATCTGGGTGTACTGGCCCCAGCCGGTGCCGACCTGCTTGCGCGAGGTCAGGGTGCCGTCCGGGCGGGCGAGGTACTCCCACAGCACACCGGCCTTGTCGACGCCGAGGAGGTCGTCCTCCTGGGCCCCGCCGAGGTTTCCGGGGGAGAGGACCGTCCTGTAGGTGTTCCACCCCGTGCCGACGTGCGTGGTGTGCACGGAGCCGTCCACGATCAACAGGTAGTCCAGCCTCCCGTCCTTGTAGAGGTCGTAACTCCCGTCGTCGTACCCGTCGTTGTCGTTGTCGACGTCGATGAAGCCCGCGAAGGGGCTGTAGTCGAGCGCGATGTGGTCCCGCGGACCGAAGCCGCCCTTGCCGTTCGGGAAGTACAGGTACAGCTCGTTCGTCCGCTTGTGCACGGCCGGCATCGAGAAGCTGGGCGTTTCCACCTGGCCGGTCGCCGACGCGCCCTGACGCGCGCTCTGGATGCCCCGGGCCTGCTGCTCCGCCCCGGCCGCGGCACGGATCCGGCCGGCCCCGGCCGGGTCGCCGGACGCGAAGGCCGTACCGGCCGTGGCGGCCATCGCCGCCGCGACGGCGGTTGCGGCCAGCGCGCCCCGAAGCGCACGCCGACGTCGGGCAATGGTCATGAAGACTCCCCCTGCGATGTGATGACGGCACACCTCATGTGCCACATGGTCATCAGAAGCCTCTCACAAGCGCTTCACAATGTTCACCTCAATTCACGGTCGTCTCCCACCGATGACGACCGGGCGTCGCCGGTGCCGGCCAGCGCGTCCAGGATCAGCGGTGACATCGACTCTGTTCCGATCACCAGGGCCGTACGGGCCGGGCCGTCGGCGGGCCGGAGTGCGGTCAGTGGGAGTCCGGTGCAGGGACATGGATGCCGGCGGCGCGCAGCTTGGACACGACGAGCGCGGCCAGCCGGGCCGAGGCCGGCGCCTGCTCTGCGGCGTGTTGGGTGATCAGCCTGTACCGGGTCGCGGCCTCGGTACGGGCTTGCAGGCCGGTCACGATCTTCAGCTGTGCGGGGTTGGCGAGGTAGTGCTCGGCCATGTCCGTGGCGAGTTCGGCGATGCGGGGATCGTCCGGTCCCCAGGCCGCGGCTTCGGCGGCACGCTTGCTCAAGGCGACGAACCGGTGGTCTTCGAGGGCGCGCTCGACGTGCGTGAGGTAGTCGTCGAAGCCCTCGGGGACCAGGGCTCTGGCCAGCACCCACCCCTCCCGGGCGGCGGCCACCTCGTCGGCGGTGAAGCCGAGGCCGGGCATCCGCTCCAGCAGCGCCACCGCACGGTCGGGCAGCAGCGCCCGGTTGCCGTCGGCGAGCCGGTGCAGCGTGTCACGCCGCGCGGTCAACTCCTCGATCCGCTCGGTGAGCTGCCGCTCGACGTCGGCGAGCGCGGCGGTGAACGACGCGGTGTCGGCGTCGAGCAGAGGCCCGATATCGGCCAACGGCACGCCCGCCCCGGCAAGGGTCCGGACCTGCACCAGACGCAGCAACTCGGCCGATCCGTACCTCCGGTAACCAGAGCTGTCGCGTTCGGGCTCCTCGACCAGCCCCAACTTGTGGTAATGCCGCACCGTCTTGACCGTGACGCCGACGAATGCCGCCGCCTGCCCGATCGTGACTCCGTTGCTCATCTGCTCAGCCTGCCTCATGCTCGGGCCCGGCCGCGCAGGCGTACACCGCGGCGGAGTCGTCGATGCGCCGCGCCGCACTCGGCGAGCCGGCACGGCCCTGGTTCGCGTTCAGCCCGTCGGCCGGGCCGGATCGGCCTTCCCGCCGCAGAACACCTCGTTGACGAGCCGCTGTGTGGCCTTCTGGAAGGGCACGGCCAGCGACAGTGCGGCGTCGTCCACATAGTTCAGCGCGGCGGTCAGGGTCTTGCTGCCATCGGGCGTGCTGAACATCATCGCCGCATGACCCGCGGCGCCGCCGTTGTGGGTGACGACGGTGCCACCGCGGCCCGCGTCCTGCACGAACACGCCCAGGCCATAGCCCATGTTCGGGACGGGCGTCGGGCGCGGCGTGCACATCTCGGCCAGCAGTTCCGCCGGCAAGAGTTCGCCGCTCATCAGTGCGGAGATGAAGGTGTGCAGGTCGCGGGTCGTCGAGATCATGTCACCGCCGCTGGAGATCCAGGAGGGGTTGTGCCGGGTGACGTCGACGGTCTCCTCCTGCCCGCCGTCCTCGTACCGGTAGTAGGCGTGGGCGTGCGGCTCGGGGATCTCGGTCTGGGTGGTCGGTGCCACGGTGCCCGTCAACCCGAGCGGCCCCAGAATCAGCCGCTGCATCTCCTGGGCGACCGGGCGGCAGGTGACCTTCTCGATCAGCAGCCGGGCCAGCACGTAGTTGGTGTTGGAGTAGCTCCAGCCCGCTCCCGGCTCGAACCGTGCCGGCTTGGACAACGCCAGCCGCACCAAGTCCTCCGGCTGGTAGGTCTTGAATCGGATGTCCACCCACTCCTTGCCCGCCGTGGTGGCGGGGATCCCCGGTGCGAACGTCCCGTCTTCGTAGTACTCCCCGGTGAAATTGAAGATTCCGCTGGTGTGCTGCAGCAGCATCCGCACCGTGATCCGCTCGTCCAGCCCGAACTCGGGCAGGTAGTCCGCCACCGGCGTGTCCAGCCCGATCTTGCCCTCGGCCACCAACTGCAGCACCAGGGTCGCGGTGAACGTCTTGGTGTTACTGCCGATCCGGACGTGCCCGTCGACAGGTGGCTCGGCTGCCTCGCCGAGCTTGCTCACCCCGGCGCTGCCGACCCACTCGCCCCGCTCGTCGTGCACGCGCAGCGTAATCCCGGCGATACCGGAATCGACGATCTCTGGGCCTGCTGCAGCTCCGGGCGATCGTGCCCGGCAGCAGCCACCGGCGCGGTCCCGCTGTCCGAAGTGGCTGCCCTGGCGGCCTCGAGGGCCGCGGTGATCTTGCGGGCCATCTCGGCTGTCACGGGGTTGGGCCGGCCCTGGTGGGGCTGTGCGGCTGCCTCGACAGCGAGGAGGACGGTGTTGCGGAAGTTGTCTGCCTCGGCCGGGTCCTGCTTCTCGAGCAGGCTCACCGCTGCGGTCAGGGCCGGCAGTACCTGGTCGGCGAGTGCGGCGACGGTCTTGCCGTTCAGCTCGATGTTCTTCGACTTCGCCGCGAGTACGTGTCCGACCAGGCCGGTCGCCGACGTCAAGGCGGTGGAGGCGTTTGTGGCGGCCTTGTGGGGCGTGCCGGTGGCGGCCATCAGCGACACCGCGCCGTACGCGGCGGTCCGCAGGATGCTCTTGTCCTGGTCGCTCAGGGTGATGGACATGGTGGTTCGCTCCTTGAGCCCGTTGTGGAGGGGGCCGGCGTTGCGCCGTCGCGACGAGCTTCCACCCTGACCCAAGGTCAACCTCAACCGTGATCTGGCTCATAGTCACTTTCCGGCGGTGGTCGAGGGCGCCTGGACAAGTGCTTCGATCACACCGGTCGGGGCGCCATCGCCAGGGTTTCCTCACCCGGCCAGGCCAGGCCGCTACGAGAACCGGACTTGACGCCGTCGCACAACTCAGCGACATCACTCTCCCGTGGAAGCGGGCGCTCTCCATGCCGAGCTACGGGCGCTCTCGCTACTGACCGACAAAGCCACGATGCGCGCGAACGCCTCGGGGTGCTCCGCCACGCCGACATGGCCGCCGGGGAACTCGGCGAACGTGGCCCCGGTCGACTCGGCCGCCGTCGTGGCCGTCCGATGGAGGAGTCCGCCGCGGGAGTCGGCTCCCGCGCCGAGTGTGAGACGCGTGGCGACGGCCTTCAGGGCGGTCACGTCCGGTGCGTAGGCGGTGAACGAGGGCAGGACGCGGGTGAGGAAGAGGCCCATGGGGCTGGTCAGTTGATCGCCCGGCGCGGGCGGTTCGGCCTCTGCGGGATCGGCGGGCGCGGGACCGTCCGCCAGCACGGCCGCCAGCCTGGCCCCGGCCGCCTTCAGCCCGGCCGCGCGGTAGGTGGCGGCCACTTCCGCGAACATCGCCCGCTGCCGGGCCGCGTCCGGCAGCACCTCCACGACGGGCGGCTCGTGCGCGACCACGTGCCGCAGACGGTCCGGGTGGCGGGCGAGCAGGTCGAGGACCGCGATACCGCCGGAGCTGAAGCCCACGACGTCCGCGGACTCCCCCTCGGGTACGACGGCTTCGAGCACTCGGCGCGCTCCGTCGCTCCAGTCCTCGACCCGCTGCGGCTCGACGGGCAGACCGAGGCGGCCGTGGGCGAGGCCGAGCGGGTCGTAGGTGACGACGGTGAAGCGGTCGGCGAGGTGGTCCGTCATCCGCTCGAGCCCCATGGGGTGCCCGGCGCCACCGGGCACGACGAGCAGCACGGGACCGTTGCCGCGCACGTCGTAATGCAGGTCGGTCATCGGTTCTCCGTCTCCTCGCGGGGCCAGCGCGTGAGCGTCACGTGCAGGGCGTCCACGGCCTTGTCCCAGGACTTCTCCACGTCCCTGGGCGCTCCGAAGCCGCCGACGGCCTCCAGGGCGCAGTAACCGTGGAAGGTGCTGCGCAGCAGGCGCACGGCGTCGGTGAGGTCGGGTTCGTGCAGGCCGTAGGCGCGGAGCATGCCGTAGGTGATCTCGGCGGTGCGGCGCAGGGCGGGGGAGTCCGCCACCAGGGCCTGGTCGATGCGGATCTGGGTGGCCGCGTACCGGCCCGGGTGCCGGTGGGCGTACTCCCGGTAGGCGCCGGCGAAGGCGGCCAGCGCGTCCTTGCCGGCGCGTCCGGCGACGGCGGCGGCGATGTGGTCGATCATCTCGCCGCCGGCCAGCAGGGCGAGACGGGTGCGCAGGTCCTGGAGATTCCTGACGTGCGAGTACAGGCTCGCGTCCTTCACGCCGAAGCGGCGGGCCAGCGCCGACACGGTGACGTTCTCGAAGCCGACCTCGTCCGCGAGGTCGGCTGCCGCCGCGACGATTCGCTCGACGGTGAGCCCTGCACGGGGCATGGAGGCTCCTTACCTAGGGGTCCTAGGCAGAAGCCTAGCCACACCAGTCTCGCCTGGCGAGCTCCGCGAACTCGGACCAGGCCGGCCGAGGCCGGCGGAAAGGCCCGTACACGCGGACTTCGCCACGTGGCTTTCGTCGTACGGGACGGCATGATGTCTGCCAAGATCGCCGGTATGTCTGAGCAGATTCGCACGGCACACGTCACCGACCTCCAGCAGGTGGTGGCCGATCATCCGCGTTACTGGGGCGAGCGCGATCTCCGGGACCTCCACCTGCTCGCACTGGTCCAGGAGTTCCCCTCGACCTGCCTGGTGGCCACGGCGGGGGACGACATCCGCGGTTACCTGATCGGGTTCGTCACCCCCGAACGCACCGGTTACGTCCATCTGATCGCCACCCGGGACGACGCCCGCGGCACCGGCCTGGGCCGCAGGCTCTACGCCGCCTTCACCGAGGCGGCCCGTCAGCAGGGCGCCGAGCGGCTGAAGGCGATCACCTCGACGGGCAACGCGGGGTCCATCGCCTTCCACCGCAGCCTCGGCTTCGACGTGGCCGTGGTGGACGACTACAACGGGCCGGGAGAGACACGCGTGGTGTTCTCGCGTCCGCTGTAGGGCCGCCGGTCCTGCCGTCGGCTCCCGGCGTTCAACGCGTCATCCGTTCACCCCCGTGTAGTGCCGCAGGCTCCACCGCCACAGCAGCCGCGCCCCCAGATACGCCAGCAGCCCGAGCAGTGGTGAGGCCGCCGTCAGCCAGTACGGGGCACCCGTGGAGTGGCCGTGGCCCGTCAGGACCGCTGCCGGGAAGTACGCGACGAACGCGAGCGGCAGGCCGAAGGTCAGGAAGCCGCCGACCGCCCTCGGCAGGACGTTCAGCGGGTAGCTGCCGAACGTGCCCAGCAGTTCCTCCAGCCACAGCCCCCAGTAGTCGGCCGCCGGGAACCGCAGGGACGCGCACGCGACCACGGTGAACAGGGCCGCCTCCAGGAGCATGCCGCCGAGAACGGCCGCGACCAGGTACGTGATCCTGCCCGCCGTCCAGTCCAGGTGGCTGCGTCCGAGCGCGCCCGCCATCAGGCCCGCCGCCACCGTCAGGTCACCGATGGCGTTGGTGGGGAAGAACTCCAGTTGGACCTGGCGGTACACGGGTAGGGGACGCAGCAGGTACGCGTCGATCTTGCCCTCCTGGATGCGCCGGCCGAGTTGGTGCACCCGGCCCTGGAGCAGCACGAACAGGCCGTGCGCCAGCATCCGCGTCGCCGGGATGAGGAGGACGTCCGAGCTGTCCCAGCCGCCCATCCCGGTGAACCGGGTCAGCAGCACGGTGGCGAACACGATCACCGACACCTGCCAGACCGCACCGATCGCGATCATCATCAGGAACTCGGTGCGGTACTCCAGTTGGGCGCGGAAGTTGAGACGGGTGATCCGCCATGCGATGCGCAGCGCCTTCACCGACACGGTCAGCCTCCCTGGGAGATCACACGCCGGGCGGCCCGCCGCCACAGCAGCCGGGTGAACAGGGACAGGGCCACCACCCACCCCGCCTGTACGGCCAGTTGGACGCCCGCGTCGGACAGCGGGATGCGGCCCACGTACAGGGACAGCGGCACGCTCAGCGTCGCCTGGAAAGGCAGGAAGCCGCTCAGGGTGATGAACCAGTGCGGGAAGAACCACAGGGGCGCGTACACGCCGGACAGCAGGTTCTGCGCGAAGAGCAGGATCAGCATCGCCGCGCCGTTGCGCAGCGTCCAGAAGCACAACTGGTCGATGACCAGCAGCACGTGGTAGAGCACCCACTGGCCGAGCAGCAGGCTCAGCGCGAACACTCCGGCCACCGCGGCCGACTTCGGGGGTTCCACCACTCCGGCCGCCAGGCAGACCGCATACCCGGCCAGGGCCCAGGCCAGACCGTACAGCCGCTCTCCGAGGGCGCGCAGCGCGTAGTAGCGCTGAGGCGGCAGCGGGCGCAGGTACCAGTAGACGATGGTGCCGTAGTGCATGTGCTGCATGACGGAGTCGCGGCCCGCGAACTGGTCCAGTTCCCGCAGCCGGGAGGCCAGGACCGCGAGCACGGCGTAGGTGACCGTCTGGCCGCGGTCCAGCCCGGCGGTCGTGCCGGTCGCCTGGTACAGCCCGCGCCACAGCGACGCCACCAGCACCACCTGCACGGTCAGCCGCAGCAGGGCGGCCGTGATGCGGGGCGGGGTGTGCAGTTCGCCGAGCGGGGTGACCCGGGCGGCCCGCCAGGCGTGCAGGACGGCCATCAGACGCCCTCCGCCTGGAACTGGGCCGGGGACGCCGTCTCGGAAGCGGCCTGGACGTAGGCCGCGCGCATCACGTCCTCCAGGTCCGCCTCGTCGATCCCGAGGTCCGTGACCTCGTACCGCTCGATGATCTGCTTCAGCGCCTGGTGGACCGTCGGTGCGCCGGACGTGCCCGGCCCGAACACGACCTGCGGGCCCTCCCGCCGCAGCAGTGTGATCCCCGGCAGCGGTTCGACCGTCGCGTGCGGGTCGGCGAGGGTCGCCCGCACCTGCCACGTCGAGCCGAACCTGCGGCGGATCTCGTCCAGCGTGCCGTCCAGCACCAGCCGCCCGTGGTTGATCAGCACCACCCGCTCGGCCAGCCGCTCGACCTCCGTCATGTCGTGCGTGGTGAGCAGCACGGTCCGGCCGCGCTCCTCCACCTGGTGCCGCAGGAACTCCCGCACCTGTTCCTTGACCACCACGTCCATGCCGATCGTCGGTTCGTCGAGGAACACCACCGGCGGGTCGTGCAGCAGCGCCGCCGCCAGGTCGCAGCGCACCCGCTGGCCGAGCGAGAGGTGCCGTACGCGCGTGTCCCAGAAGGAGGACAGGTCCAGCAGTTCGTCGAACTCCTTGAGGCGCGCCGCGTGATCGGCCTTCGGCACCTCGTAGATGTCGCGCAGGATCGCGAACGACTCGCGCACCGGCAGGTCCCACCAGAGCTGGGTGCGCTGACCGAACACCGCGCCGATGTTGCGCGCGTTGCGTTCCCGCTCCTCGTACGGCACCACGCCCGCGACCCGCGCCTCGCCGGACGTGGGGGTGAGGATGCCGGTCAGCATCTTGATGGTGGTGGACTTGCCGGCGCCGTTCGGGCCGAGCAGGGCGAGCAGTTCGCCCCGCGCCACGTCGAAGGTGATGTCCGTGACGGCGTGCTTGGTGGCACGCTCGGGGTTGACCAGGGACCGCAGCGCGCCCGCGAAACCGGGGCGGCGCACGGTGGTGCGGAAGGAGCGGGTGAGCCCGCGGACCTCGATCTGACTGGCGCCACTCACTCGACGAACCTCCGGGTCACTTGGATCAGCCATACGGTCGCCGCGAGCGAGGCGGCGGACAGTGCCATCAGCAGCCAGGGAACCGCGTGGATGCCCGAGGCCTCGATGCCGACGCCCAGCATCGGGGGAGCAGCCACCCCGCCGACCATGGAAGCGGCGATGACCCAGGCGCCCGCCCGCTTTGCCTGCGGAAGCGCTCTGTTCAGCCAGGGCAGGCCGGTCGGGAAGACCGGTGCGATGAACAAGCCAACACCCGCATACGCCACCGGCGCCACTCCTTTTACGAGCGCCGCCGTCAGGCAGGCGGTCATGCCGGCCGCGCACACGGTGAGGATGCGTTCGGGGGCGTACTTCAGGGTGAGCGGGACGACGAGGAAACGGCCCGCGGTCATCATCAGCCAGTACACGGAGGTCGCCGAGGCGGCCGCCGTCGCGCTGTAGCCGACGGTTTCCAGATGGGTGGGTTCCCAGCCGCCGACACCCGCCTCGACGCCCACGTTGAGGATGTACAGGGCGAGGAAGCCCACGAGGATCCGGGACGGCCCCAGCGACCCGGACGCCTTCGAGGTGGACGCCCTGGGCGGGGTGTCGGCCGGCTCGGTCCGTACTCCCCTCGTGCACGGGACGAGCACGGCCGCCAGTGCCGCGCACGCCCCGTACGCGTACGCGTAGTGCCCGGGGCCCGTCCACGCGACGACCGCCGGGCCGAGCACCGCCCCGATGCCGAAGTGCGCGTTGAGCACGTTCAGCATGGCGGTGGAGCGTTCGCCGAAGCCGACCGCGAACAACTGGTTGAGGCCGTAGTCGATGCCGCCGAAGCCGAGGCCGCCGAGGAAGGCGGCGGCGAGGGCGAGCGGCCAGTTCGGGGCGAGCGCGAAGCCCGCGCCGCCCGCCGCCATCAGCCCGTAGCCCGTCCCCAGCAGCGCGCGGTTGCTGATCCGGGAGTGGACGGCGTTGAAGGCGAGGACGCCCACGACCCCGCCCGTGAAGTGCAGGCTCAGACCGAGTCCGGCGCCCGACGGGCCGAGGCCGAACTCCGCGCGCAGCCCGGGGACCGCGGGACCGTAGAGCGCCTGGAGCATGCCGATGAGGACGAAGCCGACGCACGACGCCGCCGCGGCCGGACGACTGAACAGCCGCCCGGCCGCGGAGGTCCTCAGGACCGTGTCCGTCAACCGACCTCCGACCACACGAAGGAGAACTCCGCCGGCTCCGCCCGCAGGAAGTACTGCGGCAGCGGGCCCGGACCGCACGACTGCGAGCCGATGCCGTGCAGGCCGTGATCGAGGTTGACCCACACCGTGTCCCCGGGCGTGAGGTCGGTGCGGTGCCGGGCGGCGTCCAACTGCTCCGTCGTCCAGCGCCGGGCGCTGAAGAAGAACTCCGGATCGCCCTCGACGCGCAGCCCGCCGATCTCCGCCCAGCGCACGTCGGCGCGGGCACCGTTCTCCTGCGGGCGCACGTACGGCGTCTGCAGCGCGTCCACCGTGGACTCCCACCGGCCCAGCCGCGACGCCGACCTGGTGTCCGGGTAGGCCTCGCCGGGACCGCCGCCGAACCACGTGACCCGGTCCGCCGTGCCGGACAGCCCGAACCGGATGCCGAGCCGGGGCAGCGGCACCGTCCAGTCGCCCTCGGGCGTGACGGACACGGTCAGCCGCAGCCTCTCGCCGTCCGACGTCCAGCGGTACACGGTGGCGAGGCCCACCTCCCAGGCGGCGGGCGCCACCCGGGTCCGCACGGTCAGCGACTCGTCGCCGACCTCGACCGCGTCCAGACGGTGCCGCATCCGGTGCAGGCCGAGCTTGCGCCACATCAGGCCGTAGCGCAGGTCGGTCTGCCACTCCGCGCCGTCGTCGTTGTCGGTGGTGGCCCGCCACACGTCCAGGCGCAGCCCGGTCACGTCCACGCCGCCGACGGCCGTCAGCGCGCCCGTGCGGGCGTCGAAGGTACCCGGGCCGAGGGTGACCCGGCCATCGGCGAGGACGGGAGCCGCGCCCGCGGCGACCGCGACCGGCGGGCGCCCGGACACCGGGAACTGGCCCCACGCCACCTGGTGGCCCTTCGCCCCCCACGCGGTGTCCGCGGCCAGCACCGCCCGCACCGTCCACTGCGTCTCACCGCCGCGCACCTCGGGCGGCTCGGGCAGCTTGACCTCCGCGGACTCTCCGGCCGGGAGCGACGGCACGGACAGCGAGCCCGACTCGACGGTCTCGCCGTCGACCTGGAAGGACCACTCGAAGGCGAGCGCGGACAGGTCCGCGAAGTCGTGGACGTTGCGGATCCGCACGGTACCGCCGTCGCCCTCGCCCTCGATGCGGACCGGCTCGATCACCTTCTTGAACTCCACGAGGCCCGGCGACGGCTCGCGGTCCGGGAACAGCAGGCCGTCGCAGACGAAGTTCCCGTCGTGCAGCTCCTCCCCGAAGTCGCCGCCGTAGGCGTAGCCCAGCTCCGGGTGCTTGATGCCGTGGTCGATCCATTCCCAGATGAAGCCGCCCTGGAGGCGGTCGTAGGACTCGAACAGCCGCTGGTAGTCGGCGATGCCGCCGGGGCCGTTGCCCATGGCGTGCCCGTACTCGCAGAGGATGAAGGGAAGGCCACGCCGCTTGTGGGTGCCGCCGTCCAGTTCGCGGCCGATTCTCTCGACCTCGGCGTGGCTCGCGTACATCCGCGAGTACACGTCCGTGTCACGGCAGTTGATGTCACCCTCGTAGTGCACGAGCCGCGAGGAGTCACGTCCGTGGATCCACTCGGCCATCGCGGTCAGGCCCCGTCCGGTGCCGGCCTCGTTGCCGAGGGACCAGATGACGACCGATGGGTGGTTCTTGTCCCGCTCGACCATACGGGCGGCGCGGTCGAGCAGTGCCGGGGTCCAGCGGTCGTCGTCGACCGGGTTGTCGCGCCAGGCCTGCTCGACGAAGCCGTGGGTCTCCAGGTCGCACTCGTCGACGACCCACAGACCGTACTCGTCGCACAGGTCGAGGAAGGCGGGGTGCGGCGGGTAGTGCGAGGTGCGCACGGCGTTGATGTTGTGCCGCTTCATCAGCAGCACGTCCTCGCGCATCGTCTCCAGGTCGAGGGCGCGGCCCCGCTCCGGGTGCCACTCGTGCCGGTTGACCCCCTTGAAGAGGACCGGCCTGCCGTTGACCTTGATCAGGCCGTCCTCGAGGACGACCGTCCGGAACCCGATCCTGAGCGGCACGCGCTCGCCCTCGGTGGCCAGCACGCCGTCGTACAGCGTCGGCGTCTCCGCGGTCCACGGCTCGACGGCCACGGTCACGGACTCGCCGGTGGCGACATCGATGTCGAGGGCGGGCACGGTGACCCGGCCGTCGACGTCCGAGTCGACCCGCAGCGTGCCCTGGCCGGTCGTGTGGTCGTAGGAGGCGTGCACGAAGAAGTCCAGGACGCAGCCCGCCGGACGGTGCAGCAGGGTGACGTCCCGGAAGATGCCCGGCAGCCACCACTGGTCCTGGTCCTCGAGGTAGGAGCCCGCCGACCACTGGTGGACCCGGACCGCGAGCACGTTCCCGCTCGGCTTGAGCAGGTGACCGACGGCGAACTCGTGCGGCAGCCGCGAGCCCTTGAACTCCCCGATGTCCGTGCCGTTCAGCCAGACCCGGGCACAGGACTCGACCCCGTCGAAGCGGAGCACCGCCCCGCCGTCCGACGGCCAGTCGGACGGCAGGTCGAAGACGCGCAGGTGGTCACCGGTCGGGTTCTCGGTCGGCACGCGCGGCGGATCGACCGGGAAGGGGTAGAGGTGGTTGGTGTAGATGGGGGAGCCGTGCCCCTGGAGGACCCAGTGGCCGGGGACCGAGACCTCCGCCCAGTCCCCTGCGTCGTATCCGGGCTCGGCGAACGCGTCGTCCTCGGCGTCCGCCGTCGCCGAGAGCCGGAACCGCCAGGCGCCGTTCAGCGAGAGGGCCGCGGCGTCCGAGGACGCGTACCGGGCGCGGGGCGGCAGGGCACCGCTGCCCGGGGAGACGTCCTCGACGTAGTCGATGGGGGAACGGGTGCGGAAAGACATCGGTCTCCAGGTCGTGAGATGAAGGCGTCAGCCCTTGATGCCGGTCTGCGCGATGCCCTGGACGAGCCAGCGCTGCAGGAACAGGAACACGAGCACCAGGGGCAGGATGGAAATGGCCGTGGCCATGAAGATCAGATGGAAGTTGACGGTCTGGTTGGTCATGAACGAGGAGAGCGCGACCTGCACGGTCCAGGCGCTCGGGTCCTGGCCGATGACCAGCGGCCACAGGAAGGCGTTCCAGCCGCTGATGAAGGTGATCGTGGCCATCGCGGCGAAGAAGTTCAGCGAGTTGGGCACGACGACCCGCCAGTACGCCCCCCAGATGGACAGCCCGTCCACGCGCGCCGCCTCCTCCAGTTCCTTGGGGAACCCCAGGAAGTACTGCCGGAAGAGGAAGCAGGTGAAACCGCTGAACAGGCCCGGGATGATCAGGCCGCGGTACGTGTCCACCCAGCCGAGCGACGAGACGAGCACGAAGCTCGGCACGAAGGTGACGGCCGTCGGGACCATCAGTGTCGCCAGGACCGCGTAGAACACCTTGTTGGCGTGCCTGTAGGGGATGCGGGCGAGGCCGTAACCGGCCAGCGAGCAGACCAGGAGGGTGCCGACGGTCATCAGGACGGCGACGACCAGGGAGTTCACCATGGAACGGCCGAAGTCGACCATCTGGCTGTCGAAGAGTTCGGAGATGTTGCCCCACTGGAAGGACGGGAGCCACTTCCAGTTCTCGCCCGTGATCTCCGGGTCCGTGGACAGGGCGTTGCGGACGATCAGGTAGAAGGGGATCAGGAACAGCAGGGCGGCGAGGCTCACGGCGACGTACAGTCCCGTGTTGCCGAGGACGCTCCCGCGCTTCACAGGCTGCGGCTTGCCGGCACGAGGAGTGGTGGTGGTCACTGGGAGTCCTCCCCCCTGCCGAAGCCCATGAGCTTGCCCTGGAACAGGGTGACGACGCAGATCAGAATCGACAGGATGACCGCGCCCGCGCTGCCGGCGCCGTAGTCCTGATCCGTGCCGAGGGCCGCCTTGTACAGCTCCATGAGCGGTGTCTGGGCCCAGGTCGCCTTGGTCGTGATGATGTTGAAGAACTCGTCGAACGCCTGGTAGGCGGCGATCAGCAGCAGCAGGATCACCGCGGTCGAGGTCGCCCGCAACTGGGGCAGCGTGATGTACCGGAAGGTCTGCCAGCCCGGTTTGGCGCCGTCGAGGGCGGCGGCCTCGTACAGCTCCGACGGGATGTTCTGCAGCGCCGCGAGGAACAGGATCATGTAGAAGCCCGACTGGATCCACAGGCGCAGGGTCAGGATGACCAGCCAGTACCAGGGCGGGCTGGGGTTGGCGAGCCAGGCGATGTTGTCGACGCCGAACCAGCCGAGGACGGTGTTCGCCATGCCGAAGCGGACGCCGCTGAAGATGGACATCTTCCACACCAGCGCCGCGGCGACGTAGGAGACGGCGGTCGGCAGGAAGAACACCGACCGGAAGAACGCCCGCATGAACCGCATCCGGTGCACCAGCAGCGCCAGGCCCAGCGACAGCGCCCACGTGGTCGGCACGATGAACACGGCGAACACGGTGAACGTCAGCAGGGAGTCGGGGAAGTTGCTGTTGGTGAGGATCTGCTTGTAGTTGTCGAAGCCGATGAAGTTGCTCGGCGTGACGGTGTACCGGGCGTCGAAGAAGCTGAGGTAGAAGCTCCAGACGATGGGCACGAAGACGAAGACCGTCAGGCCGATCAGGAACGGCCCGGTGAAGAGCCAGAAGTTGAGGGTGCTGTTCGACCCCAGGCCCCGCCTCGGCCGGGCCGTGGAGGCCTGGGCCGGGGCGGGGGGCTGGGCGACCCCGAGCTTGGTGGTGGTCGACATGTCGTGGATCCGTCCGCGGCCTATCCGAACAGCTTCTTCAGCTCGACGTTGACCTTCTTGTCGCAGGCGTCGAGCGCCGCCTCCGGGTTCCCGTTCTTGCGGACGGTGTTGGCGATGACGTCGTTGAACGCGGTGATCATGGTCTGCGTCCAGCGGATGTTGTCGAAGTGCCCGTAGGTGTTGAACAGCTTGACGCTGTCAGCCGCGGCGCCCGACTTCAATTTGTCGGCCTGTGCGGCGATCGAGGCGCGCGGCGGGATGTGGAAGCCGTAGGAGGTGGCGAAGTCGGCCTGGTACTGCTTCTGGTCGATCCACAGCCACTTCACGAACTCCTTGGCCGCGTCGACGTGCTTGCTCTTGGCGTTGACGAACATCGACCAGCCGCCGTTGTAGACCGACTGCTTGCCGTTCGATCCGATCTTCGGGAACGGGAAGACGCCGAAGTCGTCCCCGAGCGCCTGCTGCGTGGCGGGCATCCCCCACATGCCGCCCCACTGGATCGCGCACAGGCCCTGGTTGAACGCGGAGGGGTCCCAGAAGTCGGCCGGGGCGTCCAGCAGCAGGTGGCCGCTGGTGAACAGCGTGCGGAGCTTCTTCAGGCCCTCGACCACGCCGTCCGTGTGGTAGGCGATCTGGTTCTTGTCGTCGAGGGTGTCGGCGCCGGCCGACCAGATGAGGTTGTTCTGGATCGGGGTCAGGTCGTTGCCGAGGAAGAGGCCCTTGACCTTGCCGGTGGTGAGCTTGGCGGCGGCCTCGATCAGCTCGTCGAGTGTGGTCGGAACCTGTACGTTCGCCTTCTCGAACATCGACTTGCGGTAGAAGAAGAACTGCGGATCGTCGATCATCCGGACGCCGTATATCTTCCCGTCGACCGTGTGCGACTTGATGTCGGCCGGGTTGAAGTCGCTCTTGACCGGGTCGACGATGTCGGTCAGGTCGGCCACCTGACCGCTCTTGACGAGCTGGATCTGCGGGTGGAACTCGAAGACGTCGGGGGCCTGCGCGGTCAGCAGGGCCGAGAACAGCTTGGACTCGAAGTTGTTGCCGGTGATCCACTGCATGGACACGTTGGCCTTCTTGTAGGCCTTCTGGTAGCGCTGAAGGGCCTGCTGGACGCCCGGCTCCCCGTACGCGTGGTAGTACTGCACGAGGTTCGTGCCCGAACCGCTGCCGCCCCCGCGGCCGTTGTTGCTCCCGCAGGCGGAGAGCGTGCCGGCGGCGGCCAGGCCCGCTGCGGCCTTCAGGAGTGATCGGCGGTCCCAGTTGCTGCTGCTCGTTGCCGACATGCTGACGTCCTTGTCTCGAAGCGCGGCTGCGGCTCTTGCGGCTCAGCGCGAGGTGGTTCAAAGGAGGTGCGCTGCGGGACGTTAACCTTCGGCTAAGGCTTCGGCAAGGGGTTGAACGAAGCCTGCGTGAAACGTTGCCTCCGGTTCGGCATCACGAACAAGGGAGGGCCGGGGACCGGGGTGAGGGCCGCCGGGTCAGGGGTGCCGGCGGCCCTCGGTCCGAGGGGTTACCGCGGTGTCACTGCCTCGTCCAGGCCTCGTTGGAGCCGCCGTTGCAGCTGTACAGGATCACCGTGCTGCCGTCGGCGGTCGCCTGGCCGCTGACGTCCAGGCACTTCCCGGACGCCTCGTTGACGATCTGTCCGTTCGCGTTGAGCAGCCACCGCTGGGCGGCGTCACCGGTGTACGCGGAGGCGGTCGTGAGTCCCGAAGTCCCCGCGGTCAGATAGCCGCCGGCGCCCTTCAGGGTGCCCTCGGCGCCGTACGACCAGGACTGTTCGGACCCGCCCGTGCAGGTGTCGATGGCGGCGCCCGAGGCGCCCGCCGTCAGGCACTTGCCGGACTGCACGCCCTTCCAGGCGCCCGTCACGGCCGTCGTGGCGTGCCCGCGCTGGTCGAGGACGAACGTGGTGATCGAGCGCGCCGCGAGCGTCGTGGAGACCGTGGAACCGCTCACGTCCGGCTTCGCGACCGAGGCCCAGTTCTCCGTGGCCGACGTCCGCACGGCCTTCTCGGCCCGCACCGGCGCCTTGCTGTTGAAGTGCAGGTCCAGTGCCGTGTCGGTGGTGTTGTGGTTGTTGACCACGACCACCCACCTGCCCTTGTCGTCGTACGTCGTCACCTCGACGCCGCTCGGCGCGCCCGTCACGTTGTGCGCCACCGAGCCCGGCCGGACGAACTTGCTGTACTGGCCGAGGGCGTAGTACCGCTTGGTGAAGTACAGCTTCTGGTTGCCGTCGGTCGCGTAGTCGGGGTCGTAGTAGATCAGGCCGTCGTTCCAGCCCTGGTCGTTCTTCGCGGTCGGGTCGCCGCCGTAGCCGCTGGCCAGGGCCACCCACCACTGGAACGCCGAGTCGTGTGCGGTCGCGAAATCCTGGTAGATGATCCGCGACATCAGCAGGGCGTTGTCGATGGTCGGGTCGTACTCCTGGTTCCAGCCCGTGGAGCCCTTGCCGAAGCAGCAGATCTCCGTGGCCCAGGGGTTCTTGCCCACCGCCTTGGACGTCTCGTAGACGTCGGCGAGCTGGCCGTCGTCGGGGTTGTTGTACGTGTGGTGGGCCAGCTTCGACACGTAGCGGGCGGTGTCCGGCTGTGAGATCCACTGCGGGAGCTCGCCGGTGAACTGGGTCGTCTTGCTGGACTCGTCCGCGATGATGCCGGTCTTCTGGTGCCGTGCCCGCTGCTCGGCGCCCAGCGCCCGCACGATGTCGTCGCGCTGGTCGACGGGTACCGGCATGCCTTCCTGGCCGCAGTCGGCGAAGCTGTTGTCCGGCTCGTTGAAGGGGCTGATGTAGTCGAGCTTCACGCCCTGCCGCGCGAAGTGATCCGTCACGTCGGCTATGTACGCGGCGAAGTCGGCCTCGTTCTCGGCCTTCAACTGGCCGCCGCAGCTCTTGCCGTTGGTCGTCCACTGGGCGGGGGCGCTGTTGACGAAGCCGATCAGGTCCCTCACGCCGTACTTCGCGGCGTACTTCAGGAACGTCCGACCGCCCTTGTCCTTGCTCCAGTCGTAGGTGCCGTCGGCGTAGAGGAAGTCCTCGGCGGCGCGTGCCGGGGTGGTGACGGCCACGCCGCCCCCGCCGATGTTGTAGCGGTACGAGCTGAGGTCCAGGCCCTCCTTCGAGAAGAGCAGCCCGGCCACCTTGGCCTGGACGGCCGGCGAGAAGTGCTGGAGGTCGTTGACCCACCAGGCGCCCGAAGCGCCGATGTTGTCGATGGTCTGGGCCGCGTGGGGGGAGACCTCGGCCGCCGAGGGGAGTCCCCCCCGCTCGGGCGAAGCCGGGAGATCGGGGGAGCCGGCGGCGCCTGCGGACGGGGCGGACATCAGGGCCCCGGCGACAGCGAGTACGGCTGCGGCTGTCGCGAGGACCGGTCTGCGGGGGGAACTGGTGCGCGTCAACAGTGCATCCCTTCCGTCGTCATGAAGGTGGTGCGGTACGGCTCCTTGCGGGGGTGGTGCGTCTGGCGGTCTGCGCCTGCCCTCTGCTCACCGACTGCAGCGCGCCCTCCAGGGCGAAGGTCGCGGCTCCGAGGCACACCGGGTCGGTGGGGATGGGGGACAGGACGATCTCGGTGGCGGCGAACGGCCGCTTCAGGGCGTGCCGGGCGACGGCCTCGCGCACCTCGTTCAGCAGCGGCTCGCCGAGCGTGGCCGCGACCCAGCTGCTGAGCACGACCACCTCCGGGTTCAGCAGGTTGACCAGGTCGGCGATCCCGGCGCCGAGGTAACGGGCGGTGTCCCGCACGACCTTGAGCGCGACCGGGTCCTGCTCGGCGACCCCGCGCGCGAGGGCGTCGATGGTGGCGGTCTGGTCCTCGGGGTGCAGCAGCGGGCTCTGCGGGCTCAGCTCCCGCAGGTTCAGCATGATGCCGGGCGCGCCGACGTACGTCTCCACACAGCCGTGGTTGCCGCAGTGGCACAGCCGCCCGTCCAGCACCAGCGTCGTGTGGCCCCACTCGCCGGCGCTGTTGCTGACGCCGCGGTGCAGGCCGCCGCCCAGCGCCAGCCCGGCGCCGACGCCCGTGCCGAGATTGACCACCACGGCGTCCCCGCGCCCGCGGGCCGCGCCGAACCACAGCTCGGCGACCGCGCAGGCGCGCAGCGGGTTGTCCAGGTACAGCGGGTAGGCGATGTGCTCGGCGAGCAGCTCGATCAGCGGCACGTCGTGCCAGTCCCAGTTCGGGGCGTACTCCGACACGCCCCGGTCGCGGTCGACCTGGCCCGGGACGCTGACGCCGACGCCGAGGACGCGGGCGCCCTCCACCCCGGCCTGGGTGACGACCGAGCCGACGGCCGCGGCGACGTGGGCGACGACCTGCTCGGGCCGGTTCTCGCCGGGGCGCATGTCCTCGTCGGCGCGGGCGAGCATGTTCAGCGCCAGGTCGAACAGCTCGACCCGGACGTAGGTCTCCGCGATGTCGACGCCGATGAGCGCGCCCCCCGAGGCGTTGACCGCGACCAGCCCGCGCGGCCGTCCGCCCGCCGAGTCCTCGAACCCGACCTCGGTGAGCATGCCGAGGTCCAGCAGCTCACCGACGAGGGTGGCGACCGTGGCCAGGCTGAGCCCGGTCGCCGCCGCCAGCTCCTGACGGGAGGTGGGGGAGCGGGCGATGATCTGACGCAGCACCTCGTAACGGTTCGCTGTGCGGATATCGCGTGAGGTGCGCTTGGCCGTCACGTCCCCGATCCTCCCCGGTCACGGCGAGGCCCTCGTGCCTCGGCGCGGCAGGAGCCTATGCCCGGTCCGTGCTTTCTACAAGGGGTTAGGAAAGGGGGTTTATGAAGTCTCCCTCGGACCCGTCGTGTCGCGGAATGTCTCAGAAACCGAGTACATCCCGCACGAAGGCGTTCCGGAACGTGCCCGCCGGGTCCAGCTCGGCCGCCAGCGCGGCGAAGTCACCGAGCCGCGGGTAGCGCTCGCGCAGCTCCCCGGCGGGCACGGTGAAGACCTTGCCCCAGTGCGGCCGCGCCTGCAAACCGTCCAGCGCCTCCTCGACCCGCCGCACCACCGGGAGCACGGCCGTCGTGTCGTCGACCCAGGTGAAGTGCAGTGCCACGGTATCGGCCCCGTAGGCGGGGCTGAGCCACTGGGCGTCGGCGGCCACCGTCCGCACCTCGCAGGTCTGCAGCACGGGCGCGACCGTCGCCCGGATCGCGTCCAGGGCGTGCAGCGCGTCCAGGGCGTAAGGGCGCGGCAGCAGGTACTCGGACTGCAGTTCGGCGCCGCTGCTCGGGGTGAAGTCCGCCCGGAAGTGCGGCAGCCGCTCGTGCCAGGGACCCGGGACGCCGAACTGCTCGGTGCAGTTGACCGCGGGCATGCCCGGCACCGGGTGCATCGCCTCGGTGGCGGGGGCCGCCCACGGGAAGTCGGGCAGCGGCTGGTCGGTGCGCCGCTTCAGCCACACCTGCCGGAAGCCCGGGGCGCGCCAGTCGGTGAACAGGCTGACGCTGTACGCCGCCGCCGCGACGGTCTCGTAGTCGAGCCCCGCCAGCGGCAGCTCGGTGAAGACATGCTGTTCGACCTCGTACGACGGCTCCAGGTCCAGGGTGAGCGCGGTGACCACGCCGAGCGCGCCCAGCGAGGTGACGGCGCCGTCGAAGCGGGGCTCGCCCCGGGAGATCCGCAGCGTCGACCCGTCCGCGGTGACCAGCTCCACCTCCCGCACGGCCGAGGCGAGCGAGCCGTTGCCGACGCCCGAGCCGTGGGTGCCGGTCGCCACCGAGCCCGCGACCGAGATGTGCGGCAGGGAGGCCATGTTGTGCAGCGCGAGCCCGTGGCCGTGGACCACCCGGGCGAGCTCGGCGTACCGGACGCCGCCGCCGACCCGCACCGTGCGGGCCGCGGTGTCGACGTCCACCTCGGCCGGCAGGGCGGCGAGCGAGAGCAGGACGCCGTCGGCGCCCGGTTCGGCGATCTCGTTGAACGAGTGCCCGCTGCCGAGCACCCGCACGGCCGCGCTGTCCGCGACGAGCGAGCGCAGCGCGTCGAGCGAGTGCGGGCGGTGCAGTTCCTTGGCGGCGTAGGTGATGTTGCCCGCCCAGTTGGTCACGGTCCCGGTCATCCCGTCGTCCCTCCCCAGTTCCAGTGGCTACCGGAATCCCAGCCGAAGGACCCCGGGCGATCAAGCCCGTTCCTGCGGTTCCTGAGCCCGTTTCCCGTGACCGGTGGAGCGTCGGTGCGCCACGAACGGGCGGAAAGGCAGCAAAACAGGTCAACGCGCGCGTCGTGCGGGGCCCCGGCACCTTCGGCCGTGCGCCGGAGGCATACCGTGAGGAGTCGAGCCACACACGCCGGGAACGAGGAGAACGGGATGGGTGACAGTCGCACCGCGCTGGTCGAGGACCTGATGGAGCGGTTCCCGCACGTGCCGCGGGAGGCCGTCTTCAAGGAGGACCTGCTGCGGGGCGGTGTCGCCTTCGACCGGTCCGCGCTCAGCGACAACGAGGGCGGCGACGTCAAGCCGAAGTCGTACTTCATCTTCTCCTTCGACCACGGGACCCTGCCCGAGCTGGGCGAGGCCGCGCTGCGCCGCCCGCCCGAGGAGATCATCCTCACCGGCGGCCCCTACGACCTGCGGCGGACCGTCGTCTCGGTCCGCGTGAACCCGTCGTCGCCGTACCGGGTGGCCGCGGACGAGGAGGGGCTGCTCGGGCTCTACCTCGACGGGCGCCGGATCGCGGACGTCGGTGTGCCGCCCATGCCCGAGTACTACCGGCACACCCTCTCCAACGGGAAGTCCGTGATGGAGGTCGCCCCGACCATCCAGTGGGGCTACCTCATCTACCTCACCGTCTTCCGCGTCTGCCAGTACTTCGGCGCCAAGGAGGAGTGCCAGTACTGCGACATCAACCACAACTGGCGCCAGCACAAGGCGGCCGGGCGGCCGTACACCGGGGTGAAGGACGTCGAGGAGGTCCTGGAGGCCCTGGAGATCATCGACCGCTACGACACCCAGAAGGCGTCCACCGCCTACACGCTGACCGGCGGTGCGATCACCAAGACCGTCGCCGGCCGTGACGAGGCCGACTTCTACGGCCACTACGCCAAGGCCATCGAGGAGCGCTTCCCGGGCCGCTGGATCGGCAAGGTGGTCGCGCAGGCGCTGCCGAAGGACGACGTGCAGCGGTTCAAGGACTACGGCGTCCAGATCTACCACCCCAACTTCGAGGTGTGGGACCGGCGGCTGTTCGAGCTGTACTGCCCCGGCAAGGAGCGGTACGTCGGCCGGGACGAGTGGCACCGGCGGATCCTCGACTCGGCGGACGTCTTCGGCGCCCGCAACGTGATCCCCAACTTCGTCGCGGGCGTCGAGATGGCCGAGCCCTTCGGCTTCACCACGGTCGACGAGGCCATCGCCTCCACCACCGAGGGCCTGCGCTTCTTCATGTCACACGGCATCACGCCCCGCTTCACCACCTGGTGCCCCGAGCCGACGACCCCGCTCGGCAAGGCAAACCCGCAGGGCGCGCCGCTGGAGTACCACATCCGGCTGCTGGAGGCCTACCGCGCCACCATGGACGACTTCGGGCTCTCCTCGCCCCCCGGCTACGGCCCGCCCGGCCCCGGCCGCGCGGTGTTCTCCGTCAGTTCGTTCATGGACAGTCTCCCGGCGGACGAAGTCGTGGAAGAAGGGGCCGAAGCGCCGTCGCATGCGTAACAATGCGATCACGTGCCCCGCGGGCTGAGTCGTGGCGGGGCCGTGACCGTACAACTCCACAGTGCGCAACCGCCGACAGCGGCATTTGAATACGCCGCTTGTCAGTTGTGTGGGAGCCGTGAAAAGCTCTGGGCCTGTCGCGAGACGACCCTCAACTCCCCGTGTTCTCAGGCGAGTTGGCATTGCTTGTGGAAGCAGTTGACGCAGGAGCCCTCATGCCCGACCTGCCGACCCCCCAGGACGCCGCCGAGGCCGCACTGTTCTCGGAGTGCTGGGACGCGGTCCTGTCGTACGCCGACCTGTGCACCTCCGGCTCCACCGTCGGCAGGCAACTGGCCACCGAGGCCTTCTCCCACGGCGTCCAGGAGGTCCGCGCCGCCGGGGCCCAGGGCAGGGCCACCGGGCGCCGCGTGGCGAGGCTGCCCCGGATCCCCCTGATGCTGACCGCGGTGCGCACCACGGCCGCGGCCTGGGAGGCGGAGGGCAGGGGACACCACCTCGACCCCGACCTGCGCCTGTGGCTCAACTCCGACAAGGCCGCCCGCTACACCGGTCCGCCCCTTCAGCGCCCGCTGGCCCTGCGTGCCCTGAAGGACATGCAGGAGCCGGACGCGGCCCTGCTGTGGCTCGCGGAGGTCGAGGCGCTGCCGCTGCCCGACGTCGCCCGCCGGCTCGGCCTGGATCCGGCGGCCGCCGCCGAGGAACTCGCCCAGGTGCGGGCCCTGTTCCGGGACCGCTGCCAGCGCAACCACCTCGACACGCCCATGGACCCCGGCTGCCGCAGCTACGCCCGGCTGCTCGACGCGGTCACCCGCTCCTCGGGCGCGGAGACCCCGGAGGACCTCTCCCGGCACCTCGCGACCTGCGTGGAGTGCGCGGAGGCGGCGGCCTGCCTCCGGCTGCACGGCGGCGGCACGCCCGCCGCACTGGCGAGCGGGGTGATCGGCTGGGGCGGGCTCGCCTATCTGGAGCGCCGCCGCCGGGCGGCGGAGGCCGGACTGACCGGCGGGCGCGCGGACGCCGGGACGGACCGGGGCATCGCCGTGGGCGGCCAGGCCCGGCCCCGGATCGGCCGGGCCGGGATCCTCGCCGCCGCCGTGATCGTGTCCGCGCTCGCCCTCACCGTCTCGCTGCTGCAACTCGGCAGTCCGGGCGGAGAGGACACCGCCGCGGGCAGTGACGTGACCGGCCAGTCGATCACCGCGCCGGGGCTGTCCTCGCCGCCCGGCGGCCCGTCCCCCGGCCACGGCACGACCGGCGCCTCCGCGGCCTCCCGCCCGGTCCGCTCCCCGGGCGCGACGCGGAGCGCGGACTCCGACACCGAACCGCAGGGCACGTCCACGAGCCCGGTGGACGAGCCGCCCACCGCCTCCGCCCCCGACAAGGCCACGCCGTCGACGTGTCGGGTGACGTACGAGGTGGTCAACCAGTGGCCGGAGGGCTTCCAGGCCACCGTCACGGTCACCACGACCAGGGCGCTCACCGACTGGCGTATCCGCTGGACCTTCCAGGACGGCCAGCGCATCACCCAGATGTGGGACGGCACCTACACCCAGGACGGTGCCGAGGTCACCGCGAAGGCCGCCGACTACAACAAGCAGGTCGCCGCGAACGGCACCTTCGCGGTCGGATTCCTCTCCTCCTGGCACGGCGGCAACGCGCGGCCGCGCGCCTTCACGGTGAACGGGGCACCCTGCACGACGGCCGGCTGAGCCGGCCGGGAAAACGTGCCGGAGGACCGAACCCGCCGGGAAATGTGTTGGCGGGCCGCCGAGGTGCCGGGCTAGGGTGGCGACAGCTTCGAGCCGAGAAGGAGGTGTTGACCGATGACTGTCTTTGCGATGGGCGCTGCCCGCACTCAGGAACTCATCAAGTCCACCTCCGCGGCCACCGGCTGACACCTCATCACCCGCGCCTTGCGCGCCCGCCGGGACCGCCCTTGTGAAGGGTCTCCCTTGACTGCTCCGTCTGCTTCCTCTGCTTCCTCCGCCTTCTCCGCGCTCGCCCCCTACGGCTGGGACGACGCATGGGCCGGCGCGTTCGCCCCGTACCAGGCCGAAGGGCTGCTCGCCGGTCGTGTCGTCCGCGTCGACCGCGGCCAGTGCGACGTGGTCACCACCGACGGGCCACTGCGCGCCGACACCGCCTTCGTCACCCCGCACGACCCCCTCCGGGTCGTGTGCACCGGCGACTGGGTCGCCGTCGAACCCGAGGGCAACCCCCGCTACGTACGGACGTATCTGCCGCGCCGTACCGCCTTCGTGCGCTCCACCTCCTCCAAGCGGTCCGAGGGGCAGATCCTCGCCGCCAACGTCGACCATGCCGTCGTCGCCGTCTCGCTCGCCGCGGAACTGGACCTCGGCCGCATCGAACGCTTCCTCGCCCTGGGCTGGGAGTCCGGGGCACAGCCGGTCGTCGTGCTCACCAAGGCCGACGTGGTGCCGGACCCGACGACGCTCTCGCACCTCGTCCAGGACGTGGAGACCACCGCGCCCGGAGTGCCGGTGCTGCCGGTCAGCGCACGGCAGGGCGAAGGGCTCGACGTCCTCACCGCCGTCCTGTCCGGCGGCACGTCCGTGCTGCTCGGGCAGTCCGGCGCGGGCAAGTCCACCCTGGCCAACGCACTCCTCGGCGAGGACGTCATGCACGTCCAGGCCACCCGGGAGGTCGACGAGAAGGGCCGCCACACCACGACCACGCGCAACCTGCTCCCGCTTCCGGGCGGGGGCGTGCTGATCGACACGCCCGGGCTGCGCGGGGTCGGCCTCTGGGACGCCGGGAGCGGCGTCGGGCAGGTCTTCTCCGAGATCGAGGAACTGGCCGAGCGGTGCCGTTTCCACGACTGCGCGCACGGCGCGGAGCCGGGGTGCGCGGTACTGGCGGCCGTCGAGGACGGGGAGCTGCCGGTGCGGCGCCTGGAGAGCTACCGGAAGCTGCTCCGGGAGAACCAGTGGATCGTGGCGAAGACGGACGCGCGCGTCCGGGCGGAGCTGCGGCGGGACTGGAGGCGGAAGGGGGCGGAGGGGAAGGCGGCGATGGAGGCCAAGCGGGGCAGGTGGCCGTCTTAGCGACGCGACAGGCAACGTTCGCCCCGTCGCGCTCCTTGACGGGCAGACGTTGCCTGCCGCGGCACTAGCCGCAGGCCGTCATGCCTCCCGGAGCCATGACGGCCCTGGGGGGACCCGCCGTCCACGCACATGACCGGCCGTCAGGCCGGCAGGCCCCAGCGGGGAGCGGTTCCGTTCGGTGGGACGGGCGCGATCGTCAGGTCGGGGCGGTCGCCCTTCGCGGTGATCAGCGCCGAGTCGCCCCTGCGCAACGGGATGCGGATCGTTCCGTCGTCCACCGTCTCGTACCGCAGCGGGCGTCCCCTGCCGTCCCGTACCTCGATCGCGCCCGTCAGGCCGTGTCGTACGACGCAGGGTGCGCCCGCCTCGCTGACCAGGCGCACCCAGCGCGTCACTCCGCCCCGGCGGACGGCGGACAGCAGGAAGGCGCCCTGGGTACGGAAGTCGTGCACGGTGAGATCAGCCCAGGCGGCGGGCAGCGCGGGGAAGACGCGGACGATCCCGCCCCAGGACTGGCACACCATGTCGTGCAGGGACTGGGCCGCCGACAGGGGGGTCTCGATGACCGGGCCCGACTCCTTGTACATGGTGTTGGCCTGGATGAAGCGGGTCATCAGCTCGCCGAGGTACTTCAGCGCGTCCTCGCCCTTGCCGAGCAGCGCGGACATCGAGGCGGCCCCCGTGAAGGTGTAGCCCTGCAGGGCACCCTCGAAGCCGACCCAGTGCGCCAGCGACTTCTCGATGAGGGCACGTTCCTCGGGCGTGCGCCCGGTCAGTTCGTACAGCGGGTAGACCGCCAGCAGATGGGAGTAGTGGCGGTGCGACTTGGCGAACGGGATGTCCGCACCGATCATGAATCCGTTCTCGTCGGTGGGATAGGGCACCCGCCGGGCCAGCACCTCCTGCCAGCGCGGCGCCGACTCGTCGTCGATGCCGAGCAGCCGTACCGACTCCAGGAGCGTACGGCAGCCCCAGGTGAGCAGCATGAGGTCGTAGTTGCAGTCGCGGGAGTCGCCGCCGTACTCCGGTGAGAACGTGGCCGGCAGGTGCAGCCTGCCGTCCGGGCCCGGCTCGAGGAAGTGCAGGTAGTAGTTGACCGCCTTGCGGAGCAGGGGGTAGAGGACGTCGCGCAGGATCGACTCGTCCAGGGTGTGCCGGTAACTGAGCCAGACGTTGTGCAGGGCCCAGGTGAGGTTGCCGACCTCGGGCGTCGGCGGGTCCTGGCCGGGGATGCCGACGCCGTAGCCGGTGAGGGTGCCCGCCGCGCCGTTCACCAGGTGCGGGTCCGTGGTGCGCGGGATGCCGAGCGAGTCCGAGCGGTACTGGGGCGCCACCTCCTTGGCCAGGTTGTCGCGGAACTCCCCGAGCGCCCGCGTCACGGCGTCCAGTTCCAGGTGGTTGGAGCCGTGGATCAGCCAGTACTCCAACTGGACGTTGAGGTTCCACCAGGTGTTGGGCCAGGGTGTGGGCTCCAGCCAGGGGCCGCTCGTCGCCATCACGGGCGCCTCGCGCCGGGCCGCCGAGGCGGCCTTGTAGAGCTGGATCCAGTAGAAGCGCTGGATGCGCGCGTCGGGCAGGGACAGGAAGCTCTTGCGGTAGTAGGCGTGCCACCACGCGCGATGGGTCACCGCGAGGGCGTCGTACGGCAGCAGGGACCCGTCGCGGACCGCCCGCAGCGCCTGGTCCAGTGCCGTCGTCCGCGGGTAGGAGTGCGCCACGTACGCGTACAGGGTGCTCCGTCCGCCCCGTGCGGTCTCCCGCCAGGCCGTCACATGCTGACCGCCCGACAGCAGGGGCTGTACGGCGGCGTGGACGCCGCCGTGTTCGCCGACCTCCGCGGGCGGGTTGCCCTGGTAGCCGTCCGGCAGCGGTTTGAAGGCGGCGCGCGGACTGATCGCGTCGGCCGGGTGGAAGACCCAGCGGAAGCCGCGTTCGCCCGCGCTCGGGGCGACCTCCACGGCGAGCAGCGAGCGGGAGGAGTGCACCAGGGCGCGGAGGGCGAGCGTGCCCCGGTCGGTGGTGACGGTGCCGGTCAGTTCGGCGTCGTGCAGCCCGAGCCGCCAGTCGACGGCGGTGATCGTGCCCACCGGCTCCAGCGTGAAGTACCCGATCGGCAGCCGTGCGAGGCCGAACAGCGAGCCGAACTCGGGGCGGTGGTCCTGGACCTCGGAGTGCTGGACGTTGAACCGGACGGCCCGCGTCTCGCTGCCCGGCTCGGCGTAGATGCCCGAGCCGAGGAAGCCGTTGCCCAGGAACGGGCCCTCGTACCAGGTCGCCGGCATCCGCTGCCACACGAGGTCGGCGTCGTCCAGGACGGTGCGCCAGGGGTCGGAGGTCCCACCGGCGCGATCGGCCGCCGTCGCCCGCGCGGGCAGGCCCCCGGCGAACAGCGCGCCGCCGACGGCGGATCCGGTGGCCAGGACGGTACGTCTGGACGGACTGGGCACGGTTGCCTCCCGGCGGCTCGACAGTCATCGGATCTGTCCCGCGAGAAAACGTAAAGATGAGGTGTCAGGGGGTCAATAGGCAGGGAGAGATCCGATGTGTCGACTCAACTCCGGGCCAGCCAGCCCCGCTCGTACGCCTGCCAGCCCAGTTGCAGACGGGTCGTCACCCCGGTCAGTTCCATCAGCCGTTTCACCCGGCGCTGCACCGTCCTGAGGCCCAGGTCGAGCTGTTTGGCGACACTCGCGTCGGTCAGGCCGGCGAGCAGCAGGGACAGCACCTCCAGATCGGTGCTGTCGGGGCCGTACGGGTGCTGCTCCGTGACGCCGGACGCGCCGAGCCTGAGCGGCAGCGCGTCCCGCCAGACCGACTCGAACAGCCCGGACAGCAGCTCCAGCAGTCCGCTCGCATGGACGACGAGCGCGGCCGGCTCCGCGGTGTGCGAGGTGAGCGGCACCAGGGCCAGCGACCGGTCGGCGACCACCAGCTTGGTCGGCACCGTCTCGACGACCCGCACCTGTTCGTCGCGGCCGAGCGCGGCGGTCAGCTCGGTGATGCCCTCGGGCCGGTCGAGCACCGCCCGCTCCACCACCACCCGGTAGCGGACCCCGCGGCCGGCCGCCTGCTCCTCCGCGTCGTTCTCCACTCCGGTCACGGCGACCGGGTTGCCGGTGACCAGGGCGCACACCTCCTCGGCGGCGCCGAGCTGGAGCTGCAGGAACCGCTGGGCGACCGCGGAGGCGCCGATCACCACCTCGACCAGGTCGTGCACCGCGGGCTCGCAGGCCGCCGCCCGGTACTCCTCGGCGAGCAGTGCGGACGCCAGTTCGGCCTGCTCCAGCTCGTGCCGCTGCCTAGCGAGCAGCGCGCCCAGCGCCACGCCGGGCGGTGCCGCGACCCAGCGGCCGGGCCGCCCCGAGGACTGGGCGGCGAGGCCCTGCCGCTCCAGTCCGCGCAGGGCGCGCTCGGTTTGCTGTTCACCGAGCATCAGCCGCCGTGCCAGATCGGGCACCTCGGCGGCGCCCACGGACACCAGTGCGCGGTACGCGGACTCGAGCGATTCGTCCAGGCCTATCGCTGCCAGCATCGGCTGTTCGTCCCTCCCCGACGACAAGACCGGCGGCGCGGACCGTGGCGGAAAACGGCCACGGCGCAAACCCGCCCGGCGACATCATCGCCGTAGCCCCCGCCCCTCTGCCAAGGTGACGTCGGCGCAGCGCACAAGACGTGACGGGGCTCCGGAGGCGTGCCGGCCCGTCACCCCGGTGGGGGGGGGGGGGGGGGGGGGGGGGGGGGGGGGGGGGGGGGGGGGGGGGGGGTGGGGGGGGGGGGGGGGGGGGTGGTGGGGGGGGGGGGGGGGGAGGGAGG
>NZ_JBVHTR010000010.1:0-90846 GCF_055565775.1 Streptomyces sp. NPDC028331 | reverse complement strand
TCCACTGTTTTCCACAACACACCCACCCCCCCCCCCCCCCCCCCCTCCCCCCCCCCCCCCCCCCCCCCTCCCCCCTCCCCCCCCCCCCCCCCCCCCCCCCCCCCCCGCCACCCTTCCGTCCCGGCCCGTTTCGGATCACCGTTCGACGTGCGGGCCGACACGCCGCTCACGGGCCGCTGTCCCGGCCGGATTTTCCAGATGCCCCGTTTTAAACCGCCCTCGGCGGTGGACAATTGGGGGCATGAGCCAGCAGGGGGACAGGCCCACCGGTCACCAGGACGACTGGTGGGGGCAGTTGTACGACGACTCCACCGGGGACACGGGGCCGGCCCCGGCGTCCGACACCATCGACGACCGCTTCGCCTCCGCCGCGGGGACGGTGGGGGAGGGCGTCGTGCGGGGGAGCGGTCCTCACGGCACGGACGCGCCCCAGCCCAGCGCGCCGCCCCGCCCCAGCGCCCCGCAGCGCGCACGCGCCCCCTGGGAGCCCCCGTCCACCCGCGAACCGGACCCGGCGACCTCCCCGTCCACCGCGGAGCCGCCGGCCGTCTTCTCCGAGCCGTCGGCCGTCTCCTCGGACCCACCGGCCGTCCCCCCGCAGCCCGCGTCCGCCGACACCGCACCCGAGCCGCCGCCCCGCGACGCCCCGTCGAACACCCCACCCCCTCCGCCCGCGCCCGTCGACTACATCGGCTCCGGCCCGCCCACCTACGACCCGGAGCCCACCGCCCTCCCGGCGGCCGACCCCGACCACCTCGCCGCCCTCGTCCCCGACACCGTGCTGGACGGGGCCCGGTACGGGTCCTGCACCCTGCGGGCGGTCTCGGTGCGCGGAGACTCGGCCCGCTACCGGGGTGAGCCGCGGCGGGACTGCCTGCTCACCGCACGCTTCGGTGCGGGTGACCAGGCCCTGGTGCTCGTCGCCCTGGCCACCGGCCAACGCGGCGCGCCCGATGCCCATCACGCCGCCGCCGAGGCGTGTCACTGGATCGGCCGCGCCGTCGGGCGCAGTCACCTCCGTCTCGGCGAGGACATCCGGTCGGCCCGGCGCGGCGACCTGAAGTCGGGCCTGCAACGGCTCACCGACAGGAGCCTCGGCAAACTCCGCGCCGGCGCCGCCGCCCGGGGCGCCGACCCGGAGGAGTACACCGCAGGCCTGCGCTGTCTGCTGCTGCCCGCCGACCCCGCCTGCCGCATCCGCGTCTTCTTCGGCGTCGGCCCCGGCGGCCTGTTCCGGCTGCGGGACGGCGAGTGGCAGGACATCGAGCCGCGTGCCGCCGACGCCGCCGGCGAGCCGGTGGTCGGCTTCGGCTCGCCACCGCACGAGACCCCCGAGGGCGACCGGCTCACCATGGACCTCGGCATCACCACACCCCCCAGTCCCTACGAACCGGCCCTCGAGCCGCCCCGTTCACCCTTTCTGTTCCGTGCCTCCGTCGCCCGACCGGGGGACACGCTCCTGCTGTGCTCGGGCGGTCTCGCCGACCCGCTGCGCGACGAACCGGAACTCGCCGAGCACCTGACGGCCCGCTGGTCCACGGGCGAGGTGCCGGGTCTCGCCGCCTTCCTCGCCGACACCCTGGTGAGGGTGAAGGGCTACGCCGATGACCGTACGGCGGCCGCCGTCTGGGAGGCGTGATCGCGGCCGGTGTGGATACATGGATCCCAGGCACAGCGAAGGGGTGCGTGGATTCATGGCCAAGCAGAGCGTCGCCGACCAGTTCGTCGACATCCTCGTACGGGCGGGGGTCGAGCGCCTGTACGGGGTGGTGGGCGACAGCCTCAACCCGATCGTGGACGCCGTGCGCCGCAACTCCGCGATCGACTGGGTGCACGTCCGGCACGAGGAGACCGCCGCCTTCGCGGCCGGCGCCGAGGCCCAGATATCCGGCAGGCTGACCGCCTGCGCCGGTTCCTGCGGGCCCGGCAACCTCCACCTCATCAACGGCCTGTACGACGCCCACCGCTCGATGGCCCCGGTGCTCGCCCTCGCCTCGCACATACCCTCCAGCGAGATCGGCCTCGGGTACTTCCAGGAGACCCACCCCGACCAGTTGTTCCGCGAGTGCTCCCACTACAGCGAGCTGATATCCAACCCCCAGCAGATGCCCCGGCTGCTGCAGACGGCCATCCAGCACGCGATCGGCCGCAGCGGGGTGAGCGTCGTCTCGCTCCCCGGTGACATCGCCGCCCAGCCCGCGCCGGACCGCTCCGCCGAAACCGCCCTCGTCACCTCCCGGCCCGGCGTCCGCCCGGGCGACGCCGAGATCGACCGGCTCGTGGAGATGATCGACGAGGCCGAGAAGGTCACCCTCTTCTGCGGCAGCGGCACCCGGGGCGCGCACGCCGAGGTGATGGAGTTCGCCGAGAAGATCAAGTCCCCGGTGGGACACGCCCTTCGGGGCAAGGAGTGGATCCAGTACGACAACCCTTACGACGTCGGCATGAGCGGCCTGCTCGGCTACGGCGCCGCCTACGAGGCCACTCACGAGTGCGACCTGCTGATCCTGCTGGGCACCGACTTCCCGTACAACGCCTTCCTGCCGAACGATGTGAAGATCGCCCAGATCGACGTCCGTCCGGAGAACCTCGGCCGCCGCTCCAAGCTGGATCTCGCGGTGTGGGGCGATGTCAAGGAGACCCTGCGCTGTCTGATCCCGCGGGTGCGGACCAAGGAGAACCGGCGCTTCCTCGACAGGATGCTCAAGAAACACGCCGATGCCCTGGAGGGGGTCGTCAAGGCGTACACGCGGAAGGTCGAAAAGCACGTTCCGATCCATCCGGAGTACGTGGCCTCCGTCCTGGACGAACTGGCCGAGGACGACGCCGTGTTCACGATCGACACGGGAATGTGCAACGTGTGGGGCGCCCGCTACATCTCACCCAACGGCCGCCGCCGCATCATCGGTTCGTTCTCCCACGGGTCGATGGCCAACGCGCTGCCGATGGCGATCGGGGCCCAGTTCACCGACCGGCGCCGGCAGGTGGTGTCGATGTCGGGCGACGGCGGGTTCTCCATGCTGATGGGCGACTTCCTCACTCTGGTGCAGTACGACCTGCCGGTGAAGGTCGTCCTGTTCAACAACTCCTCGCTCGGCATGGTGGAGTTGGAGATGATGGTCTCCGGGCTGCCCGCGTACGGCACCGCCGCCAAGAACCCCGACTTCGCGGCCGTGGCCCGCGCGTGCGGCGCGTACGGCATACGGGTGGAGAAGCCCAAGCAGCTCGCGGGGGCCCTGAAGGACGCCTTCAGGCACAAGGGCCCGGCGCTGGTCGACGTCGTCACCGACCCGAACGCCCTGTCCATTCCGCCGAGGATCAGCCGGGAGATGGTGACGGGCTTCGCCCTGTCGGCCTCGAAGATCGTGCTGGAGGGCGGTGTCGGCCGCATGGTGCAGATGGCCCGCTCCAACCTGCGCAACGTGCCCAGGCCGTGACGCGGTGCGCCTCGCTGTGCGAGGCTCCAAGACCGGAACCCCGGCCCGATTCCGGCGGGCCGGGGTTCTCGTTGTGTGTGTTTCATGCGGACGGTTCGGTCAGTCGCGGTCGCCGCGCTCGCCGCGCTCACCCTTCTCGTGGTGGTCGCGGATGACGCGGAAGCTGCCCACGACACCGTGCTTGACCTTGACGCCGCCCTTGACGTGACGGGGGTGCACCCCGTCGCTCTGGCTCCAGGGGCCGACGACGGCGATGGGAGCGCCGTTGTCGCAGGTGGCCCCGGAGAAGACCTCGACGGTCTTCCTGCTGTCGTTGCGGATGTTGAGGCTCTTGGAGCCGAGGCCGCTCACGATGGTGACGCAACCGTCCGGGATGGCCGGGTACTCACGCTCGTTGATGCGGACCTTGCCGAAGTGCTCGTGCTCGAAGCCACGCTCGTGGTCCTCCTCCTCGCCCCGCTCGTGGTCCTCGCGGCCCTCGCGGCCCTCGTTGCCCTTGCTGTTGTTGTCGCCGTTGCCGCCCTGGGGAAGGGCGGGGGCGGCAGCGGGGGCGGGGGCAGCGGCGACCGGGGCGACGGGAGCCGCCTGGGCCGGCTCGGAGGCCGCGTTGGCATAGGTGATGCCGGTGGCCGCCAGGGCCGCGGCAGCCGCGAACGCGGCGGTTACAACGGTGGAACGCGTTGCCATGTCACTTCTCCTGTCTGAGAGACGTCGGCTGAAAGCCGATGCGAGATTGAACGTACAGACCATCCTGATCTGTGTCATATCCGACATACCGACAATATGAATAACAATCCTTTTGGGCTAATGAAGGGTGATGCGGCGTCACCGCGGAACGCCTCGATGTCCGGAAGTCGAGGAGAAACGCCGTCCCCATGACTGCCGGTCCGCCGACGGGGCATGCATCTCCGTGGAGGTGTTCGAGCAGGGGGAACCGGCATCCACCTACGGGGCGGGGGTCATGAAGAGGCGAGCACGAGGGAGCGGTCCCGTGGTCATCGGGGCCTCCTCGGCGAAGACGACGGAGGAAGCGACCGACACGCCGACGGACCGGTCGGCGGCCCCTCAGCTCAGGCGCAGGCTGATGCGGGCGGACCTACGGGCGGTGCCCGAAGCGCGCAGGGCGCTCAGGGAGTTGCTGCGGCACTGGGGCAGGCCGGGGCGCTCCGAGATAGCCGAACTGCTCACCAGCGAACTGGTCACCAACGCGCTCATCCACACCGACCGCGACGCGGTCCTCACCGCCACCGTCTCCTCGCGCGGACTCCACGTGGAAGTGCGGGACTTCGCGGGACGCAGGCCGAGGCTGCACGCACCGAGCGCCGACGACGGCACGCACGGCAGGGGGCTCGTGCTCGTCCAGTCGCTGGCGGACGCGTGGGGCGTACGGGCGCACGGCGTGGGAAAGGCGGTGTGGTTCGACCTCGACGCGGAAGCCGCCTGAACCGATTGTGGCACCCCGCGGGAAGCGGCACGCGAAACGGGAAGGGGGCGCGGCATCGTGCCGCGCCCCCTTCCCGGGATGGTGTCCGGTCTCAGCCGAACTGCTGTTCAAGGTCCTTGAGCTTGCGCTCCAGGGAGTCGAGCCGCGGCAGGGCCATGGTGTCGTCCTCGGCGGTGAGGTCGACGGTGATGGGGTCAGCGGCGGAGTTCCGGACGGGCTGGAGCGAAGGGCGGGTGCGCGAGGGCAGTTCTCCCGCGGGTATGGCAGGCTCCGACGAGACCGGTGCGGGGGCCCGCTCGACGGTCTGCACCTCGACCTGACGGCCGCCGTTGCCGCCGGTCAGCGCGCGGTGGCCGCGGCTGAGCGCCTTCAACTGCACGCGCTCGGCGCGCTGCTGCTCGCGGCGACGCGCCTTGTTCAGCTGCTTCTGGCGCCGGTCCTCGCGCACTTCCTCCACGGCCTCGTCCAGGCTGCGCACACCCTCGAGGAGCATCAGCGACCAGGCCTTGTACGTCTCGATGGGGGCGCGCAGCCAGCGGACGATGCGGATCTGCGGCAGCGGGCGCGGCACCAGGCCCTGCTCGCGCAGTGCGGCGCGGCGGGTCTGCTTCAGGGCGCGGTCGAAGAGCACCGCGGCGGACAGCGACATGCCCGCGAAGAACTGCGGGGCGCCGGCGTGGTCGACGCCCCTGGGCGCGTGCACCCAGTTGAACCAGGCGGAGGCCGCCGCGAACGTCCACACCAGGATCCGGGAGCCGAGCGCCGCGTCGCCGTGGCTGGCCTCGCGGACGGCGAGCACCGAACAGAACATGGCCGCACCGTCCAGGCCGAACGGGACCAGGTACTCCCAGCCGTTGGTCAGGCCGAGGTTCTGCTGGCCGAAGCCGACCAGGCCGTGGAAGGAGAGCGCGGCGGCGACGGCCGCGCAGCAGAAGAGGAGCACGTAGGAGGCCGTGGCGTAGATGGTCTCCTTGCGCCTGCGGCGCTCCTCGGCGCGCTCCCACGAGTCGTCCGCGCTCGCGTTCTCCCCCGAGGAGCGCTTGCCACGCGCGAGCACCGCCACCGCCACCAGCATGCCCAGGAGCAGTACGGCGCCCGGAAGCAGCCAGTTCAGCGATATGTCGGTCAGTCTCATCTGGGGTCCCTTGCATTGGGATAGGGCGTAACGCCCGCCATAGTGGCCCAATCCCGCCGCCCCTCAGGGGGTTTCGGGGCAAGAGGCCGCCAAGGAAGTGCAAGGGATTGCCCTGGACGGCGTTCTGCTCGAACTGCCGCTTGAGGGGCGGGAGTTGAGTTCGAACAAGACTACCCGTGCGGGTGGTTCCACGGAAAGTTCCTGCGACAAGTGAGGAACCTGTGAAACGCGTGTGGGTCGCGCGGGGTCTCATCCGGGGCTGGATCCTACGGCACCCGGACCACGGCCGCCGACCCGGGGTCCCCCTGAAACCCGCTCAACACGCCCCTGTTCCGGTCGGCTTGGCGACGCGGTCGGCCTTCTCCGGTGCGTGGGCGGGTGACGCGGGTGGCCCCGGGGCGCGGTCCGAAGCCCCTCACGACGGCCGGGCGGGCCCGCCGTCCCCGGTCGCCGAGCACCTGTGCCGCGCCCCGCGCCGGGAACCCGGCCCGCGCCGCACCGCCCTGCGCCGCACCGCCCTGCGCCGCACCGCCCTGCGCGAGCGCGGGGGCGCGAAGAGGGGTGTACGGGGGCCGCCGTTTCGCACTGCTCGCCGGGCTCTCGAAAGGCAAGGCTTACCTTATCGAAGATGGTCTGTGGGGGAACCGGAGCGTAAGGTGCCTATGGTGCTTTACGAGCGGTAACAACCGTCGTGAACGAACCGCACCGTGCAGAACGCCGCAACGACCGGAGGAGGAGCCCGTGGAGCAGGCCCGTTCCCGCCGTGCGGAGGACTCCACCGAGACGAGGGCGTCGGCGTCCCGCACGGCGGCCGCGCGGGTGCCCCACCAGCTCAGGGCGGCGGGCGAGGTCCGCGAGCGGGACGCCGCCGCGGGTGCCACACGCGGTGAGCACACCCACAGCGAGCCGCCGATGCCACAGCCGTACGTACGGGAAGAGGCCGCCGCCGGGTTCTCCTGCCCGGAGGGCGGGCGCCCCGTCGTCCAGCGGGCCTCCGTCCGCGGCCAGATCCTGGAAGCCCTGCGCACCGCGCTGGTGGCGGGCGAGCTGACACCGGGCGAGGTCTACTCGGCGCCCGCGCTCGCCGAACGCTTCGGCGTGTCCGCCACCCCCGTGCGCGAGGCGATGCAGCAGCTCGCCCTGGAGGGCGCGGTCGAGGTCGTCCCCAACCGCGGCTTCCGTGTCGTCGTGCGCGGCGCCCGCGAACTGGCCGAACTCGCCGAGATCCGGGCCCTGATCGAGGTCCCGGTGATGCTGCGGCTCGCCCGCACGGTCCCCGCCGAACGCTGGGCGGAGCTGCGCCCGCTGGCCGAGGCGACCGTCCGCGCCGCGTCCTCCGGGTGCCGGGCGACCTACGCCGCGTCGGACCGCGCCTTCCACCGCGCGGTCCTCGCCCTCGCCGGCAACGAGCAGCTCCTGCGGATCGCCGACGACCTGCACCGCCGCGCCCAGTGGCCCCTGGTCGAGGCCCCCGCGTTCCGGGGCCGTGCCGGCCTGCTCGCCGACGCGGCCGAACACACCGCCCTGCTCGACGCGCTGGCCGCCCAGGATCTGATGGTGGTGCAGTCACTCGTACGGGAACACTTCGCCGGCGCCTCCTGACGGGACGCAGGGGGAAGGAACCGCTCCGGTGGCCCGGCGCGTGCCGTCCGGAGAGGGGGCGACCGCCCCACGGGGGTGACCGATGGTGATGTTCCCAGCAGAGCAGCGGGCCCGACGACGGTACCGGCTCCGGACGGGCGGAGGGGCGCGGCGGACGGGCCGGGACGGCCTCGGCCGGCGGGCGGTGCTCGCCGTCCTCGCGGCCGTCGTCCTCCTCGCCGTCACCCTCCTCGTCCTCCGCGACCCCGCCTTCCGCGACGCCCTGTGGACGTTGGTCCGGAGCCTGTGACCGACCGGGCGCCCGTTTTGTTCCGGAGCCTGTGACCGGCCGGGCGCCCATCTCGCTCGGGGCTCTCAGTCCCCGTGCCCGGTGGCGGTCTTGGAGAAGGAGTCGTGCCAGGCCGCCTTCGCGCCGGAGTCGCCGATGCGGTACACGTCGACCACCGCGCCGACGGACACCACCACGGACAGCACGGCCGCCGCCACCCGGACGACCGCGCCGCCCCGCGGCCCGGCCGGGGCACCCTGCGGCGCCGGCGTCCGGCGGGCCGTCCACCACACGGCCGCCGCCAGTACGAACAGGCCCAGGGCCCACGGCAGCAGGCCGTCCCCGAGCTCGGCGTGCCTGCGCACCAAGGGGTCGCTGCCGACGTGCCGCTCCAGCCACTCACCCGCGTGGGAGGTCAGCGGAACGGTCACCAAGGTGACGAACGCGAGCACGGGCAGGATCGGACCCAGCCGTCGCGCGGCCCTCGGCCACAGCGCGCTGACGACGAGCGCCAGCGCGCTCAGCGGCACCAGGACGACGACGAAGTGGACGAACAGCACATGCGCGGGCAGGCCGTTGAAAACGGTCATCGGGCGCTCCTCCGGGGGGGTGGCCATGGGATCGGCGCGCCAGCCTGGCACAGCAGTCTCTCAGCTTCTTCTGAGAACAGACCGGGACGAATCCAGGCGAATCCCTAGGATGCGGCCGGCTTCGCCGGTGCGAGCTGCCGCGCCAGCCATGTCGGCACGCCGCCCAGCAGCCGGAACAGCCGTCCCGCCTCCGCCCGCAGCCGGGACGCCTCCGGTTCGGACTCGGCGTCCGCCAGGGACGCCAGGGCCGGTGCCGTGCCGACGAGGTAGCCCAGCTCCTCGCGGATCCGCAGCGACTCGGCGAAGCCGTTCCGCGCCTCCGTCACCTCGCCGTCCCGCAGGGCGAGCCCCGCCAGGTGCCGCCAGGTGAAGGAGAGCAGCAGCGCGTCGCCGTGCGCGGCGGCGCCCGCGTGGGCGCGCCGGTAGGCCGCACGGGCCGCCTGCGGGGCGTCGGCGAGGTTCTGGGCCACCAGCCCGCGCCGGAAGTCCAGCAGGGCCCGCCCCGGCGCCCCCGGAGGGATCAGCGCCGCCGCCCGGCCGAGCGCCGCCCGCGCCTCGTCGGACCGGTCCCGGACCCCGAGCAACGTGGCGGCGTACGCCAAGTACCCGCGTTCACAAGCGGCCGCCCCCCGCTCGTCGTCACTGTGGGCGAGGGCCTCGGCCGTGCGCAGCGCGTCCTCGGCCTCCTCCCAGCCCTGCTCCGTGTACAGGCACCGCTCGACGAGCAGCGCGGCCCGCTGCAGCGAGGCGTCCGCCGTCTCCTGCCGGAGAAGGGCCGCCGCGTCGGCCCAGCAGGCGCGCGAGCGCAGCCGCCATACCGCGGTCTGGAGTGGATCGTCAGCTGCGGTCGTTCCGGTACCAGACATGGCGGTATGCGCCACGTTGCCCTCCCCGAGCACGCCATCGAGCTTTAGGTGGTGGCGGCATTCCAGCACCAATCGCGGCACCGGGCCAAGAGGGTGGGTGAAGGATTTCACAAAGTCGTGGGACACCGGCGGCTGTTGCCACCCCCGGTGCGCTGCCGTCCTGACCTCAGCTCATGCGCAACGCGAGGAAGAAATCGAGCTTGTCCTCCAGGCGCGAGAGGTCCCGGCTCGTCAACTGCTCGATACGCCCTACCCGGTATCGCAGCGTGTTGACGTGCAGGTGGAGCCGGGTCGCGCAACGGGTCCAGGAGCCGTCGCACTCGAGGAACGCCTCCAGGGTCGGGATCAGCTCGGCACGGTGCCTGCGGTCGTAGTCGCGCAGCGGGTCGAGCAGGCGGGCCGTGAAGGCGCGGCGGACGTCGTCCGGGACGAACGGCAGCAGCAGCACGTGCGAGGCCAGCTCCTGGTGCCCGGCCGCGCACACCCGGCCCGGGCGGGCGGCGGCGACCCGGCGGGCGTGCCGCGCCTCCTCCAAGGCGCCGTGCAGTCCCTCCGCGGAGTGCACCGCGGCGCTGACGCCCAGGGTGAGGCGGCCGTCGTCGGCGAGTCCCGCGGACAACGGGTCCCGTACCGCCCGCAGCAGGGCGTCGGCGAGGAGGCCCTGCTCCGAGCCGTCGTGCTCGGAGGTCACGGCCGGAAGCGGTACGAGCGCGATCGCCTCGCCCCCCGTGTGGGCCACCGCGATGCGGTCGGAGTGCTCCGGGCCGGGGGCCCCGGCATACCCCTTGCCCGCGGAGCCCGGGGGAGCGTCGACGAGGATCTCCTCCAGCAGCGCCTGGGCGACCGGCCCGCTGTCGATCTCCCCGCCGTCCCACTCGACCCGGGCCACCACCACCTGCCAGTGCGGCGCGGACCCCAGCCCCGGCAGCAGCACGGGCGCGGCGACCCGCAGCCGGGCCGCGATCTCGGCGGGCGCGGCGCCCGTCTGCACCAGTTCCAGGACCTCCTGCGCGAGCCGTCGCCGCACGGTGCGGGCCGCGTCGCGCCGGTCCCGCTCGACCGCGATGAGCTGGGTGACGCCGTGCAGCAGGTCGAGCCGCTCCTCGGCCCAGTCCCCGGTGTCCGCCTCGACCGCGAGCAGCCAGTCGGACAGCACCGTCTCGCGCACGTCCCGCGAGCCGCCGCCGTCACGCCCTTCCCCGGCCACCGCCGGGCGGTGCCCCCAGCCGCGGACCGGGAAGAGGGAGTACGTCGTCGTGCCGAGCGTGACCCGGTGCGGTGCGCGGCGGCCGGTGCGCGTCGCGGCCAGGTGCTCGGCGGCCAGCCGCGCGCACACCTCCGCGGTGGGCCCGGGCGTCGGCCCGGCGATCGGCCGGCCGGTGGGGGAGAGCACCCAGGCCCGCAGGTCCAGGTCGGAGTGGAGCAGGTCCAGGACGACGTCCGGGCCGCCCGCCGGGCCGGGGGTCATCATCCGCCGGTGGCGGTCCACCACGGCCGCCAGGTCCCCGGCCCGCTCGCCGGAGACCTGCCGTACGACGTGCTCGGTGATCGTGGCGAACGCCACCGACTCGTGGACGGCGAACAGCGGCAGCCGGTGCCGGGCGCACGCCACGACCAGGTCGTCCGGGACGTCGCCCAGCTCCGCCTCGCCCGCGGCGAGCGCGGCCACCCCGGCGTTCGTCAGGATGCGCACGAAGGGCTCGGAGTCGGCCGGGTCGTGCCGCCACGCCAGGCCCGTGAGGACCAGTTCACCGCCGGAGAGGTACCGGCTGGGGTCCTTCAGGTCCGTGGTCATCACTCCGCGCACGGTACGGTCGAGCTCGTCCTCGCCGCCGAGCAGCCGCAGCCCCAGCGCGTCGGTGTTCAGCAGTGCGCGCAGCCGCATGTGTCGTTGCCGCCGTTCTTGTCCGGAAGTCCATGGTCGGTCGGCCAGGGCGTTGGCCTGGGCTTTTCGGAAGCCGTGCTCGCGGTCGCCGCCGGTGCGTCGTGTTTCCAGGGGAAACCGGAGGGGTGACGGACGGCCTCCATTCATATGAATCTACAAGACGGTCGCCCTCACCAGCCAACTCCTTCATGTCTTCGGTGACTGACCCCGTTGGAGTACCCGGCGGTGTACTGGCTGCATCCCCCGTGAACAGCACTTGAACGAGCCGGGCCCGCCGCACCGGATATGGCTCGATCCGTACCGCCCACGAGACGAAGAAGAGAGAGCCGGTTCCATGGACTTCCTTCGCCCCGCAAGCTGGGAGGATGCGCTCGCCGCCAAGGCGGAGCACCCCGGCGCCGTACCGATCGCGGGCGGCACCGATGTGATGGTCGAGATCAACTTCGACCACCGCCGGCCCGAGTGCCTGATGGACCTCACGCGCATCGGCGAACTGTACGAGTGGGAGGTCGGCGAGGCCGCCGTGCGACTCGGCGCCTCGGTCCCCTACACCAAGATCATGGAGAACCTGCGGTCCGAGCTTCCCGGCCTGGCGCTCGCCTCCCACACGGTGGCCTCCCCCCAGATCCGCAACCGCGGCGGCGTCGGCGGCAACCTCGGCACCGCCTCCCCGGCCGGCGACGCCCACCCGGCCCTGCTCGCGGCGGGCGCCGAGGTCGAGGTGGAGTCCGTGCGCGGCTCCCGCCGCATCCCGATCGACGCCTTCTACACCGGCGTCAAGCGCAACGCGCTCGCCCCCGACGAGCTGATCCGCGCCGTCCACATCAACAAGGCCGACGGCCCCCAGCAGTACTCCAAGGTCGGCACCCGCAACGCCATGGTGATCGCCGTGTGCGCCTTCGGGCTCGCCCTGCACCCCCGGACGCGCACGGTCCGCACCGGCATCGGCTCGGCCGCGCCCACGCCCGTGCGGGCCGAGGCCGCCGAGGAGTTCCTCAACGCGGCGCTGGAGGAGGGCGGCTTCTGGGACAACGGCAAGGTCATCACCCCCTCGGTGGCACAGCAGTTCGCCGACCTGTGCTCCGCCGCCTGCAACCCCATCGACGACGTCCGGGGCACCGCCCGCTACCGGCGCCGCGCGGTCGGCGTCATGGCCCGCCGCACACTGACCTGGACCTGGGAGTCCTACCGAGGCACCCGCCCCACCTCGAAGGGAGCTGCGTGATGCGCGTCAACTTCACGGTCAACGGACGCCCTCAGCAGGCCGACGACGTCTGGGAGGGCGAGTCCCTGCTGTACGTGCTGCGCGAACGGCTGGGCCTTCCGGGCTCCAAGAACGCCTGCGAGCAGGGCGAGTGCGGGTCGTGCACGGTCCGCCTGGACGGCGTGCCGGTGTGCGCCTGCCTGGTCGCGGCCGGACAGGTGGAGGGCCGCGAGGTGGTCACGGTCGAGGGCCTCGCGGAGTACGCGAAGCAGCGGTCCCGCGGGAGCGGTGCGTGCGGCACGTCCCTGGACGAGGCCCGGCGGTGGCAGGCCGACGGCGCCGGCTCACACACCGGCGAGGGAACCGAACTCTCGCCCGTCCAGCAGGCGTTCATCGACGCCGGCGCCGTCCAGTGCGGCTTCTGCACCCCCGGCCTGCTGGTCGCGGCCGACGAGATGCTGGAACGCAACCCCGACCCGAGCGACGCCGACATCCGCGAGGCCCTGTCGGGCAACCTGTGCCGCTGCACCGGCTACGAGAAGATCATGGACGCGGTCCGCCTGGCGGCCGCCCGGCAGTCCGAAGGGATCTGACCATGGCCAACGGCGTCCCCACCAAGATCACGCAGGGTGCGCGGACCAGGGGCGGCATCGGCGAGTCCACGCTCCGCCCGGACGGCACGCTCAAGGTCACCGGCGAGTTCGCGTACTCGTCCGACATGTGGCACGAGGACATGCTCTGGGGCCACATCCTGCGCTCCCCGGTCGCCCACGCCGAGATCGTCTCCCTCGACACGAGCGAGGCGCTCGCCACGCCCGGCGTGTACGCCGTGATGACGTACGACGACCTGCCGACCGACGTGAGGAACTACGGCCTGGAGATCCAGGACACCCCGGTCCTCGCCCACGGCAAGGTCCGCCACCACGGCGAGCCCGTCGCGATCCTCGCGGCCGACCACCCGGAGACCGCACGCCGCGCCGCCGCGAAGATCAAGGTCGAGTACCGCGAACTGCCGGTCATCACGGACGAGGCGTCCGCGACGGCCCCGGACGCGACCCTCGTCCACGAGAACCGCACCGATCACCACGCCGCCCACGTCCCGCACCCGAACATCGTCCACCGCCAGCCGATCGTCCGCGGCGACGTGGCCAAGGCACGCGAGCGGGCCGACGTCATCGTGGCGGGCGAATACCACTTCGGCATGCAGGACCAGGCCTTCCTCGGCCCCGAGTCCGGTCTCGCGGTCCCCGCGGAGGACGGCGGAGTGGACCTGTACATCGCCACCCAGTGGCTGCACGCCGACCTCCGCCAGATCGCGCCCGTCCTCGGCCTGCCCGAGGACAAGGTCCGGATGACCCTGGCGGGCGTCGGCGGGGCCTTCGGCGGCCGCGAGGACCTGTCGATGCAGATCCACGCCTGCCTGCTCGCCCTGCGCACCGGGAAACCCGTCAAGATCGTCTACAACCGGTTCGAGTCCTTCTTCGGGCACGTCCACCGCCACCCGGCGAAGCTGTACTACGAGCACGGCGCCACCAAGGACGGCAGGCTCACGCACGTGAAGTGCCGGATCGTCCTCGACGGCGGCGCGTACGCGTCGTCCTCCCCGGCCGTGGTCGGCAACGCCTCCTCGCTCGGTGTCGGCCCGTACGTCGTGGACGACGTCGACATCGAGGCCGTCGCCCTCTACACCAACAACCCGCCCTGCGGCGCCATGCGCGGCTTCGGCGCGGTCCAGGCCTGCTTCGCGTACGAGGCGCAGATGGACAAGCTCGCCCAGCGGCTCGGCATGGACCCGGTGGAGTTCCGGCAGCGCAACGCGATGTCCCAGGGCGCCGTCATGCCGACCGGCCAGGTCGTCGACTCCCCCGCACCGGTCGCCGAACTCCTGCGCCGCGTCAAGGCGATGCCCCTGCCTCCCGAGCGCCAGTGGGAGAGCTCCGAGGGCGCGGACGTGCGGCAGCTCCCCGGCGGCCTGTCCAACACCACGCACGGCGAAGGCGTCGTGCGGGGCGTGGGCTACGCGGTCGGCATCAAGAACGTCGGCTTCTCCGAGGGCTTCGACGACTACTCCACCGCCAGGGTCCGCATGGAGGTGGTCGCCGGCGAACCGGTCGCCACCGTGCACACGGCGATGGCGGAGGTCGGCCAGGGCGGTGTCACCGTCCACGCGCAGATCGCCCGGACCGAACTGGGCGTCGCCCAGGTGACCATCAACCCGGCGGACACGCAGGTGGGCTCGGCGGGTTCCACCTCCGCCTCCCGCCAGACGTACGTCACCGGGGGCGCCGTCAGGCACGCCTGCGAGCTGGTCCGCGAGAAGGTCCTGGAGCTCGGCCGCCGCAGGTTCGGCTCCTACCACCCGGCCTGGGCGACGGCGGAGCTGCTGCTGGAGGGCGGCAAGGTCGTCACCGACGCCGGAGAGGTGCTCGCCGACCTGGTGGACGTCCTCGGCGACGAGGCCGTGGAGGTCGAGCGCGAGTGGCGGCACCGCCCGACCGAGCCCTTCGACCTGCGCACCGGCCAGGGCAACGGCCACGTCCAGTACTCCTTCGCCGCGCACCGCGCCGTGGTGGAGGTCGACACCGAGCTGGGCCTGGTGAAGGTCGTCGAACTGGCCTGCGCCCAGGACGTCGGCAAGGCGCTCAACCCGCTGTCCGTCACGGGCCAGATCCAGGGCGGTACGACCCAGGGGCTGGGCATCGCGGTCATGGAGGAGATCGTCGTCGACCCGAAGACGGCGAGGGTGAAGAACCCGTCGTTCACGGACTACCTGATCCCCACGATCCTGGACACGCCGACGATCCCGGTGGACGTCCTGGAACTGGCCGACGACCACGCCCCCTACGGCCTGCGCGGAGTCGGCGAGGCACCGACGCTGTCATCGACCCCGGCCGTGCTCGCGGCGATCCGGAACGCCACGGGCCTGGAGCTGAACAGGACGCCGGTACGCCCCGAACACCTCACGGGCACGGCGTAACCCGTCCCCCCGCCCGCCCTGTGGACCGGGCCGGCCGGGCCGACCGGGCCACCGCGAAGCCGGTCCTCCCGACCGGGACCGGCTCGGCGTGCGCCGGCCGGTCCCCCGAGGGACCCTCTTCGCACAAGCGCCGTCAAGGAGACCGAGAGATGTTGGAGATCGCCGAGGAGCTGACCCGGTGGGTGGAGCAGGGCCGCGACTTCGCCGTGGCCACCGTGGTGGCGGTCGGCGGCAGCGCCCCCCGGCAGCCGGGGGCGGCCCTCGCGGTGGACGCCGACGGCACGGCGATCGGATCGGTCTCCGGCGGCTGTGTGGAGGGCGCGGTGTACGAGCTGTGCCGGCAGGCGCTCCAGGACGGCCGAACCGTCCTGGAGCGCTTCGGATACAGCGACGAGGACGCCTTCGCCGTGGGCCTGACCTGCGGCGGCGTCATCGACGTCCTGGTCACCCCGCTGCGGGCGGCCGACCCCGCCCGCCCGGTGCTCGCCTCCGCGCTGGCCGCCGCGGCGCACGGACGGGCCGCGGCGGTGGCCCGGATCGCGTCGGGCCCGGCGGAACTGCTCGGCAAGGCGCTGCTCGTCCACCCCGGCGGCACCTACCGGGGCGGCTTCGGCGCCCACCCGGAGCTGGACCGCACGGTGGCGGCCGAGGCGAGCGCCTTCCTGGACGCCGGACGCACCGGCACCCTCGAGATCGGAGAGCAGGGCTCACGTTGCGGAGCGTCGCTCACGGTCCTGGTGGAGTCCTCCGTTCCGCCACCCCGGATGATCGTGTTCGGGGCGATCGATTTCGCCTCCGCGCTGGTGCGCGTCGGAAAGTTCCTCGGCTACCGGGTCACCGTGTGCGACGCCCGGCCCGTCTTCGCCACCCGCGCCCGTTTCCCCGAGGCCGACGAGATCGTCATCGAGTGGCCGCACCGCTATCTGGAGCGCACGGAGGTCGACGCCCGCACGGTCCTGTGCGTCCTGACCCACGACGCGAAGTTCGACGTACCGCTGCTGAGGCTGGCGCTGCGCCTCCCGGTCGCCTACGTCGGTGCGATGGGCTCCCGCCGCACCCACCTGGACCGCCACGAGCGCCTGCGCGCGGTCGGCGTCACCGAACTGGAACTGGCCCGCCTGAGGTCCCCGATCGGGCTCGACCTCGGCGCCCGCACCCCGGAGGAGACGGCCCTGTCGATAGCGGCGGAGATCGTCGCGAACCGGCGGGGCGGCAGCGGCGTCCCCCTCACCGGCGCCCACACCCCGATCCACCACGACACGGCACCGTCACCGGCCCGGCGGATCGGATCGGTGGCCTGAACCCGCTGCCACGGCGAGCGCAGGTCATGACCGGGGACTGCGGACGCCACCGCCGACACCGGGGTCCGGATCCGGCCGGAGCAGGCCGTCCACCGCGCGCCCGAACATCCGTCGGGCCAGCCACCCGAGCGGCCGGTCGAACAGCGCCGGCAGCAGGCGTACGGCCAGTTCCTCCCGCCACACCACGCGCGAGCCCGTGCCGCCGTGCGGACGCACCTCGATCTCCGCCCAGCCGGTGACGACACCGCCCCGTTTGACCATGCGGCACCGGGTCGGCGGCCGCCAGTCGACCACTTCCATCGGGTCGTCGAAGGCGAGCGGCCCGACGCCCGAGCGGGCCACGAACACCGTGCCCGCGCCCGCCGGCCCGGACGTCAGCACCCTGACGCGGGTCAGCGGCACCACGTCGGCGTGGCGCGGCCAGTCCGTCAGCCGGAGCCAGGCCTGCTCGACCGGGAGCGGGGTGACGCGTTCGAGCCGGAAGAGGACCACCGGGAGATCGTACGGGCACGGGTCCGCGACCGCCCTGCGACGCGTCGGCGGCCTACCGTGTCCGCACGTGCGTACGGCACCATGAGGCGACGCCGACCCCGGGCCGGAGGGCGCCCCGTGGAGAACGAACTGCACAGCAGGCTCGACGAGTTGACGCGCGACCCCTATCCGCACTACGCCCGGGCGCGGCAGGCCGACGGTCTCACCTTCGTCTCCGAGCTGGACGCCTGGCTGGTGGCACGGGACGCCGATGTTCGCGAGGTGCTGCGGCGGCCGCAGGAGTTCTCGTCCGCCAACGCGCTCCGTCCCGACGTCACACCCTCACCGGCCGCGCTCGCCGTGCTCGGCCGCGGCTTCGGCGGGCGCCCGGTCGTCGTCACCTCCGACGGCGCCCGCCACCAGGAGCTGCGCACCCCGATCGTGCGCGGCCTCTCGCCCGCCCGGGTCGCCGCCGTCCTGCCGTACGCGGCCGAACGCGCCGCCGCCCTCGTGGACGCCTTCGCCGGGGCCGGGAAGGTGGAGTTGATGTCCGCCTACGCCCGGCGGCTCCCCGGCGAGGTCATCGGGCGGCTCGTCGGCCTTGACGCCGCCGACGTGCCGGCCGTGGTCCGCGGCGGTCACCGCGCGGAGGCACTGCTGTTCCGTCCGCTGGAGGAGGACGAGCAGATCGCCGCAGCCGAGGACGTCGTCGCGATGCAGCGGATCCTCGACGCGTACGTACGCGACCGGCGCGTCCACCCCCGCGAGGACCTCATCGGCGAACACCTCGCCGCTCTCGCGCCGGGCGAGGGCGGGCTGACGCTCGACCAGCGGCACGAGACGGTCGCCCACCTGCAGAACCTCCTCCTCGCCGGTCACCTGACGACGACGGCTCTGATCGGCACCACCGTGCTGCACCTCCTGCGGCACCGGGCCCAGTGGGAGCTGCTGTGCGCGGAGCCCGACCGCATCCCCGCGGCCGTCGAGGAGGCCGCCCGCTACGACAGCGTGCTCCAGGGTTTCCGGCGCGTCACCACCCGCCCCGTCACCCTCGCGGGCACGGAACTCCCCGCCGGGGCACACCTCTTCGTCGCCTTCGCAGGCGCCAACCGCGACGGCGCCCGGCATCCGCGCCCCGACGAGTTCGACATCACCCGCACCCCCGTGCGCCACCTCGCCTTCGGCCTCGGCGTCCACGGCTGCCCCGGTGCCCAGCTTGCCCGTGAACAACTCCGCATCGCACTGGAGCAACTGACCCGCCGCCTGCCGGGCCTGCGCCTGGCCGAGGACCACCCCGTCGCCATGCGGCCCACCCTGATCCACCGCTCGCCCGGGAGCCTGCACCTGACCTGGTGATCCACCACCGGCCACACGGTGACCTGGGCAGGTACTCAACGTAGAGCCGGTGACCCGTCAGGTCCGGTACACCTCGCCCGGCTTCGCCTTCCCCGGCGCCAGGAGCTGCGGCACGGTGACGAACACGTATCCCCGCTCCTTCAGCGCGTCGATGATCCCGGGCACCGCGGGGACGGTGCCCGGGTAGAGGTCGTGGAGCAGGATGATCCCGTCCCGGGACGCCTGGTCCAGGACGCGCTTCTCGATCACGGCCGGGTCGTACGTCATGTAGTCCTTGGCGGTCACGCTCCACAGCACCTCGGCGAGGCCGAGCTCGCGGCAGATCCGGTGCACGGTGTCGTTCGTACGGCCCTGCGGCGGGCGCATCAGCGTGGGCCGGTGCCCGGTGAGCCGCTCTATCGCCTCGTCCGGCTTCTCCAGCTCCTGGCGTATCTCCCGTGGCGAGATCCGGGTGAGGATCCTGTGGTCCCAGGTGTGGCTCGCCACCTCGTGCCCCTCGGCGGCCATCCGCTTGACGAGCTCCGGGTACTTCTCGATGTGCCCCTTGCCGAGCAGGAAGAAGGTCGCGGGAACCTTCTTCTCCTTCAGGATGTCGAGCAGTTTCGCCGAGTTCTCGCTCGGCCCGGCGTCGAAGGTCAGCGCGATGCACTTGGCCTCGCGGCAGTCGACGGTCCCGAGCCGGGCCGGCGCACCCGCCGCGGCGCGCGCCCGGACGGCGCTGGGCTCGGTGGTGTGCAGGGTGGTGCAACCCGAGAGCACGGAGGTCATGGTGGCGAGAAAAACCGCCGCCGCACGCAACCCGGCCGCACGTCTGTTCATCTTCCCCGTCGAAGGCATGGAGTGACTATACATGCAGTGTATACACTGCATGTATAGCCCCGGGGGCGGCTCAGACGTCCAGTACCTCCCGTGCCCGTACGGGCAGCCCCGTCTCGAACGACCTGTTCGCGGCCAGCCCCGTCACCAGTGAACGGGCCCCGTCCGTGGCGTCGGCCGGCCGCCCCAGCGGGTCCTCGGCGCGCTCGCCGAACAGATCCGCCAGCATCCGTACGTCCCCGCCACCGTGGCCGCCCTCGCCGGTCGCCACCTTCACCTCGCGCGGCCGCTCCCAGAACCGGCGCAGCAGCAGCTCGGTGCGCCCCGCCCGCGCGTCGGTCTCGGCTCCGTGCAGCACCGGACCGGCGGCGGCCCCCGTCCGGCGCGGCGACCAGGTGGACTCCTCCACCAGCAGCTCCAGCCGCCCCTCGCTGCCGTTGAAGGCGATGCGGTAGCCCTCCCAGGGTGCGTACGCGGTGAGGTGGTACGTCAGGGTCGCGCCGGATGCGTACCGCACCAGGACCGCCATGTCGTCCTCGATGGTCACCCCCGGGCCGAACACGTTCTGGTCCCGGTGGTAGCCGTCCTCGCGTTCCGCGTCCAGGTACAGCGCGCTGAGCACCGGCGAGTCCGCGAGGCGCAGCGCGAACGGATCGCCGTCGGCCTCCGGGGAGCCGTGGGCGCGCCGGTAGGGGCGGGCCAGGCCCCGGCGCCGGCCGGCCTCGTCGCCGTAGAAGAACAGGCCTCCTTGCGCGAAGACGGTCTCGGGACGGGAGCCCAGCCACCAGTTGACCAGGTCGAAGTGGTGCGTCGCCTTGTGCACCATCAGCCCGCCGGAGTTGGCCTTCTCCCGGTGCCAGCGCCGGAAGTAGTCGGCGCCGTGCCGCAGGTCGAGCAGCCACTCGAAGTGCACCGAACCGACCTCGCCGATCTCCCCGGCCGCCAGCAGCTCCCGTACCGCGGAATGCACCGGGTTGTAGCGGTAGTTGAAGGCGACCCGCACCTCACGGCCGGTGCGGCGCCGGGTGTCCAGGATGCGCCGGGCCCGCTCGGCGTCCGTGGTCATCGGCTTCTCGGTCACCACGTCGCAGCCCGCCTCCAGGGCGGCCACGATGTAGTGGTCGTGGGCGTGGTCCACGCTGCACACCACCACCAGGTCGATGCGCTCACGGCGCAGCATCAGCTCGAAGTCCTCGGCGGCGTACGCCGGTACCGGCGGGCGGCCGGAGTGATCGGCGGTGATCCAGTCGTTGTGGACGGCCATGCGGTGGGCGTTGACGTCGCAGAACCCGGCCAGTTCCATCCGGTCGGCGTACGGCCCCGACAGGGCCTCGGTGAACAGCCGGGCGCGGGCGCCCAGGCCCACGACGGCGGCGCGGCGGCGGGGTGCTGTGTCGGAAGACATGCTCGGGCTCCGTCCCAAGGAAGCGGTGCACAGGGCTTGTTGTGACATCCGGACCATACCTAGGGTCCCTTGAAGCGTGTAAGCGCTTTCTGGCGAGAGGGGTGACCCATGCCCGGACACAGGACGAGGTTGTCCTGCTCGGCGGCCGTGGTGCTGGCGCTGTGCGCCGCGCTCACCGGCTGCTCGGGCACGGACCAAGACGGCGGCTCGGGCGGCACCACGGTGCTGCGCTACACCTGGTGGGGCAACCCGGACCGAGCCGGGAGAACGGAGAAGGCCGTCGCGCTCTTCGAGAAACGGCACCCCGGGATCCGGGTGCAGACGTCGTTCTCCGGCTACGACGCCTACAAGCAGAAGCTGGCCACCCAGGCCGCCGGCGGCGACGCCCCCGACGTGATGCAACTGGACTACCGCATGATCGACCAGTACGCCGACGGGGGAGTGCTCCTCGACCTCGGCACCCAGAAGGCGGCCCTGGACACCGGCGAGATCGACGCCGGACTCCTCGCCACGGGCAGGGTGAACGGCAAGCAGTACGCGATCCCGCAGGGGCGCGGCACCGAGACGATGGTGTACGACGTCAAGGAGTGGCAGGCGTCCGGCGTCGCCCTTCCCCACGAGGGCTGGACGTGGAGTCGGTGGGCCGACGCCATGCGGCGGTTGGCGAAGAAGACCGGCAAGCCCGGCGGAACGGACCCCGGGCAGAGCGAGGACGCGTTCGAGGTGTGGCTGCGCGGTCAGGGCAAGTCCCTCTACACCCCGGACCGGGGGCTCGGCTTCACCGCCGGTGACCTGACCCGCTGGTGGACCTTCACCGACAAGCTGCGCCGCGAGGGCGCCGTCTCGCCCGCCGAGCAGACCACCCAGCTCGACGGCTCGGTCGAGAACACCCCGCTGGGGCGGGGCAAGGCGGTCTCCGACGTCAACTGGGACGCCCCCGCGAGCGGGTTCCTCGTCCTCGTCCCGGACGGCATCGCGCTCGCGCCCATGCCGTCGGGCGAGGACGGCACCCCCGGCCAGTACTTCAAACCGTCGATGTTCATGGGCGCCGCCGCGCACACCTCCCACCCCGAGGAGGCGGCCGAGCTGATCGACTTCATGCTCAACGACCCCGACGCCGGGGCGATCCTCGGCGCGACCCGCGGCATCCCCGTCAACGAGAACCTGCGCAAGAAGCTCGCCCCCGCCCTCAAGGACTTCGACAAGACCATCTCCGACTACCAGTCCTCGCTCGAAGGCGACCTGAAGGCCCCGCCCCAGGCGCCCCCGTCCGGCGACAACGCGCTGCAGACCACGTTCCAGCGCGACTACGACCAGGTGTCGTACGAGCGTATGTCGCCCGGCGAGGCGGCGCGGAACTACATCACCGAGGCGAAGGCGGAGCTGAGGTCATGACGGCAACCGACGTACAGGCGACCGGAGTTCCCCGCACGCGACCGGCGGCCCCGAGCCGGCCGAAGCGCCGTCGCGAAGGCGCCGCCTGGGTGTTCCTGTCCCCGTGGGTGCTCGGCGCGACCGTGCTCACCCTGCTGCCGATGGCGGTCTCGCTCTACCTCTCCTTCACCGACTACGACCTGTTCAACCCGCCGCGCTGGGTGGGCCTGCGCAACTACACCCAGATGTTCACCGAGGACCCGCGCTACTGGCGCTCGGTCATGGCCACGCTGACGTATGTCGTCGTCGCCGTACCGCTGCAGCTCGGGCTCGCTCTCGCCGTCGCCCTCGCCCTGAAGTCCATGCGCCGCGCCAAGGGCTTCTACCGCTCCGCCTTCTACGCGCCGTCCCTGCTCGGCGCCTCCATGTCGATCGCCCTCGTCTGGCGGGCGATCTTCAACGACGGCGGCACGGTCGACCACCTCCTGGGCACCGGCGGCTGGGTCACCCGGCCCGGCTGGGCGCTGCTCGCGGTCGCCCTGCTGACGGTGTGGCAGTTCGGCGCGCCGATGGTCATCTTCCTGGCCGGGCTCCAGCAGATCCCCGGGGAGTTGTACGAGGCCGCCGAGGTCGACGGGGCGAGCCGTTGGCGGCAGTTCCTGTCCGTCACCGTGCCGATGCTGTCCCCGGTGATCTTCTTCAACCTGGTGCTCCAGACCATCCAGTCCTTCCAGGTCTTCACCCCCGCCTTCGCGGTCAGCGCCGGCAAGGGCGGCCCCGCCGACTCGACGCTGTTCTACACGCTCTACCTCTACGACCGCGGCTTCGTCGCCTCCCACATGGGCTACGCCTCGGCGATGGCCTGGGTGCTGCTGCTGGTGATCGGCGCGGTCACCGCGGTGCTGTTCCGCACCTCGCGGTCCTGGGTCTTCTACGCCTCCGAGGGGGACCGATGAGTACGACCGCCTCCGTCGCCCGCAAGCCGATCGCCTGGCGCAGGGTGGCCCTGCACGCCGGCTGCCTGGCCGCGCTGCTGGTGATGCTCTATCCGCTGGCCTGGCTGCTCGCGACCTCGCTGAAGCCCGCGAACGAGGTCATCGCCAGCCTGAACCTGCTGCCGAGCCACCTGGAATGGTCCAACTACACCACGGCCCTGGACGGTGTGAACGGCGTCTCCGTCTGGCGGCTGCTCGGCAACTCGCTGCTGATCGCGGGCGGCGCGGTCGTCGGGAACGTCCTGTCGTGCTCCCTGGCCGCGTACGCCTTCGCCCGGCTGCGGTTCCGCTTCCGGGGGCCGCTGTTCGCCTTCATGATCGCCACGATCATGCTGCCGCACCACGCCGTGCTGATCCCGCAGTACATCATCTTCAACAAGCTCGGCATGGTGAACACGTACTGGCCGCTGATCCTGCCCAAGTTCCTCGCCACGGAGGCGTTCTTCGTCTTCCTCGTCGTGCAGTTCATGCGCGGGCTGCCGCGCGAGCTGGAGGAGGCGGCGCGGATCGACGGCTGCGGGCCGTTCCGCAGCTTCTTCCTGGTGATCCTGCCGCTGACCCGCCCCGCCCTGATCACCACGGCGATCTTCACCTTCATCTGGACGTGGAACGACTTCTTCACCCAGCTCATCTACCTGTTCTCGCCGGAGAAGTTCACGCTGACGCTGGCGCTGAGGTCGTTCGTGGACGCCTCCAGCACCTCCGCGTTCGGCCCCATGTTCGCCATGTCGGTGATCGCGCTGCTGCCGATCGTGCTGTTCTTCCTCGCCTTCCAGAGGTTCCTGGTCGAGGGCATGGCGAGTTCGGGGCTGAAGGGATGAGCGGGCGTACGGTGCGGGAGCCCGGGGAGGTCTTCGGTCCCCGGATGGCGCTGTTCGCGGACGTGCTGAGCGTGGGCCTGGCGACGGCGGTCACGTCGCTGCCGTTGCTGACGGCGCCCGCGGCCCTGTCGACGGCGTGCGCGGTCCTGCGCGGGGCGGGGGAGGGGCGGCCGGTCACGGCGGGGCGGTACCTGCGGGCGCTGCGCGAACGCCTGCGGGCCGGGGACCTGGCGGCCGGGGCGGTGGCCCTCGCGGGCGTGCTGCTGCTGGCCGCGGACCTGGCCCTGGCGGGCGCGGGCCTGCCGGGCGCACCGGCGTTCACGGCCCTGGCCGCGGCGATCGGCGCGTGCGCCGCGGTGGTGGGCCTGCGCGCCTGCGCCCGCCCCGAATCGCTCACCGACTGGCCCACGGCGGTGCGTGCGGCGGCCGGGACGGCGGTCCGGGACGCGGGGGGCAGCGCCCTGGTCCTGCTCGCCCTGGCGACGGCGGCCCTGTGCGCCTGGATGCTGCTGCCGCTGGCGTTCCTGGCCCCCGGGCCGCTGGCGATGGCGGTGACGGCGGTGGAGGTGCGGCGCCGGGAGGCGGGGGGTGCCGCCGGGCTGGACTGAGGGCGCCCCTGCCCTTCCCGGCCCTGGGCGTTGTGGACTCCGTCCCTCGCGGGGTGAAGGGGCGGAGTCCCCGGAGAGGGGAGGGGGCAGGGCTGCGGGGGCGCACAACCGTCCGCTCGCCGTCAGCCCTTCGGGTGGGGGGTGCCGGTCAGCCATGTCACGACACGGCTGATGTCGGCGAGCGTGACGATGCCGACGAGGCGCCCGTCGTCGAGTACGAGTGCCCTGCGCTCAGGGCTCTCCTGGAGGCGGGGCAGCAGATCCAGGACCATGTCGCCGGGCGCGGCCGTCTCGATGTCCGGCAGCGGGCGCATCACCTCGCCGACCGTGGTGGCCGACCGGGCGTGCGGCGGCACGTCGCGGACGGCGCCGGCGGTGACCAGTCCCGCCACGCCGCCGTCGGGCGTAAGGACCGGGAAGGCGGAGTGGCGGAACCGGTCGAAGGGCGCCTCGGTCAGGAACCGGTCGACGGTCATGGCGGTGGGGACGGTGACCGGGTCCCGGGTCATCACCCCGCTCACCGGGACGTCGTGCAGGGCGCTGCGCAGCTCCGCCTGGCGGGCCTCCGCGGTCGCCGTGGTGATGAGGAACCAGCCGATCAGCGCCGACCACAGCCCCGACAGGTTGCCCGCGAAGACCACCGCGGCCAACCCGCCGGCCATCAGGATCCAGCCGAGAGCCCGGCCGGCGGCCGAGGCGCCCCGGGTCGCCCGTACCCGGTCACCGGTGCGGTGCCACAGGAACGACCGCAGCAGCCGTCCGCCGTCCAGCGGGGCGGCCGGCAGGGCGTTGAACACGGCCAGCACGATGTTGATGGCGGCGAGCCAGGCGACGGCCTCCACCACGAGCCCGGGGACGTGCAGGGCGTCGAGCCCCACCGCCAGGCCGGTGCACACCCCGCCCACGACCAGGCTGGTCAGCGGCCCGACCGCGGCGATGCGCAGTTCCGCGCCCGGCGTCGGCGCCTCGGTGCGCAGCCGGGCGGCCCCGCCCAGCATCCACAGCGTGATGCCGTCCACCTGGACGCCGTTGCGGCGTGCGACGACCGCGTGGGCGAGTTCGTGCGCGAGCAGCGACGCCAGGAACACCAGCGAGGCCAGCAGCGCCGCCACCCAGTAGGCCCAGGCCGGGTGGCCGGGGTGGGCCGCGGGAAGCCGCCCGCGGGCCAGGGCGACGGCGATCAGCACGACGATGACCAGCACGCTCCAGTGCAGGCCGACGCGCACGCCCGCGATGCGCCCGAGAGACAGTGTCTCCTTCACCGAACGCCCCGCCTTCCCGGCGCCCGGCCCGCCGACCGCGATCCCGCACGGCGGCCGCCGGCCGCGCGCCGCCCTCGTCACGACGCTCTCCAGCGAGATGCCCCCCGGTGGTCCTCCGTGGTCCTCGTACTCCTCCGCACTCTCATGGTCCGCCACCGCCGCAGCGGCGCGAATGGGCCGTTCGGTCCTCGGCCGGAACGAGGCCGGCCGGTGTCCCTCCCCGCGGTCGGGCGCATCGGCGCTCGCCCCGGCCGCCCGCCCCCGCACGCCCGCAGCCCTCGTGGTCGTCCTCGGGGCCGGTGCGATCCGCGCCGCCCGGCGCGCGCGGCGCTCGTGGGCTCGCAGGGGAGAAACGAGGGGCCGGGCACGGAGCGGCGGCCCCCGCGGGCCGACGGCGACGGTTCCACCCGCCCGCCGGCGCGTGTCATCGTGGCCCGTATGGCGACAGGACTGGACATGGCCGTGCTCGTCGGACTGCAGGCGTCGGGGAAGTCGACCTTCTACGCGCAGCGCCTGTCCGGCCGGTACGTGCTGGTCAGCAAGGACCTGTTCCCGCGCAGCGCCCGAAACAAGCAGCGGCGGCAGATGCGGCAGGTGGAGGAGGCACTCCGAGCGGGGCGGCCGGTGGCGGTGGACAACACCAACCCGTCGCCGCAGGAGTGGTGCCCGCTGGTGGAACTGGGCCACGCCCACGGCGCGACGGTCACGGCGTACTGGTTCCCGCCGGACCTCCCGGGCTCCCTCCGTCGCAACGCCGCCCGCGAGGGCCGCGACCGCGTCCCCGACATCGGCGTGTTCGCGACGTCGAAGCGGCTGCGCAGACCGACGCCGGCGGACGGCTTCGACGCCGTACGGGAGGTCCGGTTCAACGGCCGCGGAGGCTTCGAGGTGCGGTCCTAGGGCAGCTCCGCCAGGCCCGCCGTGAGCAGGCTCAGCGGCCGCAGGACGGGGCGCGCAGGCCGGCCGCCGGGTCGGCCGTTCACTTCAGAGCGGCCGAGCGCTGGTCGAGCCTGCGGAGTGCCATGTCCCCCCACTGGAGGTTCTCCCGTTCGAAGGACATTCCGCGCAGCAACGTGAGGTACGGGCCGATGCGCTCGGCCTCGGCGAAGTACGCCTCCTCCGAGCGTCCGGCGAGGAGGCGCTGCCGGAGCCTTTCGTAGCGGGCGAGCTTGGCGGTGGCCCACTCCATGCGCTCGGCGATGGCCGCCCGCACCGCCTCGATGTCGCCCGCGTCCAGGCACTGCACCTTGACCAGCAACTCGTCCCGGATCACCGCCGGCTTGCCCGGCGGCTCGGCCGTGTAGGCGCGGACGGCCTTCCGTCCGGCCTCCGTCAGGGAGAACAGCCGCTTGTTGGGACGGCGCTCCTGCTCGACGACACGTGCGGTGACCAGTCCTTCGGCCTCCATGCGCTCCAGCTCCCGGTAGAGCTGCTGGGGCGTGGACATCCAGAAGTTGGCGACCGTCGCGTCGAACGCCTTCGCGAGGTCGTAGCCGGACGCCTCACCCTCCAGCAGCGCGGCCATCACCGCGTTCCGCAAAGCCATGGGCACACGGTAGCACCAACGTTATTAGTCAACTAAGTGACTGGCGAGATCACGCGACCTCCTCTGGAGGGGACGGGAAGAGGAGCTGCTCACAGAGATGGACAGCGGGTGTCCATCCCTCTAACCTCCACCTCACCTATTCAAATAATTGAGCATGCAGAGGTGGATTGATGCACCCCTTCCGCAAGGCCGTCGAGAGCGGTGACATGGACGCCGTGGCCGCCCTGCTGGCCGACGACGTCGTCTTCACCAGCCCGGTCGCCTTCAAGCCGTACCCGGGCAAGGCGATCACCGCCGCGATCCTGCGCGGCGTGTCCCGGGTCTTCGAGGACTTCGCCTACGTCCGCGAGATCGCCGACTCCGGCGGCCGCGACCACGCGTTCGTCTTCACCGCCACCGTCGCCGGCAAGAAGCTCCAGGGCTGCGACTTCCTGCACTTCGACGAGGACGGCAAGATCGACGAGTTCACGGTGATGGTGCGCCCGCTCTCCGCCGCCCAGGCGCTCTCCGAGGCGATGGGCGCCCAGTTCGAGCAGATCGCCCGAGAGGCCGCCGAGCAGTGAACGCGGCGCACAGGCGGGTGTCACCTCGACGCGCGGCCCCTTGACGCCGAAGGGGCCGCCTGGGGCAGGGCGCGGCGCCGGACGGACTTCCTGTCGGTCCCGGGCTGCTGTTCGTCGGGGCTGGACGGGCGCGGCGTTCGGATGTCGGGGCTGCTCCCTGGTCGACCGTATGTCGGTGTGACCGGGGCGGGATGCGCGGGGCGGGCGGCGCGCCGATGATGCGGAGAGGCGTGAGGGCGGTGTGAGGGCCGGCGGCGGCGAGGACCGCGGGACGCGGAGTCCGACAGGTCGCGCGCAGATCACAACACGGACACAGCGTCACTCGAAGATCACTCAAAGTGCGCGTTCGGGTGCATGATTCGGCCACCACTCGGCTTCCAAGGAGACTCATGCGCCGCACCACCATCTCCCTGCTCGCCGCAGCCGTGCTCATGCTGACCGGATGCTCCCCCTTCGGCTCGGGCAGCGGCGAAAGCTCGGCCCCGAGCCCTTCCGCGTCAGCCGGAGGGGCCGCCGACGCGGCGGCGATCGCCTCGTGTACCAAGGCGATCGTCGCCGCGAAGGACGACACCGCGGACAACGGCCTGCCCGAGTGCGCGAAACTGTCGCCGGACGACTACCTCAAGGCGATCGAGGAGGCGAAGAAGCAGGGAGGGGACCGGTGATGCCCGGCGTCCTCCGTCGACCGGCAGGGGGCGGGGAGCCGTCCCGCCGGGATTCCGGCGACGTACCGCTCGGCCCTGCCCTCCGCGGGACGGAAGCTGCGGACAGTAGCTGTCCGCAATCCCCGTTAGCGTCCCCGGCATGACCAAGACGAGCTCCGCGGCCCGGACGGCCGGCCGGACCACCGCCACCGCTTCCGTCCTCCCGCACCGCGCCCTCAACCGCGCCACCCTCGCCCGTCAGCTCCTGCTCCGGCGCTCATCGCTGTCCGCGAAGGCGGCCGTCGCGCACCTGCTCGGCCTCCAGGCGCAGAACGTCAAGCCGCCGTACCACGCGCTGGCGGCACGGCTCGAGGGATTCGCGCCCGAGCACCTGTCACGGCTCATGGCCGACCGCGAGGTCGTCCGCATCGCCACCCTGCGCTCCACCGTCCACACCCACACCGCCGACGACTGCCTGACCCTGCGGCCGCTCGTCCAGCCCGCCCTCGACCGGGAACTCGCCGCCTTCCGCAAGGGTCTCGCCGGCGTCGACCTCGACCGGCTCGCCGCCCTCGCCCGCGACCTCGTGGAGGCCGCACCGCGCACCATGACCGAGCTGCGCCGGGCGCTGCTCGCCGCATGGCCGGACGCCGACCCACAGGCCCTCGCCCTCGCCGCCCGCTGCCGGCTGCCCCTCGTCCAGGTCACCCCGCGCGGCCTGTGGGGCAGCAGCGGCCAGGTCGCACTCACCACCGTCGAGCACTGGCTCGGACGCCCCGCCGAGCCCGCCCCGGCGCCCGACGCCGTCGTCCTGCGGTACCTCGGCGCCTTCGGACCGGCCTCGGTGAAGGACATGCAGACCTGGGCGGGCCTGACGCGGCTGCGGGACGTCTTCGAACGGCTGCGCCCACGGCTCGTCACCTTCCGCGACGAGCACGGCGTCGAACTCTTCGACCTGCCCGACGCGCCCCGCCCCGACCCGGACACGCCCGCCCCGCCGCGCTTCCTGCCCGAGTACGACAACCTCCTCCTCTCCCACGCCGACCGCACCCGCGTCGTGCCGCCCGGCCTCAAGGGCCGCAACGCGGTGGGCAACCAGGCCTACCGCACCCTGCTCGTCGACGGCTTCCTGGCGGGCGTGTGGAAGCTGGAGGAGGGCTCGCTCGTCATCGAGCCGTTCCGCACGCTGACCCGGGCGCAGCGGGACGAGGTGACCGAGGAAGGGGATCGGATGCTGAAGGTGATGCACGCCGGAACGCCGTACGACATCCGGTTCGGGACCGTAGTACCCCCGCGGCCCTGACACCCGGGCCGTGGCGTCTCAGTCGGCCCGGCCGGTCACCGCCACCGTCAGCCCCAGCCCGATCAGGGTGAACCCGCCCGCACCGCCGATCAGGGACAGCCTGCGGTCCGAGCCGGCGAACCAGGTGCGGGCCGCGGCGGCCGTCAGCCCCCACAGGGTGTCCGTGACCAGGCCGATCGCGATCGGCACCAGGCCCAGCAGGAGCATCTGCAACGGCACACGACCTGCCGAGTGGTCGACGAACTGGGGGAGCACCGCGGCGAAGAACACCACCCCCTTGGGGTTGGTCGCACCCACCAGAACGCCGTCCAGGACCGTACGGAGATCGCCGCGCGCCGGACCCGTCGGCACCGTCCCGATCGCCGACGCCTTCAGCTCCTTGCGGTGCCGGAAGGCCTGCACGCCGAGGACGACCAGATAGGCCGCCCCCGCCAGCTTCACCGCCAGGTAGAGCGCGACCGACCGCTCGACCAGCGAACCGATGCCGACCGCGACCGCCACCACCAGCAGGTACGAGCCGAAGACGTTGCCGAGCGCGGTCGCCACGGCGGTGCGGCGCCCGTGGGCCAGCGCCCGGCCGATGACGAACAGCACACTGGGGCCCGGGATCACGATCACCAGCAGGGACATCGCGGCGAAGGCCAGGAAACGGTCTGTGGACACCATGTGCGACCCTCCCATCCGCCGCTCATTCAAACAGGCGGGTGAGAGCCGGTCCACGGAAGTGACACGGAGGACGGGGAACACCGAGGACAGGGAACACGGAGGACATGGAAAGGGGGCGTTGCGGGCCGCTCGTGGAGGCCCGCAGCGCCCCCTGGTATCTACCTGAGGTGTTACCCCAGGAGCCTTCCGGGGCTCACGAGTGCAGCCGTTGCCCCAGGTGGTGATCCCTGCCAGGACGCCCCCGGTGAGCGGGGGACCGCCGCTGTCGCCCTGGCAGGTGTCCAGGCCGCCGGAGAAATGTCCGGCACCGCTTCGCCACCGTGGGTGGCGTCCGTACAGCTCGGGTTGGTCCAGATCGTGTCGGCCCCACCGACCGTGCCCGTGGCGGCGGCAGCGGTCGCCACGGTGGCGGCGGCCTTTCCGACGCGTTTCGGCCCGGGCATGGGTCTCCTCGTGGGGTTGCCGGTGGGGGGTTCGCGCGAGTGGGGACCGGCCCCGGTGTGCCCGGTGAGCGGCACGCCTTCAGGCTAGAAGCCGCAGCGGTCGCCTCCCAATGAGGGAACCCCCTCGGCGATTTGGGCAGGGAAAACCCTCGGTCTGCGCGCGGGAACCGGCCGGCGGGCGTGCCGTGCGAGCCGGTTCAGCCCGCGCGGTGCCCGGCCGCCAGGCGCACGATGTCCACCCGTGACCGGATGCCCAGCTTGCGGTAGACCCGGGTCAGCGTGGCCTCCACGGTCTTGACGCTGATGAACAGCCGCGCCGCGATCTCCCGGTTGGTCGCGCCCTCCATGACGAGCGCGGCGACCTGCCGTTCCGTCGCGGCCAATCCGTCGAGTGCGGCCGTCGCGGCCGCCGCGGCCGGTGCCGGGCCCGTGGGGTCCGTGACCGCGGCCGTCGCCACCAGGCGCAGCCACGGCATGGCGCGGCAGCGGCGGAAGAGCCGGGTCGCCTCGTCGTACGACACCGGTCCGGGCCGCTGTGCGCGCAGCCCCGCCAGGGCGTAGGCGGCCCGGGCCTCCTCGAGGCCGTAGCCGAGCTTCGCGAGCCGGTCCTGGGCCGCCGTCAGTTGACGTTCGGCCGCGTCCATGTCGCCGCGTGCCGCTCGGGCCAGGGCCTCCGCCCGGTCCAGCACCGCGAGCACGCTCTCCCGCCGCAGTCTGCGCGCGTGGGCGCGGGCGGTGTCGATGACGTCCTGCGCCTCGGCCGGCTCCCCGACGCGTACCAGCGCCTCCGCCAGGTCGCCGTGCCAGCGGCCCCGGGCGGGATCGGTGACCCCCAGCCCCTCCTCCAGCTCCCTCACCCGGCGCAGGGACCGGACGCTCCCCGCCGCGTCACCGGCCACCAACTGGGCGTGCCCCAGCGCGGCCAGCGCCCGCGACAGGTAGATCACGTCGCCGTCCTCCTCGGCCCGCGCCACGGCCTCCTGGGCCAGGGCCAGCGCCCGGTCGGCCTCGCCGCCCGCGGCCTCCGCGAGGGAGGTGAGCATGGCGCTCGCGGCCTCCCCGATCCCGGTGTCCCGCGCCAGCCGCAGGCTCTCCCGCGCGAGGTCGAGGGCCCGTCCGCAGTGTCCGGCCCGCAGTTCGGTCTCGGCGAGCCCGCGCAGGAAGTGCACCTCGGCCTCCACCATGCCGCGCCGCCGCACCTCGCGCAGCAGCGCGCTGACCGTCTGGCGCGCCTCGGCGAGCTGGTCGCTCATGATCAGCCAGCGGAACCGCACGGCACCGACGCCGTTGTGGTCGCACGCCACCCGAGCGTCCTGGGGCTCCTTCATGGCCCGCTGGATGGTGCGCGGGGCGTCCGGGTGGCCCATCAGGGTCTCGGCCTGCGCCTGGAAGGCCAGCGCCAGCAGCTCGTTGCGCCGGTCGCCGGCCCGCGCCGCCAGGTCGGCGGCGAGGGCGCCCTCCTGCCGGGCCCGGTCGAAGTCGCCCTCCACCAGCAGCGCCCGCCAGGCGAGCTGGTAGTGCACCAGGGTCAGCAGCCGGGGGTCGTCGCCCGCGTCCGACAGCGCCTGCGGGAAGACCGCGTCGACCTCGGCCATGGCGTGCCCCGCGGCGTCGATCACGACCATCCAGGCCCGCACCCGGTCCGCCGGCTGCGTCGATTGCGCCAGCACCTCGCGGGCGATGTCCCGGGCGAGATCGGTCTCCCCGGCGGTGAGCGCGTCCTCGGCCGCCTGCAGCCGTCGCTCGTCCGGGCCCGGCACCCCGTCCGCGGGGGTGTGCCGGGCGGCGAGCAGCCCGAGCCCCGCCGCCACCGAGGGCGCGCCCCGGTCGCGGGCGGCGGCCGCGGCCTCGCCGAGGCGGGCGGCCACCCGCGGATCCGTGCCGGTGGTCGCCAGCGCCAGGTGCCGGGCCCGCTCGATCGGGTCGGAGGCCGCCGTGGACAGGGCCTCGTGCACGGCCCGCCGCTCCTGGGGGCTCGCCTGTGCGTACAGCGCGGCCGATATCAGCGGATGCGCGAACCGTACGCCCGGTGTCTCGCGCTCCGTGACCAGCAGTCCGAGCGCGGCGGCCTGCGCGGTCTCCGCCTCCGCGTTGTCCCGGCCGGCCGCGCGCAACAGGGCCAGTGTGGGCCGGGCCCCGGCGCTCGCCACGAGCAGGGTGCGGCGGGCCTCGTCGGACAGCGCCTCCAGCCGGTTGAGCACCAGCGTCCGCAGGGAGGTCGGCACGGGCAGCGGCTCACCGGGCCTCGGCGGGGTCGCGCTCTCGGCGAGCGCGCGGCCGAGCTCCAGCGCGAACAGCGGGTTGCCGCCGCTGGTGCGGTGGATGTCCCGCACGGTGGAGCGGGGCAGTCCCGGGTAGCCGCGGTGGTCGAGGAGCGCGGCGGTCTGGGCGCGCGAGAGGGGGCCCACCTGGACGGCGAGGGTGTCCGGCGGGGACGCGCTCAGATGGCGGTCGTACTCCTGGCCCTGCTCGGCGTTGGTGCGCACGGCGCACAGCATCTGCACCGGCGTGCCGCCGAGGCGCCGCGCGGCGAAGCCGAGGAGTTCGGTGCTGGCCGGATCCAGCCACTGCAGGTCGTCGGCGACGATCAGCACGGGGCCGCGGGCGGCGAGCGCGCGGAGGGTGGAGAGCACGGCGAGCCGCAGCGCGAGTCCGTCCCGTTGCAGCGTGGACTCGCCGCGGCCGGTGAGCGCGGACTCCAGGGCGGTGCGCTGGGGGGCGGGGAGCCGGTCGGCGACCTCGTCCAGGACGAGCCCGAGCAGGTCGGCGAGGGCCAGGAAGGGAAGGTGGGATTCGGACTCCGTCGCCGAGCAGCGCAACACGGTGCGCACCGCTTCGCCGTATTCCGCGGCCAGCGAGCGCAGAACGGTCGACTTTCCTATTCCGGCGGGGCCGTGCAGCAGCACACTTCCCCCGCCGGTGAGCTGCCGGCGCGCTGCCGTGCACAGCTCCTCCCGGCCGATGACCAGGTCATGGTGGGGTCTCGCAGGCTCCTGGAAGTCCCGTCGCACGGTGGCCGCTCCCCTCCGGGTGTCGTGTCCCTGGCCAATATTAGGCGTCCCGTCATTGAAAATTCGGACGGCGGGTGCGGTGAGGGAAACGACAACGCGGTGACAGGGGAATTCACCGCAGTGCCCAATGAATGGACTACCGACAATCCCAGGGGTGCAAAAAGTCCGGCGCAGTGCAAAAAGGGCGGGTGAGTATGCCGGGTGCACGCCCACGCACGGGAGGGGACAGCGCGCCTGCCCCTCCCGGGGCGGCCGGTCCGGGGCCGGCAGCGGTCGGCGAGGCCGGGTGTGCCGTCCGGACAGCACACCTAGGGCAGCACCCCGGCCCGCCGCGCCGCCACCACCGCTTCCCATCTGCTGTGCGCGCCCAGCTTCCGCATCGCCGAGCGCAGATACCCCTTCACGGTCTCCGGGCGCAGCCCCAGCCGCTCGGCGGCCGCCGCGTTGGTCGATCCGGCCGCCACACACGCCAGCACGTCCACCTCCCGCGGGGACAGCCCCACGCTCCCCGCCGCGGTCCCGGGGGACGCGGCCCCGGCCAGCCGCCCGCACACCTCGAGGAGTTCGGCCCGCAGCTCCGGGTCCGCCACCCGCTGGGCGAGCGCCCGCAGCGCGCCGTGCGCCTCCCGCACCTGCTCCCAGGCCGCTCCGGCCGGGCCCGCGGGCTCCCGCACGGCCGTCAGCAGGGTGCGCGCCTCGTCCCGGGCGACCAGCGCCTGCTCCACGTCCCGCGCCGCCTCCACCGCCGCGTTCAGCGTGCGGTCGCCCAGCGGCTGCGCCGTCCGCAGGGCACCGTAGAGCACCCCGCGCACCCGGCGCCGTACGACGACCGGCACCGCGAGGACGGACCTCAGGCCCTCCGTCGCCACCGCCGCGTCGTACTCGTGGCTGATCTGCCGGGACGCGGAGTAGTCGGTCACCGCGCACGGCCGCGCCAGCGCCGCCACCTTGCCGCCGAGGCCGCTGCCGGAGACGACGGCCAGGGAACTCAGCGCCGTCGTCGCGGTGCCGCTCAGTTCGCTGATGCGTATCTGCGGCCGCCCGGACTCCACCAGGCCGCCGAAGGCGACCGGCAGCCCCGTGGCCCGACGCAGCCGCAGCAGCGCGCCCCGCACCTGAACCGTCTCGGCCGCGTCGACTGCCACGTGCTCACCCCTCCGTCACGGCGCACCCCCCGTTCGGGGGTGGTGAGACCTGCGTCACCGATTACACGATGTGAGACGGCTGTCCGGCAATGAGGAGGACACATGACGGCGAACACCGACGCGACGGACGGGTTCCGGACCGCGCGGGATTTCCTGCTGGCGCACCGGGAGGACTACGCGACGGCGTACGAGGGTTTTCGCTGGCCGCGTCCGGCGTACTTCAACTGGGCGCTCGACTGGTTCGACGTCATTGCGGACGGCAACGACCGCGTCGCGCTGCACATCGTCGAGGAGGACGGCTCCGAGGAGCGCCGCACGTTCGCCGAGATGTCCGAGCGCTCGAACCGGGTCGCGGGCTGGCTCCGGGAGCAGGGCGTGCGCGCGGAGGACCGTGTCCTGGTCATGCTCGGCAACCAGACGGAGCTGTGGGAGACCGCGCTGGCGGCCATGAAGCTGCGCGCGGTCGTCATCCCGGCCACCCCGCTGCTGGGCCCCGCGGACCTGCGCGACCGGGTCGACCGGGGACGGGTCCGGCATGTGGTCGTGCGCGCGCAGGACACCGGCAAGTTCGCCGAGGTGCCCGGTGACTACACCCGGATCGCGGTCGGCGGCGCGCCGGAGGGCTGGCGGGCATACGAGGACGCGTACGCGGCCGGCGCGGACTTCGAGCCGGACGGGCCGACCCACGCCGACGACCCGCTGATGCTGTACTTCACCTCGGGCACCACCGCCCGGCCCAAGCTGGTCGAGCACACCCACGTCTCGTACCCGATCGGCCACCTGGCGACCATGTACTGGATCGGCCTGAAGCCCGGGGACGTGCACCTGAACATCTCCTCGCCGGGCTGGGCCAAGCACGCCTGGTCGAACCTGTTCGCCCCGTGGAACGCAGAGGCGACGGTGTTCATCCACAACTACACGCGCTTCGACGCGACCCGGCTGATGGCGGAGATGGACCGCGCGGGCGTGACGACCTTCTGCGCGCCGCCGACCGTGTGGCGCATGCTGATCCAGGCGGACCTGACCCAGTTGCGCACCCCTCCGCGCGAGGCCGTCGCCGCCGGTGAGCCACTGAACCCCGAGGTGATCGAACAGGTGCGCAGGGCCTGGGGGGTGACCGTCAGGGACGGCTTCGGGCAGACCGAGACGGTCGTGCAGGTCTCCAACAGCCCCGGCCAGCCGCTGAAGACGGGCTCCATGGGGCGGCCGAGCCCCGGCTTCCGTGTGGAGCTGTTGGATCCGGTGAGCGGCGCGCCGGGCGTGGACGAGGGCGAGATCGCGCTCGACCTGTCCGCGCGGCCGGTCGGCCTGATGACCGGCTACCACGGCGACGCCGACCGCACGGCCGAGGCCATGGCGGGCGGCTACTACCGCACCGGCGACATCGGCTCCCGGGACGCGGACGGATACATCACCTACGTCGGGCGGGCCGACGACGTCTTCAAGGCCTCCGACTACAAGATCTCCCCCTTCGAGCTGGAGAGCGCGCTGCTGGAGCACGAGGCGGTGGCCGAGGCGGCCGTCGTACCGGCGCCGGACGAACTGCGTCTCGCCGTCCCGAAGGCGTACGTCGTGCTCGCCGCGGGCTGGGAACCCGGCCCCGACACCGCGAAGGTCGTCTTCGAGCACTCGCGTGAGGTGCTCGCCCCCTACAAGCGCATCCGCCGGCTGGAGTTCGGCGAGCTGCCCAAGACCGTCTCCGGCAAGATCCGCCGGATCGAGCTGCGCGAGGCCACGGCCGCGGGCTCGCAGAACGAGTACCGCGAGGAGGACTTCCGGTGACGGCACTGTCGTACACGCACGGGACCAGCACGACACCCCTGCTCGGCGACACGATCGGCGCCAACCTCGACCGCGCGATCGCCGCGTACCCCGACCGCGAGGCCCTGGTCGACATGCCGTCCGGACGCCGCTGGACGTACGCCGAGTTCGGCGCCGCGGTCGACGAGGTGGCGCTCGGACTGCTCGCCAAGGGCGTCGGCAAGGGCGACCGGGTCGGGATCTGGGCGGTCAACTGCCCCGAGTGGGTGCTGGTGCAGTACGCCACCGCCCGCATCGGCGCGATCATGGTGAACATCAACCCCGCCTACCGCGCCCACGAGCTCCGGTACGTGCTGAAGCAGGCCGGGATCTCGCTCCTGGTCGCCTCGCTCGCCCACAGGACGAGCGACTACCGGGCCCTGGTCGACCAAGTGCGCGGCGACTGCCCGGAGTTGCGCGAGACGGTGTACATCGGCGACCCCACCTGGGACGCGTTCACGGCCGGCGCGGCATCGGTGCCGCGTGAGCGACTGGCCTCCGCGGCGGACGAGTTGAGCTGCGACGACCCGGTCAACATCCAGTACACCTCGGGCACCACGGGCTTCCCGAAGGGGGCCACCCTCTCCCACCACAACATCCTCAACAACGGCTACTGGGTGGGCCGCACGATCGGGTACACGGAACAGGACCGGGTGTGTCTGCCGGTGCCCTTCTACCACTGCTTCGGCATGGTCATGGGCAACCTGGGCGCCGCCTCCCACGGGGCGTGCATCGTCATCCCGGCGCCGTCCTTCGAACCGGGGGCCACCCTGGAGGCCGTCCAGCGGGAGCGCTGCACCTCCCTGTACGGCGTGCCGACGATGTTCATCGCCGAGCTGAACCTGCCGGGCTTCGCGGAGTACGACCTGTCGTCGCTGAGGACCGGCATCATGGCGGGCTCGCCGTGCCCGGTCGAGGTGATGAAGCGGGTGGTCACCGAGATGCACATGGAGCAGGTGTCCATCTGCTACGGCATGACGGAGACCTCCCCGGTCTCGCTCCAGACCCGGATGGACGACGACCTGGAGCACCGCACCGGCACGGTGGGCCGGGTCCTCCCGCACATCGAGGTCAAGGTCGTCGATCCGGCGACCGGGGTGACGCTGCCGCGCGGCGCGGCGGGGGAGCTGTGCACCCGCGGCTACAGCGTGATGCTCGGCTACTGGAACGAGCCCGAGAAGACCGCCGAGGCCGTCGACCCGGGCCGCTGGATGCACACCGGCGACCTCGCGGTGATGCGCGAGGACGGCTACGTCGAGATCGTCGGCCGGATCAAGGACATGGTCATCCGCGGGGGCGAGAACGTCTACCCGCGGGAGATCGAGGAGTTCCTGTACGCGCATCCGAAGATCGCCGACGTGCAGGTGGTCGGGGTCCCGCACGAGCGGTACGGCGAGGAGGTCCTGGCCTGCGTGATCCCGCGCGACCCGGCCGACCCGCCGACCCTCGCGGAGCTGCGGGCCTTCTGCGAGGGGCAGCTCGCCCACTACAAGATCCCGAGCCGGTTGCAGATCCTGGACGCCTTCCCGATGACGGTCTCGGGCAAGGTGCGCAAGATCGAACTGCGGGAGAGGTACGCGGAACGGGAGTGAGGACGGGGCGCGGACGGTTCAGGCCAGGCCGGCGGCCAGGTCGTGGGCCTGGCCGTTCACCGGCTGGGGCGTGCCCGCGAGGTCGAGGACGAAGAGCGGGACGCCGAGGCGTTCGGCGGCGGCACGAGCGGCGTCGGCGTATCCCGCGAGCGAGAAGCAGACACAGCGTGCGGACTCCGCCAGGGCGGTGAGCCACAGGCACTCCACGTCCCGCAGCGACGCCGGACGCACGGTCGGTTCCACCAGCGCCCGCATCCCGTCCGCGGTGAGCAGGACCCCGCTGGGCGGACGGCCCTCGGCGCGCCGGACGTCGCCGTAGCCCAGCCGGCGCAGGCAGAGCGTGGCGGCGGCGACGGCGTCGGCGGCCGTGCGGATGGTGACGGGCTGGAAGGCGGGGCTTCCCGCGCGTGGACCGCCCGCGCCGCTCCCGCCGGAACCGGGGCGCGGTTCCCCGCTCACCGGAACACGGAGGACCGTCCCGCACGGGCAGTCCAGCTCCGGACAGGGCCACTGGCCCTCGTGGCCGCAGCTCCCGCAGCGGACCGCGACCCAGCCGTCCTCCCAGGTGCGATGGGTGACCACCGAGGGCGCGGAGAGGCGGTTCAGCGGCGGGGCGACGGGCGCGCCGCACACACACGGATACGACGGCGCGGCGTACGCGTGCTCGCGTCGGCAGACCGGGCAGGACACCGGCACGCTCTCGGACATGGCTCCCATGGTGCTCGCGCGGAGGCCCGCTTGTCCCCGACTTCGGCGATCGCCGACGCCTTCGGGGCCGTCTTCCCTCCCCGGCGACCACGGGGCGGCCGGCCCGGGTGACGACGTCAGGCAGGTGGCGGAGTTCCGGGAGGACAGCGGCGGCGCCCGAAGGCACTCCGGGCGACCCCGGACCGGACAGGCGTGCGGGAACCGCTTCACGCGATGCCCGCTTCGCCCCGATAGGATGCATTTTGTGATCAGATCGGGTCGGCTCCGGCGCCGCCGCCCTCCCTACGGCGGCCGGCGGGACACCGTGCGGCTGTCGCCGGTGATCGTCACCGTGATCGTCACCTGTCTGGCATTCGCCACTCCGAGGCAGATCGCCTTCAGCCGCCTCCTGCCCGCCGCACCCGCGCTGGCCGCCGCGATGTGGCCCGTGCTCCCGACGGTCCTGCTGGGGGCGTTCTGCCTGCTGGCGATGATCGGGCTCAGCTTCGTCTACTCCGATCTGGGGACTCCCTACACGGCTGCCGCGATCGTCGCCGTCACCCTGGCGGCCGCGTACACGAGCCACCTCAGACTCCAGCGAGAAGAGGCCCTCTTCCAGGTCCGGCTCGTCGCCGACGCGGCCCAGAAGGTGCTGCTGCGCCCGCTGCCGCGCCGCATCCAGCATGTCGAGATCGAGTCGCTGTACCTGGCAGCCCAGGAGCAGGCCCGGATCGGAGGTGACTTCTACGAGGTGGCCGACACGCCGTACGGGGTCCGGCTGCTCATCGGCGATGTGCGGGGCAAGGGGCTGTCGGCGGTGGGAGCGGCGGCGGCGGTGATCAACTGCTTCAGGGAGAACGCCTACGACCAGCCCGACCTGCTGGACGTCATCCGCCGCCTGGAAATCAGCCTCTCCCGCTACAGCGCCGCGACAGCCGCCCTGGACCGGCCGGAGCACTTCGCCACCGCTCTCATGGCCGAGATCCACGACGGCAGCGGGCGCGCCAGGATCCTCAACTGCGGGCACCCGCCACCGCTGCTCGTGCGGCGCGGGGAGATCCACGTCCTGGAACCCACCGTCCCCTCGCCGCCCCTGAACCTCGCGACGCTCCTCGGGAACCACTACTGCGTCGACACCGTCGCCTTCGCCTCGGGCGACCAGATGCTGCTCTACACCGACGGCGTGACGGAGACCCGGGATCGCGCCGGCACGTACTTCCCGCTGCCGGAGTGGATGCGGCAGCAGGGCCCGGCGCCGCCCCGTGAACTGCTGGACCGGCTCCACCGGGATCTGCTCCACCACAGCGGCGGACGGCTCGACGACGACATCGCGGCCCTGGCCGTGCGCTGCCGGAGGACCGGGGCCGAGGAGCACACCGCGTAGGCGGGCGGGAGCCGTGCGACGGAGCCCGCCGCCCCCGTGCCGGCGGGCCCCGCGTGACGAGAATGTGCCCGGGGAAGGCAGGAGTTGAAGCCCCCGGACCGGTGTTCAGAGCTTGATTTGAGGGTTGCGTGGGCGGCCTGCGCCCGCGCGCGTGCACGGCGCCCTCACTCGATCTCCTGCTCCGACAGCCCCGGCCAGTCCTCGGGTCCGCCGCCCTGCCACTCGACGGCGTCGCTCTCCTCCACCTCGATCCGGTCCAGATCGACCGTCCGCAGGATCTCGACGACGTCGTCCAGGTGGGAGGCGACCCCGAGGGTCACGTCTCCCTCGGTGACCCGCCGGGATCCGTCCAGCGCCGGGGCGTGCACCACGATGTGCGGATGCTGCGGTGACTGTTCCATGCGTTCAGCGTCCTGCCGCAGCACCGGAAACGCACCCCGGCACACGGAGAGTGCCGGACGGGGAACGATCCGCTGCCGCGCGGGATGCGGGACGGCTCCGGGCCGCGGCGGCGCCCCGGCGCGACAGGACAACGCCCCCGCGCGGGGTTGCGCGGGGGCACGAGGAGGACCGGCTCACAGGGCGTCGACGGCGCTCACCTTCCACCCCGTGGAAGTGCGGGTGAGCGTCATGCGCACCCGGTTCAGATCCAGTCGCGATCCCGACACCTGGGTGCTCTGCGTGACCTGGTTGACGAACAGCAGGACGACCGCCCTGCCGGGCGCCGCCGACACCACCGAGGCGGCCGCCACCGTCGCCTTCACCACGCCGTGGTACTTCGCCGCCGTGGGACCGACCACCGTCTTCGTGGTCTTCAGGTACTGGTCGCGGAAGGCGCCGGTCAGCCGGCCACGGGCCCGTGCGAAGTCCTGGTCCAGATGCCGGTAGTCGTACGACAGCACGACCGGCGCGGCCGTCCGGGCGGCCGCCAGCGCCTGACTCCGCGCCTGGTCCGCCCGCCGGCCCTCCCGGTACTGCCATCCGAGCACGGCGACGGCGACCAGGGCCGACACGAGCAGGACGCACAGCGCCGCGGTCAGCAGCCCGCGTCCGCGCGGCAGTGCCGACGCCGGCCGCTCCGCATCCTCCTCGGCGCTCGGCTCCGGCGGGTCGTCCCAGCCGTCCGGGGGTTCGATCAGCAGGGTGGGCGAGGAGTGCCGCTCCGCGAGGTCCTCGGGCACGTCGCGGTCCGACCGCGCGGAGCGCTTGGCCGCCGCGCGGGCGGCCGCGGTCAGGGTGCGCCGGGTGGAGGACCCGGCGCCGCGGACTCTGGTGGTCGGGTTCGCCATGGTCTGTCTCCTCAACTGTGGTGGCGTGGGTCAGCCCACGAACTCGACGTCGGAGGTGAGCCAGCGCCCGTGCTCGCGCACGAGGTCGAGCTGCAGCCGGTAGGTGCGTGCCTGCCCCTGGGGCGCGGCGGTGTTGGTCACCTTGCTGTCGGCGACCACCAGGACCCGGGCCGAGTCCGCCTCGGAGCGGACGATGCCCGCCTCGAGGACCTGCCCCTCGGACACCGACTTGTTCTGGGCGACGAGCTTCGTCAACTCCGCGGTCTGCGCGGCGAACTCCTTCTTGAACTCGCCGGTCGCGCCCTTCAGCACGTTCCCGCTGTCCCGGCCGTAGTGCCGGTAGTCCAGCGAGGTGAAGTTCAGCGCCGACTGCCGGGCCGCCGACAGGATGTCCTGCCGGCGCTGCTCCTCGGCGCGCTGGTCGGCGAGGCGCAGGGCCAGCCAGACGGACAGCACGGTCGTCAGCACGGTGGCGGCGACGAGCCCCGCGGAGAGCACTCCGGAGCGTCCCCATCTCATGACATCGGTCCGACCAGTAGCCACTGCCAGGACTCCTTTCCGAAGACGGTCTGTTCGCCGCCCGCCGAGCCGATCTCGAGGGGCGTCCCGTCCGGGCCGGTGGCACTGCCGGTCTCCGGGTCGTACGGGGTGACGTATGCGGTCCGGTTCGCGCCGCCCCGACCGGCCGACGCGCCGGGGGCGTTCTGCGCGCCGCGCACCGACGTGGCGCCGCCGCGCGGCGCCGTGCAGTGCGCGCCGGTGTTCGCCGGGCGGGTGCCGGTGTCCGAGGGATCGCGCCGCCGGGTGCCGTAGCCCTGGGTGCACGCGGGCGGGTCGTTCGCGTTCACGGTGAGCCCGAAGTGGGTGGTGCCGTCGCCGGGGATGACGGTGTAACTGCCCGCGACCACCACCGGGAGGGTGACGAGTGCCTGCTCCACGCCGGGCAGCCGGGCGACGGTGACCTGACCGCCGCTGATCAGGTTCGACAACAGCACCGGCAGGGTCGGCCGGGTGGACCGCAGCAGGGAGTCCACCTCCTGCGCGGCGGGCACCGCGTTGCCGACGACCCGGCGCAGGTCCCCGTCGCTCGCCTTCAACTGGGCGGTGAGTGCGGCCAGATCACGGGAGAACGACTTGATCGCCGACCCCTTGTCGGCCTGCGTCCTGAGCACCTTCCGCGAGTCCTCGATCAGCGACACCGTCTGCGGGAGCGAGTCGGACGCCGACTCGACGAGCTGGTTGCCGGAGTCCACCAGGCGGCTCAGGTTCGGCCCGGTGCCCGCGAACGCCTTGCCCAGCTCGTCGACGGTGGTCCGCAGATCGTCCTTGCCGACGGAGTTCACCAGCCGGTCCAGACCGAGGACGAGATCGGTGACCGGCAGCGGCGTCCGGGTGCGGCTGCGCGGGATCGGGCTGCCGTCCATCAGGTACGGGCCGCCGGAGCGCCGGGGTTGCAGATCGACGTACTGCTCGCCCACCGCCGACCGGTCCGCGACCACCGCCAGGGTGTCGGCCGGGATCCGCGGGGCACCGCCCTCGATGTCCAGGGCCACCGACACCCCCGAGCCGTCCAGCCGCAGGGCCCCGACGCGGCCCACCGGCACCCCGCGGTAGGTGACCTCGGCGCCGGTGAAGATGCCGCCCGACTCGGCGAAGTCGGCGGTGACGGTGTAGCCCCGGCCGAGCAGGTCGTCCGCCAGGCCGGTGTACTCGGCGCCGACGTACGACACCCCGACGGCGGTGACCGCGGCGAAGGCGAGCAACTGGGCCTTGACCAGACGGGTGATCACGGCTGTATCCCCTTCAGCATCAGCTCGGCGAGCGCGAGGTCGATCCCCGGCGGCAGACGGCGCGCCCCGCCGGACGTTCCGTAGCCGGCGGTGCACACCGGCGGGCACAGCACACCGCCGCCGCCCGCGGGCGCGGAGGGGGTGGCCGACGGCTTCGGCACCTTCGGCAGCCCCGGCGCGCCGGGCAGCGCGGTGGGCACCGGCACCGGCACGCTCGGCAGGCCGGGAAGGGACGGCGTCGGAACCGGCTGCTTCCCGGATCCGCCGCTCTTGCCGCCCTTGCCGGGCCGGTCGGCGAGGTTGCCGTACAGGTCCGCCAGGTCGAGGTCGGCGGTGATCTTGAGGTTGACGTAGTCGCCCTTCACGGCGTCGACCACGTTGCGGGGGAACGGGTACGTCGTCAGCAGCTCGAGGGAGTTCGGCAGGTCGTCGCCCGCCTTGTTCAGCTGTTGCAGGATCGGCCGGAGTTCCTTCAGGTCGGCGACGGTGTCGTCCCGCGAGGTGTTGACGACCCGGGTGCCGGCCGTGCCGAGCTTGGACAGCGCGGTGAGCATCTTCGTCAGGTCGCGCCGCTGGTCGGCCAGTACCTTCAGGGCGGGCGGGATCGTGTCGACGGCCTGCGCGATCGTCTGCTTCTCCGTCCCGAGCCGCTTGGCCAGCCGGTCGATGCCCTGCAGCGCGCGGACGATCTGGGAGCGCTGCCGGTCCAGGCCGCCGAGGAAGGTGTCGAGCTGCTCGAGCAGCGACCGGACCCGTGTCTCCCGGCCGTCCAGGGCCTTGTTCAGCTCCACGGTGATCGTCTTGAGCTGGGCCACGCCGCCGCCGTTGAGGAGCGCGGACAGAGCGGACAGCACCTCCTCGATCTCCGGGTTGCGGCCGCTGCGGGACAGTGGGATCACGGCGCCGTCGCGGAGCCGGCCGACGGGGGCGGTGCCGTCCGGCGCGGACAGCGCCACGTACTTCTCGCCGAGCATGCTGGTCTGCCGGAGGTCGGCGACCGCGTTGGCGGGCAGCTTCACCGAGTCGGCCACCCGCAGCCGCACCCGCGCGTGCCAGCCGTCCAGCTCGACCTTCTCGACGGCGCCCACGGTGACGTCGTCGACCTTGACCGCCGACTGCGGCACCAGGTCCAGGACGTCCCGGAACTCCACCGTGACGTGGTAGGCGTGGCCGTCGGAGGCGGCGCCGCCGGGCAGCGGGATGTCGTACCAGCCGTTGAACCCGCACCCGGACAGCAGCAGCGAACCGGCCGCCGTCCACGCGAGGGTCCGGGCCGTGCGCCGGGCGTTCATGCCGCGCCTCCGAGGATTCCGCCGAGGGTCCGGTCGACCGTGCCCGTGCCCGCGGGGGCGGCGGGCAGCTCGGGCAGCGAGTCGAACAGCTTCCGCAGTTGCGCGCAGTCGGGGTTCTTGCCGCCCGCGTCCCCGGTGGTCCTCAGCAGGGAGCACAGCAGGGACGCCGGGTCCTGCGGTGTCTGCGCGTTGTTGCGGGTGTCGAGGGTGCCGGCGGCCGGGTTGTAGGCGTTCTGCAGGTTCGACAGTCCGGTCGGCGCGACGTCCAGCAGCTCCTCAAGCGCCGCCCGCTGGGTGACCAGGACCTGCGTGACCTTGCTGAGGCCCGCGACGTCGGACGACAGCGCCGTCTTGTTGTGCTTGACGAAGTCGGAGACGTCGCCGAGCGCCGTCGCCAGGTACTTGAGCGCCGCCGCGAGGTCCGCGCGCTCCCCGGCGAGCTGCCCCGCCACCTCGGCGAGACTGTCGTTGAACGACCGCACGCTCTGGTCGTCGGCCGCCAGCGCCGCCGTGAACACCTGGAGGTGGCGCACGGTGCCGAACAGGTCGCCCCGGCCGTCCGACAGCGTGGTCACCGCCTGGGAGAGGTCGTCCACGGCCTGGTTGAGGTTCGTGCCCTGGCCCTTGAGGTTGTCCGCGCTCACTCCGAGCAGCCGGGACAGCGAGCCGTCCTTGTTCGCACCCTTGGGGCCGAGCGCCTCCGCCGTGGTGTGCAGGCTGTCGAAGATGCGGTCCAGCTCGACGGGTACGGCCGTGCGCGACTCGGGGATCACGGCGCCGTCCCGCAGCACGGGGCCCTTGCGGTACACCGGCAGCAGTTGCACATAACGGTCGCTGACCACCGACGAGTTGATGATCGCGGCCTGGGCGCCGGCGGGGACCTTCCGTCCCGCGTCGTACTCCAGGTCCACCCGCACCCGGTCGCCCTGCGGGGTGATCTTCTGGACCTCGCCGATGCGGACGCCGAGGACGCGGACGTCGGAGCCGGGGTAGATGCCGACGGTGCGCGGGAAGTACGCCGTGACGTGGACCGTACGCGGGTGCGGCCACAGCACGACGGTGAGGACGGCGACCACCGCGAGCACGGTGAGCAGGGCCAGGGCCCGCCGGAAGCGTTTGTTCACTGGGAGCCTCCCGTGCGCGGCACCACCGGGGCGGCGACCAGGTTCTGGACGTAGGAGTCGAACCAGCGGCCGTTGCCGAGGGTGTTGGTGAACAGCCGGACGTAGGGCGCGAGCAGGGCGACGCTGCGGTCCAGGCTCGCCTGGTTGCGCTCCAGCATCCGGACGAACGTGTTGAGGTTCTGCAGCGCGGGCCCGATCTCCTTCTGGTTGTCGTCCACCAGGCCCGACAGCTCGATGCCCAGTGCCGCCGAACTCTTGAGCAGCGTGTGGATCGCCTCGCGCCGCTCGCTGATCTCCTGGAAGAGCTTGTCGCCGTCCTTCACCAGGGCGGAGAAGTCCTTCGTGTGCTCGGCCAGCACCCCGGTGACCCCGTTCGCGTGCTTGAGGAGGTCGCCCAGGGCCTGGTCGCGCGAGGCGATCGTCCGGGAGATCCGGGACAGCCCCTGGATGGAGGCCTTCACCTCGGCGGGCGAGTCCTGGAAGGTGGTGGAGATGGTGTCCATGGCCTTCGCCAGCCGCCGGGTGTCCACCTTCTCCGTCGTGGTGGTCAGATCGCTGAACGCCTGCACGACGTCGTACGCCGACACCGTCCGCCCGACCGGGATCTCGCCGCCCGGCTCCAGCCGGCCGGGACCCTTCGGGTACAGCGCCAGGTACTTGGCGCCCAGGATCGTCTTGACCCGGATCGCGGCACCGGTCGCGGTGCCCATCGCCGGGTCGCCCTTGACCTTGAACGTCACCTTCACGTGGTCGCCGTCCAGGTCGACGCCCTCGACCTTGCCGACCTTGACGCCGGCGATCCGCACCTCGTCGCCCGGCTTGAGCCCGCCCGCCTCGGAGAAGGCGGCGCTGTACGTCTCGCCGTCGCCGATCAGCGGCAGGCTGTCGGCGTTGAACGCGGCGAGGGTCAGCAGGGCGAGGGTCAGGAGGCCCACGGCACCGATCACGACGGGATTACGCTCGCGGAACGGCTTCAGCCGCGGCCGGCGCAGCCGGATCGCGGGCAGCTTCGGCGGCAGGACGTGCACCTTCACCAGGGGCTCCGGGCCCCGGGTCCGGCGCGGCAGAGGGCGGGCCGTCGGCAGCTTCGGCGGGAGGACCCGCACTTTCACGAGAGGCTCCGGGCGACTCGGCCTGCGGGGCAGCAGGCGGACGGCCGGCAGCTTCGGGGGCAGGACCCGCACCTTCACCAGCGGCTCGGGGCGCCGGGTCCTGCCGGGCGTGGCGGGTGTTCTCATGCGCCGCACCTCGCCTGCGCCACATGGAAGTCGGGGGTGATGATCTGCTTCGTCCTCGGCAGCACGATCCGGCCGTCGAAGTCGCAGAGGTAGAAGTTGAACCAGGAGCCGTACGACGCCGTCCCCGTCAGCGCGTTCAGCTTGTTCGGCAGCCGCTGCAGCACACCCTCCACGGTCTTCTCGTTCCTGTTCAGCGTTCCGGTGAGCCGGTTCAGCCCGGCGATGTCGTCCTTCAGCGGCGGGCGCGCGTCCGTCAGCAGCCCGGAGGTGGCCTCGGTGAGATCGCCGATGCTCACCAGGGAGTCGCCGATGGGCTTGCGGTCGGCGGACAGTCCGGAGATCACCCGCCGCAGTTGGGTGATCAGGCCGGAGAAGCGGGCGCCGCGCTCGTCGAGTGTGTCCAGCACGGTGTTGAGGTTGTCGATCACCGAGCCGATCAGCCGGTCCCGGTCGGCGAGGGTGGTGGTGAGCGACGCCGTGTGCGCGAGCAGGCTGTTCACGGTGGAGCCCTCGCCCTGCAGGGTCTGGATGATCTCGGTGGCGAGCTGGTTGACGTCGTCCGGGCTGAGCGCGGCGAACAGCGGCTTGAAGCCGTTCAGCAGGGCGTTGAGGTCCAGCGCGGGCTGGGTCCGCGACAGCGGGATGGTGCCGCCGGGCCGCAGCGGGGTGCCGTCGCCCGCGCCCTCGGTCAGCGCGACGTAGCGCTGCCCCACCAGGTTCCGGTAGCGGATGACCGCGTGGGTGCTGGTGAGCAGCGGGCGGTCGGCCGCCACGCTGAAGGTGACCTCCGCCAGCGTCCGGTCCTTGATCCGGATGCCCTCGACCTGGCCGACCCGCACCCCGGCCACCCGGATGTCGTCGCCGTTCTCCAGGCCGGTGACGTCGCTGAACACCGCGTGGTAGGTGTCCTTGGGGGTGAAGGAGACGCCCACGATGGTGGCGGCGAGCAGGGCCGTCGCCGCGATCGTCACCAGCGCGAACAGGCCGAACTTGACCAGCGGTGCCGCGGTCTGCCGGGCTCCCGACGTCCTCATGCGACACTCACCGCCGTTCCGCGGGCCAGCGGCCCGAACAGCAGGGTCGCGACGGGCGGCACCTGATCGGCGGGCACGCCCATGACGGGGGCCACGAGCGAGCCGACGGCCCGCTGTTCGGCCCGGGTGGCGGACACGTCGGCACCTCCGGGAAGAGCGGCGCCGTCCGAAGCACCGGACGACGTACCGTCGTTGAGCTTGGGTTTCGGCCCGGGCACCGGCGGATGGGGCAGCCCCCGGCAGTCGGGTCCCGACCGGTCCGCGTAGCGCGGCTCCTCGCCGGGCCGGTACGCACCCTGCGGACGGACGACCTCCAGGGTGATCCGCATCTCGCCGCCCCGGAACGCGTCCTCGGACGCCTGCTCCTGGTGGACCAGGCCCTGCAGGAGGCACGGGTACTCGGGGGAGTAGCGGGCGAAGAGGTCCAGCGTGGGCCGGGAGACCCGGCCGAGGGTGATCAGCCGGTCGCCGTTCTCGTCGAAGAAGTCCCGCCCGGTGTCCGCGACGGTCGCGGTGGTGCGGAGCGCGGCGGCGAGCCGGTCCTTCTTCTCGACGAGGGTGCGGCTGGTGGTCACGGTGTTGCGCAGGATCGCCATCAGATCGGGTGCCGCGTCCCCGTACACCTGGGCGACGTCGGCGAAGCGTGAGATGTCCTCCTGCAGGGACGGCAGATGCGGGTTGAGGCGGCGCAGATACGCGTCCACCCGGGTCAGGTTGTCGCCGATCCGGTCGCCGCGGCCCTCCAGCGCCGTGGCGAACGCCGAGAGCGTGGCGTTGAGTTCGCCGGGCTGGACCGTGCGCAGCAGCGGCAGCAGGTCGTTCATGAGCTGTTGCAGTTCGATGCCCGCCTTCGTGCGGTCCTGGGTGATGACGTCTCCGGCGCGGATGGGCCGAGCCGACGACTGCGCGGAGCCGGCGGGCGGCACCAGGTCCACGTACTTCTCGCCGAACAGCGTCTTGGGCAGCAGCCGGGCGTGCACGTCCGACGGGATGAACGTGACGTACTGCGGCTTGAGCGCCAGGTCGAGGGTCGCCTTCGTGCCGTCCGCGTGCACCGCGCGCACCTCGCCCACCAGCAGCCCCCGCAGCTTGACGTCGGCGCGCGGCTCGAGTTGGTTGCCGAGGCTGTCGGCCTGGAGCGTCACGCGCACCACGGGGGTGAACGCCTGCTGGTAGACGGCCACCGCGAGGGACAGCAGCAGCGCCAGCACGGCGATGAACGCGACGCCGTACAACCTCAGTCTCAGTGCTCGCACCGGCTCACCCCGCGATCCGTACGGTCGTGTTGGCGCCCCAGATCGCGAGGCTCAGGAAGAAGTCCAGGACGTTGATCGCCACGATGGAGGTGCGCACCGCCCGGCCCACCGCGACCCCGACCCCGGCCGGGCCGCCGCTCGCGTGGTAGCCGTAGTAGCAGTGCACCAGGATGATCAGGACCGCGAACACGATCACCTTGCCGAAGGACCACAGCACGTCGACGGGCGGCAGGTACTGGTGGAAGTAGTGGTCGTAGGTGCCCGTCGACTGCCCGTAGTAGCCGGTCGTGATGGTGCGGGCGGCCAGGTACGACGACAGCAGCCCGATCACGTACAGGGGGATCACCGCGACGAACCCGGCGATCATCCGCGTCGTCACCAGGAACGGCAGCGAGGGCACGCCCATCACCTCCAGCGCGTCGGTCTCCTCGCTGATCCGCATCGCGCCGAGCTGCGCGGTGAAACCGGCGCCGACCGTCGCGGACAGCGCGAGCCCGGCCACCAGCGGGGCGATCTCCCGGGTGTTGAAGTACGCCGACAGGAACGCCACGAAGTTGGAGGTGCCGAGCTGGTTGAGGGCCGCGTAGCCCTGCAGGCCGACCTCGGTGCCGGTGAAGAACGACATGAAGGCGATCACGCCGACGGTGCCGCCGACGACGGCGAGTGCGCCCCGGCCGAAGCTGACCTCGGCGAGCAGCCGCAGGATCTCCTTCTTGTAGCGGCGCAGGGTACGGCCCGTCCAGGCCAGCGAGCGGCCGTAGAAGGAGAGCTGGGCGCCCAGGTCCTCCAGGGAGCGCAGAGGCCGTTCCAGGAGCCGCAGGGGTCGTGGAGGTCGCATCGCTCAACCCCTCTGCGGGACGATCTGGAAGTACACGGCGGTCATCACGAAGTTCGTCACGAACAGCAACATGAAGGTGATCACCACCGACTGGTTGACGGCGTCGCCGACGCCCTTCGGGCCGCCTTTCGCGTTGAGCCCCTTGTACGAGGCGACGATCGCGGCGATCGCTCCGAACACCAGCGCCTTGATCTCGGCCGCCCACAGGTCGGAGAGCTGGGCGAGGGTGGTGAAGGACGCCAGGTACGCGCCCGGCGTGCCGTTCTGGAGGACGACGTTGAAGAAATAGCCGCCCGCCACACCGACGACCGACACCAGGCCGTTGAGCAGGACGGCCACGACCATGGACGCCAGTACCCGGGGCACGACGAGCCGGTGGATCGGGTCGATGCCGAGCACCTGCATCGCGTCGATCTCCTCACGGATCTTGCGCGCTCCGAGGTCCGCGCAGATCGCGGTTCCGCCCGCGCCCGCGATCAGCAGCGCGGTGACGATCGGCGACGCCTCGCGCAGCACCGCCAGCACGGAGGCGGCACCGGAGAACGACTGTGCGCCGAGCTGCCGTGTCAGGCTGCCGATCTGCAGCGCGATGACCGCGCCGAAGGGGATCGACACGAGGGCCGTGGGCAGGATGGTGACGCTCGCGACGAACCATGCCTGCTGGATGAACTCCCGCGCCTGGAACGGCCGTCGGGGCAGCGTCCGTACGACGTCCAGGGCCAGCGCGAACAGGTTGCCCGAGTGGCGCAGCGGTGCGGTGGGGGACAGGCTCATGCGCCGGCGGTCTCCTTCCGGTGCGGTGCGGCCTCGCGCCGGGCGATGGCCTCCCAGCGGGGCGGGCGGGTGATGCCCGGGCCCGGCAGCAGCCGGGGCGTCAGCTCCTGGGGCGCGCTGTCCCCCAGCTCCGCCAGCTCCTGCTCGACCTGGGCGGCGTCCTTCTCCTCCGCCATGCCGATGGGCCCCTGCATCCGGCCGTTCAGGAACTGGCGCACCACGGGCTCGTCGCTGGTCAGCAACTGCTCGCGGGGCCCGAACATCACCAGTTCGCGGCGGAACAGCAGCCCGATGTTGTCGGGGACCTGACGGGCCGAGGCGATGTCGTGGGTGACGATCAGGAAGGTGGCGCCGGTCTGCGCGTTGAGGTCGACGATGAGCTGGTTGAGGTAGGCCACGCGCACCGGGTCGAGGCCCGAGTCCGGCTCGTCGAACAGGACGATCTCCGGGTCGAGCACCAGCGCCCGGGCGAGCCCGGCCCGCTTGCGCATACCGCCGGAGATCTCACCGGGCAGCTTTCCCTCGGCGCCGAGCAGCCCGACCATGTCCATCTTCTCCAGCACGATCCGCCGGATCTCGGACTCGGACTTGCGGGTGTGCTCGCGCAGCGGGAAGGCGATGTTGTCGTAGAGGTTCATCGAGCCGAACAGCGCGCCGTCCTGGAACAGCACGCCGAACAGCTTCCGCACCTCGTACAGCTCGTGCTCGCGCAGCCTGGTGATGTCCCGGCCCGCGACCTTCACCGAGCCGCGCTCGGGTCTGAGCAGCCCGACGAGTGTCTTGAGGAACACGGACTTGCCCGTCCCCGAGGGGCCGAGCATCACCGAGACCTCCCCGGCGGGCAGCGTCAGCGAGACGTCCTGCCAGATGACCTGGTGACCGAAGGACTTGGTCAGCCCTTCCACACAGATCTCGACACCCATCCGCGCTCCACCCTTCGCCCGCGTGAGCAGCTCCGACATCTGCTCTACGGGGAGGGGCGCGCCGTCCGTCGCTCGGAGGCGGAAATTTTTTCGGACGGACGGTCGGGACCTGCGGCGGCGTCGCGGACCGGAGCTACGGCAGCTTCACGGAAGGCGCACTCGGGGTGGGCACGGGCAGCGAGGCGGACGGCAGGGAGGGAGTGCCCGTCGGGACCGGCGGAAGCGAGCGGGCGGCGGACGGGACCGGCAGCTCCGGCACCGTGGGCACCGCCGGCACGCCGGGGACCCCGGGCGCCGGCAGCGACGGGAGCGGGGCCGACGAGACCTCGGGCAGGGACGGCACGGACAGGGGCAGGGGTGAGCCGCTGCCCGCGGTGCGGGACGTTTTCCGGCCGGCCGGCACCCGCGTCACCCGGGAGACGGTGCGCGTCCCGGGCGTACGGACTCGGTCCGTGCCGTCGCCACCGCCGGTGCGAAGCGCCTCGGCGCTGTGCGACACCGCAGGGCGCGGGGCCGGCGCGTCCGTGGCGCCACCGCCCCCGCCCAGCGTCTGCGGCAGGACGAACCCCGCCACCACCAGCGTCGCCGCCGTCGAGGCGACCGCGACCGTGTGCGCCTTGCCGGCGCCGCGCGGCCGCCCGCGCCCGACCAGGAACAGCACGGCCCCGAGCGTCCCGGCCAGCGAGGCGCGCAGCGTCCGCCGGGCCCGGGCCAGCAGCGACTCGACGGTCCGGTAGCTCAGGCCCATCCGCACGGCGACCTGCCCCACGTCCAGGTCCTCGGACTTCAGCCGCAGCGCCTCCGCCTGGCGCGCCGGCAGTTCCCCGCTGCGCACGGCCAGCCAGCGGGCCTCGGCCCGGTCGCACACCGCCTCGTCGACGGGTACCGGGCCCGGGGTGAGGAGCGTGGGGCTGCTGCGCACCTCGGCCTCCCGGTTGACCTGCCGGTACCGGTCCACGCACAGCCGCATGGTCACCGTGGTCAGCCAGGCGGCGAGGCGCTCGTCGTCCAGGTCCGGGCGCTCCGCGGCACGCAGCATCGCCTCGTGCACCGCGTCCTCGGCGTCCTCCAGGCTCATCGACCGGCGGCGGGCCACCTTGAGCAGATGCTCCCGGTGGCTCCACATGCGCTTCCAGCGGTCGTCGTGGGCCGCCTGTGTCTCCGCGTCCCTGGCCGCCCCTGTCTCAGCAGGCATGTCCGTCGCCATGAGGGCCCCTTCGCGCTCACCCGCCGGTCCTGTGCACCCGGCGGGTGGCGACATTACCGCCCAGTATCCGCGGTTGGGGAGGGGTCGGAGCCCATCGTGTCCGCACCGTTGCTGGTCAGCGGGCCCCCGCTGGGCAGCAGCCCGGAGCCGGGCAGTCCGATGCTGGGGGTCGGCAGGGGCAGTGACGGCGGCGCGTCCGTCGGCTGGGGCGCGCCCGCCGTCCGGGACGGGGACGGGGCGGGGGAGGGCTTCGAGGCCGTGGCCGACGGCGCGGGAGACGGTGCCGCGCCCGGGCGGCGGCCCGACGGCTTCGGTGCGGGGTGCGCCGCGCTGCCCGGCCGGGACGGCTTCGATCCGTGCGGCCCGGCGGTGCCGCCGGGCAGGTCCGGCACCACGCGGTGCCCTTGCAGGAAGTACGCGTACCAGGCCCTGACCGTCCGCAGATACGCCTGCGAGTCGTTGTAGCCGAGGACCGCCCGGTCCAGTTCCGCCGGGTCCGACAGGTCCCTCCCGCCCGCGCACAGGTAGCGGCCCGCGGCGAGCGCCGCGTCGAAGACGTTGTCCGGGTCGTCCCGCCCGTCACCGTTGCCGTCCGCGCCCCAGCGGGCCCAGGTGGAGGGGATGAACTGCATCGGCCCGACCGCGCGGTCGTACACCGGGTCCCCGTCGTAGGCACCGCCGTCGGTGTCCCGTACGACGGCGTAGGGACCGCCGGTCAGCCGCGGCCCGAGGATCGGCGTCACCGTCGTACCGTCCGCCCGGACCCGGCCGCCCCACGCCTGCCCGGACTCCACCTGCCCGATCGCGGCCAGCAACTGCCAGCGCAGACGGCATCCGGGCGCGGTGCGCGCCAGCTCCGCCTCGGCGTGCCGGTAGGCGGCGAACACCGTCGCGGGCAACGCCCCTGCGCCGCCCGCGGCCGCCGCCCGCCCGCCCCGCTCCGGCTTCCCCGTGCGCAGCGGCGGCAGCTCGGTGCGGTACGGGGTGTCGCCGGACACGCTCGGCCCGTGGTGGCCGGCGGGGACGTCCGGGCGTACGGGCTGCGAGGCCCGTGCCGCCACCGCCCCCGGCGCCTGCGAGGCGGTGAGTGCCGCCATGGCCGCCGCCGCGACCGCCGTCCCCCTGACCCCCCTGAACGCACCCCCGCACGCATGCCTGAACACTCGCCCTGCCACCGGAGCACTCCCCTCCCTGTACGGATCCCTTCCCCTGCTCTACGCGGCAGGGCGGCGGGTCCGTCGGAGGAGGTGGTGTCGCGTGCCGTCAGGATGTGTCGGCCGGCACCGTTCCGAACGCGGTGAAGCTCACGATCCAGTACACGACGTACAGCGCGAGCAGCGCGAAGCCGTGCTGGCGCCTGAGCCGGCCGGTGGAGACGACATACGCTCCGAGCCCGTTGACCACGAGCAGTGCGGGCAGGTGCCAGGTGAGGACGCTGCGGTCGATGACCACGCTGCCGGCCAGCAGCACGATGCCCAGCTTCCCCGTGGCCGAGAAGACGACGCTTCCGATGACGTTGCCGACCCCGCCCTCCGGCGCGCCCTTCCTGGCCGGCTCCACGGTCAGGAAGACGTCCTCGACCGTCAGCACCGCCGTCACGATCGTCGCACCGAAGACGGTTCCCTGAAGCCCGTACGTCTGCAGGATCCCCTTGGTGCCCACACCCGTGATCGCCGAGCCGGCGACGAGGCCGGCCAGGGCGAGCACCGCGAGGCCGAGCCCCCTCCAGCCGGACCGCCGGCGCACCTGGGCGAGCAGCCCGGCGCCCGGCGGCGCTCCCGTGCGGGCCCGTTCCGCCGTCAGCGCGAAGGCGTCCGTCTTCCACGGGACCGGTGAGCCGCCCCCCGAGCCCCGGGAGCCCTGAGCCAGGGAGTACGCCTCGTACAGCTCCGCGTCCCGGAAGACCGGTGTGTCGTCCCGTGACTCCCGGACCGCCACATAGACGAGGAACAGGGCGAACAGCCCGAGCAGCGCGACGCCGTCCACAGCCGTGAGCGGCGCGGCCAGCGCGCAGACGACCATCACCAGGGGTGCGCACGCGAAGATGAGGACGTAGTCGCGCGGAACCGTGACACGGGTGGGCGTGAGGACCGCCGCGAGGGCCAGCACGACTCCCGTCATGGACAGCACCGTCCCGATCACCACGCCCAGGGCCACCCCGCCGAGGTCCTCGAGGTTGAGCGCGACGCCCAGGAATATGTCGTCGAACTCGATGCCCGTGAACACGACGGAGATCAGGAACAGCGAGATGTGAAAGCCGCTCGCGATCCCGACGAGCCGCCGGATCAACTGCTCGGCGCTGAACACCAGCAGGGCCGCCCCGGCGACGAACAGCAGGATCGGGGCCACGGCCGGCTCACACCGGACGGCCCGGGTGCGGCCGGGGGGTGAGGGCGCGCTCCCGCCGTGCCGCCTTCTCGTCGGCGGCCCGCACCGCCGCCGCCACGATCCCGTGGTCGGGGGACAGGTGGCACACCGGGTCCGTGCGGGCGGCGTCGCCGGTGAGCAGGAACGCCTGGCAGCGGCACCCTCCGAAGTCCACCTCGCGGCGCGGGCAGCTCCGGCAGGGCTCCGGCATCCAGTCCGTGCCGCGGAAGCGCCGGAACAGCGGTGAGCTCTCCCAGATCCATGCCAGGGAGTGCTCGCGCACACTGGCGCGGGGCAGCGGCAGCGCGTGCGCGGGCGGGCAGGGCAGCACGTCCCCGTTCGGGACCACCGTGAGCTGCCGTCGTGCCCATCCGCCCATGCAGGGCTTCGGGTACCGGCTGTGGTAGTCGGGAAGCACGTAGATGATCTCCATCCGGCCCTTCAGGCGTTCGCGTGCCGCCCGCACCACCGGCTCGGCGCGCTCGAGCTGGGCCGTGCTCGGCAGCAGCGCCTCCTTGTTGCGCCAGGCCCAGCCGTAGTACTGGGTGTTGGCCAGCTCGAGGCGGTCGGCGGCCAGTTCCTCGGCGAGCGCGAGGATGCGGTCGATGCGGTCGATGTTGTGCCGGTGGAGCACCACGTTGATCGTGAGGGGCCAGCCCAGGTCCTTCACCAGCCGGGCCGCCGCCGTCTTGCGGGCGAAGGACGGCGTCCCGGCGATGCGGTCGGACAGCACCGGCTCGTCGGCCTGCACGCTGATCTGCACATGGTCCAGGCCCGCGGTGCGCAGTTCCTCGGCACGCCGTGGCGTCAGGCCGGCCGCGCTGGTGATGAGGTTGGTGTAGAGCCCGAGGCCGCAGGCGTGGCGCACGATCTCGACGAGGTCGCGGCGCACCAGCGGCTCACCACCGGACAGGTGCAGTTGCAGCACCCCGAGCCCGGCGGCCTCGGTCACCACCCGCCGCCACTCCTCGGTGGTCAGCTCGTCGGAGAAATCGCCGAGGTTCAGCGGGTTGGAGCAGTACGGGCAGTGCAGCGGGCACGCGTAGGTGAGCTCGGCCAGCAGCCCGAACGGTTCATCCATTGCCGACCTCCACGCATCGCCGGGCGGCGAGCCGGGTGAGGAAGAGCCGGACCTCGTCACCGGCCACACGGTCGTACCGCCCGCCCAGCTCGGCCACGATCCGGGTGACGGTCCGCTCGCCGTCGCACAGGTCCAGGATCGCCGCACCGGTGGCGTTCAGGACGCAGACCGCCTCCGGCGCGAGCAGCACGTGCCGCCCGCGCGCCGTGTCGTACATGAGGCGGACGTGCGGCGCGAGGCGGGGACGGTCCGTGTCACCGACCGTCCGCACAGGCCCGTTCGATGGCATCGAGCATGCTCCACAGGACATCGCACTTGAAGGACAGGGCCGCGACGGCGCCCGCCTGCTCCACCGGGCTCGTGCAGTACGCCGTCACCACCTCCAGGGCGTGCTCGGCGTCGCGGGGCGCCTGGGCGAGGCGGGACCGGAAGTAGGCGAGCCCCGCCCGGTCGATCCACGGATAGTGGCGTTCGAACGCGGCGAGCCGTTCGGCCATCAGGTCCGGAGCGAACAGCTCGGTCAGCGAGGACGCCACCGCCTCGGTCCACGGCCGGGTACGGGCGAAGGTGACGTAGGCGTCGACGGCGAACCGCACCCCGGGGACGACGTGCCGCTCGTCCCGCATCTCCTCCCGGGTCAGCCCCAGCGCCTCGCCCAGACGCAGCCAGGCCTCGATCCCGCCTTCGCCGTCCGCCGTGCCGTCCTGGTCGAGGATGCGCAGGATCCAGCGGCGGCGCACCTCGCGATGGGGGCAGTTGGCGAGGATCGCGGCGTCCTTGCGGGGCAGGCTGTTCTGGTAGTGGAAGCGGTTGGCCGCCCAGGTCCCGAGCTGCCGGCGGGTGAGCGCGCCCTCGTTCATCGCCCGGTGGAAGGGATGCCGGTCGTGGTAGCGGCGGGACTGCGCGCGCAGCGCCGCCACGAAGTCCTCGGTTTCCGTCGCCGTCGCCATGGCCCTCAGATCCGCAGCTCGAGCCCGTCCACGGCGATCTCCATGCCGTGTCGCTCGACGGCGCGCCGCTCGGGCGAGTCCTCGAACAGGACGGGGTTGGTGTTGTTCAGATGGGTGTAGACCGTGCGCCCGATGGGGAGCGGGGAGAGCTGCTCCAGGCTGCCGCCGGGGCCGTCGATGGGTAGGTGTCCCATCTCCCGCGCGGTCCGGCGCCCCCTGCCGAGCCGGATCAGCTCGTCGTCGTCCCAGCAGGTGCCGTCGACCAGCAGGCAGGCGCAGTCCGCGAGTCGCTCCCGCACCTCCGGTCCGAACTCCTGCACGCAGGGCAGGTACACCAGGGCCCGGCCACTGTGCTCGTCGGTCAGGCGGTAGCCGACCACCCGGCCCTGCCCGCCCCCGTCGTCGGGCCCGAAGCGTGCCCGCTTCGTCGTGGGGACGTGGAACGCCCGGTACGACAGCCCCTCCGCGAGCGGCACGTCGGTCCCCGGCTCGACCGGGTGCCAGGTGACCGGGCAGTAGGCGATGAGCGTCCGCAGCAGCGAGGTCCCGTCGTACAGCGTGTCGTGCACCGCCTTGGTGGCGTGCAGTTCGATGCCGTCGGCCTCCCGGAGCAGCAGCAGGCCCAGCGTGTGGTCGAGCTCGGCGTCGGTGAGCACGACCACCGGCCGGGCGGTGCTGCGCAGGGCGGGGAACGACTCGATCTGCGCCCGGACGTCGGGGGAGGCGTTGAACAGGAACCAGCCCTGCCCGTCGGCACTCACGGCGATCGACGACTGGGTGCGCGCACGGCACGGCCGGGAGCCGTCCCGCACCGCACGGCACGGCGGGCAGGCACAGTTCCACTGCGGGAAGCCGCCCCCGGCCGCCGATCCCAGCACCCGCACCCACACGTCGATCCGCCGTCCTCCCGGTGTCCGGCACGCGGCGCCGCCGTCACTCCAGATCGGGCTCCCACACGCCCATGTAGGCGGTCACCTCGGCGGACACGCTGATCTCCTCGAACACAGGGGTCTCCCACTCGTCCAGGCAGGCCTGGTCGGCGACCCTCTCCCGGTCCATGGCTGTCACCTCCTCCTGCGTCTCGCGCTTCCCGGACGGCTTTTGGCCACCGGCGCGGCGCCGTGCCTACTGCGGGAGTGCGAAGGCGAACACCGCGTCGCCGTGGGAGGCGCCGAGCATCGCGGGAACGATCCCCTCGATCCAGCTCCCCCAGCCGACCGGCACGGCGATGAACTGCCTTCCGTCGACGCTGTAGGTCGTCGGACTGCTGTGGTGGCCGCTGCCCGTCTGGAACTCCCACAGCGGTTCCCCGGTGCGCGCGTGGAACGCCGTGAACTCCCCGGACGGCCTGCCGACGAACACCAGGTCTCCCGCGGTGGCCAGCGCCGACGCGCTCATCGGCGTCTCGTTGCGCCACCTCCAGACCTCCTCGCCCGTGGCGGCGGAGATCGCCTTCACGAACCCCTGCATGTCGCCGGCGTCCACCGTGACGCTCGCGCCCCAGTAGGGGATGCTCTCCTTGAACTCCCTGTGGCGCAGGGTGACTTCGGAGCCGACGTCCTGGACGGGCACGTAGAACATCTCCGTGCGCGGGCTGTAGGCCGCGTGCGTCCACTCCTTGGCCCCGGCGGGACCCGGCCAGAAGTGCACCGGTTCGCCCTCCTTCTCCGGGACCACCTTGGGCGTCACCCGGCCCTCGCCGTCGATCTCGCCCCAGGTGATGCGTTCGCCGAAGGGGGTGATCCGGACCCGTTCGCCGTTCCTGCGGTCCAGCGTGAACAGGTATCCGTTCTTGTCGAAGTGGGCCAGCAGCTTCTGCCCGTCCAGGTCGTAGAGGATGCACTCCATGTTGCTGTCGTAGTCCCACACGTCGTGTGGCGTGCACTGGTAGTGCCAGCGGATCTCGCCGTTGTCGGGATTCAGGGCGATGATGCTGTCGGTGTAGAGGTTGTCGCCCTCACGGGCGGCCCCGTCGAAGTCGGGCGCCGGATTGCCGGTCCCCCAGTAGACGAGGTTCAGCTCCGGGTCGTAGGTGCCCGTCACCCAGGCGTTGCCGCCGCCGCGCGCCCAGGCCGGGCCGTCCGGCCAGGTGTCCGACCCCGGCTCGCCGGGCCTGGGCACGGTGTAGGTGCGCCAGGCGCGCTCGCCGGTCTCCAGGTAGTAGGCGTCGAGGTGACCGCGCACCCCGAACTCCCCGCCGGAGCTGCCCACGATGATCTTGTCCTTCACGACGAGCGGAGCGACCGTGGCGCTCTCCGCCGCCCGTACGTCACCGTTCGTCGTGTCCCAGACGAGCTCGCCCGAGACGGCGTCGAGTGCGATCACATGGGCGTTGAGAGTGGTGACGAAGACCTTCCCGTGCGCCACCGCGACCCCTCGGTTGACGTTGCCGCAGCAGAGGGAGACGTCGAAGGGGATCGCGTGCTTGTACTGCCACAGTTGCCGTCCCGTCCGGGCGTCGACGGCCCAGACCCATCCGTCCCAGCCCGAGAGGTACATGACCCCGTCCACGACGATCGGGGCGGCCTCGAAGGCGTAGGTCGACTGGCCGGCGTGGAAGCCGGACGAGCCGAACTGGAACACCCAGGCGGGAGTGAGGTGCTTGACGGTCTCGGTGTTGATCTGGTCGAGCGGGCTGTACCGCTGCCCGTCGTAGGCACCGTAGTAGGTGAGCCAGTTCTGCGGCTCCGAGCGGGCCCGGAGAATTCGCTCGTAGGTCACCTCCTGTGCCACCGGCGGCGCGGTGCCGACCATGGTGCTCAGTGCGGCGAAATCAACGGCAGGCGGCGCGTCAATGTACTCCATGGGATCCTCCTTGCCGGCCCTGTGGTCACCGGGCGGCTTTTTCCATGGCGGTTTCTACGGCCGTGGCTGCTCGGGGCGGTCGAGGCGGGCCTCCCGCGGAACGTCCCCCATCACGGCGATCACCCCGACGAGACCGCGCCCCTCGTCGTTGCCGACGTTGGAACCGAACCAGTAATAGCCGGGGCCGTCCAGGTTCAGCACGGTCTTCCCCCGCGAGTACACCGGAAGCCACATCCATTTGCTGTCGCCGTTGCTCGGCAGGAGCGCGCAGTGGGTGTTCGTGTCGTCGTTGCAGAGTTCGATCTCCAGGTCGCCCCCATGGGGCATGACGACGATGGAGGGCTCCCACACCAGCTCGTCGGGCGGAATCCGCACGTGGGCGTGCAGACGGCCGTCGGGGCCCTCCTCGGCCCGCCCGAGGCCCCCGTGGGCGAGGAGCCGACCGAGTGTCGCCTTGTTCTGCCCGTACAGCTCCGGCAGTTCCTGCTCGGCTCTGGTCGTCATCGCCCGACCTCCTGTTTGCGTTGGATTCGAGCTCACTGTTGTGGTTACCGTCGGCGCACGACGCAAAACGCTCCCAGCGCATTTCGCCGAATTTCCGGTGATTGTTGCGAATTCTCGCCGGGAGGTGCACCATATGCGCGACGAATTCCGGGCCGGGGGTGCCGCCGACTTCGGATGTGGCCGCCCGCGGCTGCGATCATGGTCTTTGCGAGGAGCGTCTCCCCGCCTGCTGCCGCACCCGATATCCGCGGTGCGTCACCCTTTGCTGTTCCTTCTTTCGATGTTGTGATTCGCGGCATAAAGGGGCTACGGTGAAGGGCTGGGAGTACGCCCTCGGTGAGGGAAGTGAGCGCGGTGTCTGTCGCCTGGGACGACATCGGCGGTCTCGTCGATGCCCATGAGCGTTTTCTGGCCGGCGCACGAGTCGACACAGACGTCCGGGTCTCGGTGCTCGAATCCTGGAAGCGGTGCAGGTCCGAAGGAGTGCAGCCGCACCGCCTCCTCGTTCCCTACGCCGCCGACCTGGCGCTGGACGACCGGCTTCTGCGCGCGGCGGACCCCGTCCTGAAGGACCTGACGGCGTCCCTGGCCAACATGAGCATCGCGATCGCGTTCTGCGACGCGCAGGCTCACATGGTCCAGCGGCACGGCGGGAACCGGCAGTTGCGCGAGCGTCTCGACGCGGTGAACTTCGCCCCCGGCTTCGACGCCTCGGAGCGTGCCGCGGGCACCAACGGCGTCGGTTCCGCACTGGCCGGCCGCAGCCCGATCTACGTCGTCGGCCGGGAGCACTTCGCCGACTGCCTGCAGCCGTTCGCCTGCGCGGGCTCGCCCGTCCGCGACCCGCTCAGCGGCCGGATCGAGGCCGTTCTCGACCTCACCTGCCTGCGCGAGGACGGCGACCCCGCCATGCTGCGGCTGGTGCGCCAGGCCGCCCGCGACATCGAGGGACGGCTGCTGGAACAGTCCACGGAGCGGGAGCGGGCGCTGCTCGCCGCGTACCAGCGGGCCTGCCAGGACACGGGCGGCCACCACTGGCCGCGCCAGCCCCACCTGGGGAACGGGCTCGGCTCCGCCGGCGCGTCCCTCACCCGCGTCGACCTCGCCGTGCTGCGGGAGAAGGCGGAGGAACTGATCGCCTCGCCGCAGCGCACCCTCGACGAAGTCGCCCTGTCCGGCGGGCGCGTCGCCACACTGCTGCGCCGCCAGGTCAGGGGAGCGGCCGGTGAGACGGGTGTGGTCGTGGAGGCCCGGGTCGCCGGGGGCCCGCACCTGCGCCATGTCGAACTCACTCCGGCGGAGGCGCTCGGGCCGCCCGTGGCCGGCGGGCCCACCCTGATCACTCCGCCCGCACCGCCGATCAGCGCACCGGGGCCGCCGATCGCCCCCCTCGCGCCGGCGGGCGTGCCCGTGGGAACGAACGGAACCGCCCCGGTCGTCCTGCGCGCCGTCGCACCGCCGCCCCCGGGCACCGCGACGCCGCCGGTGCCGCCCGGTGCCGCCCCCGCCGAGCCCCGGACCCGGCCCGAGTCGGTCTCGGACGCGGACGGTACCGGCGCCGAAGACTGGCTGCTGCTCGTCGGTGAGCCCGGCGTCGGCCGGCTGGCCGTCCTGGCCCGCAAGCGTCTGGAACTGCTGCACGACGCCAGCGTGCACATCGGCACCACCCTGGACGTCACCCGCACCGCCGAGGAACTGACGGAGGTGGCCGTTCCCCGGTTCGCCGACCTGACGGTCGTGGACCTGCCCGACCCCGTGCTGTTCGGCGAGGAGCCCGGGATGCTCGGCGGGGCGACTGCGCTGCGGCGGGTCGCGCTGAGCAATGTGCGCGAGGAACTGCACGTCTACAGCGTCGGCGAACTCGTCCAGTACGTTCCGTCGACGCCGCAGGCCCGCTGCCTGGAGACCGAGCAGTCCGTGCTCGAACCCGTCCTGTCCGAGGCCGACGGCTGGATCGCCCAGAATCCGGAGCAGTTCGGCAGGGTGATGACGGAGGAGGGCATCCACTCCCTGATCACCGTGCCCCTGCGGGCCCGCGGCACCATCCTCGGCGTGGTCAGCTTCTACCGTTCCGAGAAGCCCACCCCCTTCGAGGACGACGACCTGTCCCTCGCCCAGGAACTGGCCGCGCGCGCGGCGATCTCGATCGACAACGCCCGCCGCTACACCCGTGAGCACAATACGGCGCTCGCGCTGCAGCGCAGCCTGCTCCCCCGGGGCCGGCCCGAACAGAACGCGGTGGAAGTGGCCTACCGCTACCTGCCCGCGCAGGCCGGGGTGGGCGGCGACTGGTTCGACGTCATCCCGCTGTCCGGCGCCCGGGTGGCGCTGGTGGTCGGCGACGTCGTCGGGCACGGACTGCACGCCGCGGCGACCATGGGCCGGCTGCGCACCGCCGTGCACAACTTCTGCTCCCTGGACCTGTCGCCCGACGACCTCCTCACCCGCCTCGACGACCTGGTCGGGCGCCTGGACCGGGGCGAGGGCTGGGCCGCGGAGCCCGGCGAGGGCTGGGCCGCGGAGCCCACCTGCCCGGACTCCGGGATCGTCGGCGCGACCTGTCTGTACGCCGTCTACGACCCGGTGTCCCGGCGGTGCAGCCTCACCCGGGCCGGCCACCCGGTCCCCGCGGTCGTCGGCCCCGACGGCAGCGTGGACTTCGTCGACCTGCCGTCGGTACCGCCGCTCGGACTCGGCGGGACGCCGTTCGAGACGGTCGAGCTGGAGCTGGCCGAGGGCAGCCAACTGGTGCTGTACACCGACGGTCTGATCGAGGACCGGATGCGGGACATCGACACCGGCCTGCACAAGCTCCGCGGCGTCCTCGCCTGCGCCGGCCGGGCCCCGGAGGACACCTGCGAGGCGGTCCTGGACGCGCTGCTCCCGTCCCGGCCGAGCGACGACGTGGCGCTGCTCGTCGCCCGTACCCACGTGCTCGGGCCGCAGCGGGTCGCCGAGTGGGAGCTGCCGAGCGACCCGGCGGTCGTCTCCCGCGCGCGTGAGGCGGTCATCGGCCAGATGTCCGCCTGGGGCCTGGACGACATGGCCTTCACCACCGAGCTCGTCGCCAGCGAACTGGTCACCAACGCCATCCGGCACGCGGCCGGCCCGGTCCAGCTCCGGCTGCTCCGCGACCGTGCGCTGATCTGCGAGGTATCCGACCGCAGCAGCACCTCGCCCCGCCTGCGCCGCGCCCGGAACGAGGACGAGGGCGGACGCGGACTGTTCCTCGTCGCGCAGCTCACCGACCGCTGGGGAACCCGCTACACCGCCGACGGCAAGATCATCTGGACCGAACAGCCGCTGCCGTGACCGCCCTCCGCGACCGCCGTCCACGGCGGTCCCGCTTCCGTTAGAGTCGCTGCTGGGCGTGCCCCCGCAGCGGGCACTCGGGGGAAGCCGCAGGTCAGGTCCTTGTTTGGGGGCAGTATGCGTTTGCGGGTGGAGTTCACGACCGAGCCCTTCGACCTCGACGAGGCGCCCGCGCACGCCCTGGTGGCCCGCGACGTCATCGGAGCCGCCGACCTGGACGCCGTGGACGTCGGTCCGTTCGGCAACACCGCGGAGGGCCGCGCCGACGCCGTCCTCGCCGCCGTCGACGCGCTGCTGCGCAGAACCCTCCAGGCCGGTGCCACCCGGATCTCGCTGCAGGTCAACGTCATCGGGGAGGGCCAGTGACCGGCACCGGCGACGAGCCGTTCATCACGGCCGTGAAACCGCTGGTCGACGCCATGGGGGGTGAGATGCTTCCCCCCGACCAGGCGGGCCCCGACGACGTGGTGCTCGTCTGGGAGGGCGCCGACGCCGTCGCCGTACGCCTGCCGCAACTCGCCGACTCGCTCGATCACATCCTCGCCGCCATGGAGCGAAAGCGCGGCAAACCCCTCTCCGAACTGGACCGCAAGGCCAAGCAGGAGGTCGTACGGGCCCTGGAGGCGCGCGGCGCCTTCTCCGTGCGCCATGGAGTCGAGACCGTGGCGAGCGCCCTGGGCGTCAGCCGGTTCACCGTCTACAACTACCTCAACCGGGAGAAGGAGTCCTGACGGACCCCGCCCCGGCTTGTCACCCAGAATTTTCAACAAACTGTTGACCTCGTGCGGTCCGAGGGCGTTAGCTGTTCGCATCCGTCCAGGACCAAGGCCACGGAGGCACCCGTGACGTCCCCAGCCACGCCGCCGGGCCTCGCCCGTTTCAACGCCCTGGACGAGTCCGCGGCCCTCGCGGCTCTCCACGAGGTGTGCACGTCCACGGCGTGGGCCCGGCGGGTGCTCTCCGGGCGCCCCTACGCCACCGCCGAGGACCTCTCCGCCGCGAACGACGCCGCCGTGGCCGAGCTGACCGCGGCGGATCTCCGGGAAGCGATGGCCGGACACCCTCCGATCGGCCGCCCCTCGCCGGGTGATGCCGCCTCGGCACGGGAGCAGCGGGGCATGGCCGGCGCCCCCGAGGAGCTCAAGGCGGAGATGCTCGAGCTGAACCTCGCCTACCAGGAGAAGTTCGGCCATGTCTTCCTGATCTGCGCCACGGGGAAGTCCGGCGAGCAGATGCGCGACGCGGTCAAGGAGCGGATCGGCAACGCGCCGGAGCGGGAACGGGAGATCGTGCGGACCGAACTGGGCAGGATCAACCGCATCCGGCTGGCACGCATCGTCGAAGAGGGCGACACCGCATGAGCACCCGCACCACCGCCTCCGTCTCCACGCACATCCTGGACACGAGCATCGGCCGTCCCGCCGCGGGCGTCACCGTCCGCCTCTCCGCCCGCCCGGGCCGCCACGCGGACTGGCAGGCGCTCGGCGGCGGCGCGACCGACGCCGACGGCCGGTGCAGGGACCTCCCGGTCCCGCCGCAGGAGACCACCCACGTACGGCTCGACTTCGAGGTGGAGCCGTACTTCGAGAAGAAGCGAGCCGATGCGCAGCAGGACGCCCCCGCGAATCGGGACAGCGGTGCCCGCGGAGCGTTCTTCCCGGAGGTGACGGTCACCTTCGCCGTCGTGCCGGGCGAGCACTACCACGTACCGCTGCTGCTCAACCCGTTCGGCTACTCCGTTTACCGAGGGAGCTAGCGCACATGCCCACTCTGGGACAGAACCAGTACGGCAAGGCCGAGAACCGAGTCGTCAGGATCACGCGGGACGGCGCCACCCACCACATCAAGGACCTCAACGTCTCGGTGTCGCTGAGCGGCGACATGGACGAGGTCCACTACTCCGGCTCCAACGCGCACGTCCTGCCCACCGACACCACCAAGAACACGGTGTACGCGTTCGCCAAGGAGCACGGCATCGCGTCCGCCGAGCAGTTCGGCATCCGCCTCGCCCGCCACTTCGTGACCTCGCAGGAGCCCATCCACCGGGCCCGCATCCGCATCGAGGAGTACACCTGGGACCGGATCGAGCACTCCGGGACGGGCGCGCACTCGTTCGTCCGCTCGGGGCGGGAGACCCGGCTGACGCAGATCACGTACGACGGCTCGTCCTGGGAGGTGGTCTCCGGCCTGAAGGACCTGACCGTGATGAACTCGACCGACTCCGAGTTCTGGGGCTACGCCAGGGACAAGTACACGACGCTGCCCGAGACCCACGACCGCATCCTGGCCACCGAGGTCTCCGCGCGCTGGCGGTTCGGCTGGAGCGGCGAGGGGCAGGAGACGCCCGACTGGGAGACCTCGTACGAGGAGACCAGGAGGCACCTGCTCCAGGCCTTCGCCGAGACCTACTCGCTCTCGCTGCAGCAGACGCTCTACCGGATGGGCGCCCGCGTCATCGACCACCGCGCCGAGATCGACGAGATCCGCTTCTCGCTGCCGAACAAGCACCACTTCCTGGTGGACCTGGAGCCGTTCGGGCTGAAGAACGACAACGAGGTGTACTTCGCCGCCGACCGCCCCTACGGCCTGATCGAGGCCACCGTCCTGCGCGACGGCTGCGAGGCGCGGATCCCGGTGGACCTCACCAACCTGTGACGGAAGCGAGGACCCCGAACCATGACAGCCCAGCGCGTCGTTCAGCGCGTCGTCATCGAGAACTGCGCCCTCGCGACCGTGGACGCCCACGACACCGAGTACGCCGCCGGACACCTCGTCATCGCCGGCAACCGCATCGAGGCGGTCGGCCCGGGCAGGGCCCCCGGGGGCCTGGAGAACGTCGTGCGCCGCATCGACGCGACCGGCCACCTCGCGACCCCCGGCCTGATCAACACGCACCACCACTTCTACCAGTGGATCACCCGGGGCCTGGCCACCGACCACAACCTGTTCGACTGGCTCGTCGCCCTGTACCCGACGTGGGCGCGCATCGACGAGCCGATGGTGTACGCGGCGGCCCAGGGGTCGCTCGCGATGATGGCCCGCGGCGGTGTCACCACCGCCATGGACCACCACTACGTCTTCCCGAAGGGCTGCGGCGACCTGTCCGGAGCCATCATCCGCGCCGCCCGCGAGACGGGGGTCCGCTTCACCCTGGCCCGCGGCTCCATGGACCGCGGCGAGTCCGACGGCGGCCTGCCGCCGGACTTCGCCGTCGAGACCCTCGACGGCGCGCTGGCCGCGACCGAGGCGACCGTCGACGAGCACCACGACCCCTCCTTCGACGCCATGACACAGGTGGCCGTGGCCCCCTGCTCGCCCTTCTCGGTGTCGACCGAACTCCTGCGGCAGGGAGCCGAACTGGCGCGCAGGAAGGGCGTGCGGCTGCACACCCACGGATCGGAGACGGTGGAGGAGGAGAAGTTCTGCCACGAGCTGTTCGGCATGGGCCCGACCGACTACTTCCAGTCCACCGGCTGGCTCGGCGAGGACGTGTGGATGGCGCACTGCGTCCACATGAACGACTCCGACATCACGGCCTTCGCCCGTACGGGGACGGGCGTCGCCCACTGCCCGTCCTCCAACGCACGCCTGGCCGCCGGCATCGCCCGCGTACCCGACATGCTCGCCGCCGGCGTCCCGGTCGGCCTCGGCGTGGACGGCACGGCCTCCAACGAGTCCGGCGAACTCCACACCGAACTGCGCAACGCGCTCCTCATCAACCGCCTGGGCACCCACCGGGAGGCCGCCCTGAACGCCCGCCAGGCGCTGCGCCTCGGCACCTACGGGGGCGCGCAGGTGCTGGGCCGCGCCGCGGAGACCGGCTCCCTGGAACCGGGCAAGCTGGCCGACCTGGTGCTGTGGCGGATGGACACGCTCGCCCACTCCTCGATCGCCGACCCGGTGACGGCGCTGGTCTTCGGGGCGGCGGCACCGGTCACCGCCTCGTTCGTCGACGGCCGTCAGATCGTGGCCGACGGCAGGCTGCTGACCGTGGACGAGGACGCCGTCGCCCGTTCCACCCGGGACGAGGCCCGGCGCCTGGCGCGGATCGCCGGACAGGACTGACCGGGCGCCCAAGCCTCCGTCGCGTACCTGCGGCGCAGGGGCGCGGGACCACGGGTGCGGGGCGTTCGGGCAGGAGTGAGGAGGAGCGGCGGCGGGACGGTGGTCCGCCCGCCGCCGGCACCGCGCACTCACCCTCTGCGCGGCCGCAGCACCCCCGCCGTCAGCACCAGCGCCCCCACCGCGAACACCGCCGCCACCCGGAAGGCCAGCCGGTAGCCGTCGGCGGTGGCCTCGACGAGTTCCGCGCCCCCGGCGAGCAGCCTGTCCGTCCGGCCCGCCGCCAGCGTGGACAGCACCGCCAGACCCAGCGAACCGCCCACGACCTGCGTGGTGTTGAACAGCCCGGACGCCAGCCCCCCGTCCTCCTCCCGCACCCCGGACATCGCGAGCCCGGTCAGCGCGGGCATCGCCGCCGCGAACCCGGCCGAGAGCAGCAGCAGCGGCGGCAGGACGTCGGTGAGGTAGGAGCCGTCGACCGGTGCGCGGCTCAGCAGAGCCATCCCGGCGACGATCAGCACCAGCCCGGCCGACAGCACCCGGTACCCGCCGAACCGGCCGATGGTGCGCGCCGACAGACCCAGCATCAGCACACCGATCGCGATCGGCGCCGGCAGGAACGCCGTACCGGTGAGCAACGCGCCGTAGCCGAGCACACGTTGCAGGTAGAGCGCGCCGATGAACTGGAAACCGTACATCGCTCCGATCATCAGGACCTGGACGGCGTTCGCACCGGTCAGCAGCCGCGAGCGGAACAGGCGCAGCCGCAGCAGCGGACGTGCGATCCGCGCCTGCCGGGCGGTGAACCCCAGGAAGAGGGCCAGGGCGAGTGCGGCGAGGAGCAGCGTGGCGGCGAGGCCGCGGTCGCCGGAGCCGACGATGACGTACACCGTGAGCATCAGCGCGCCGGTGACCAGGGCCGCGCCCGGGTAGTCCGCGCCCCTGCCGGCACCGGCGCCGCGGTCCGGCGCCAGGACCCGGACCGCGGCGAACCAGGCGGCCAGCCCGATCGGCAGGTTGATCAGGAAGATCCAGTGCCAGCTCAGAGCCTGCGTCAACGCCCCGCCGAGGAAGGTGCCGAGGGCACCGCCCGCCGCCCCGACCGCGCTGAACACCCCGATGGCGCGGGCCTGTTCCCGGGGCTCGGGGAACAGCGCCACCAGCATGCCGAGCACCACGGCCGACACCATCGCCCCGCCGGCCCCCTGCACGGCGCGCGCAGCGATCAGCACGCCCTGACCGGTGGCGAGCCCGCACAGCACGGAGGCCGCGGTGAACACCGCGAGCCCCGCCGCGAACATCCGTGCGCGACCCACCAGGTCCCCGAGGCGGCCGGCCAGGAGGAGCAGCCCGCCGAACGGGATCAGGTACGCGTTGACGACCCAGGCGAGCCCCGGAGCGCTGAAGCCGAGGTCGCTCTGGATCGCGGGCATCGCCACGGTGACGATGTTCCCGTCCAGGATCGTCATCAGCGTCCCCGCGCACAGCACGGCCAGGCACGCCCAACGGGAGTGCGTGCGCCGCAGTGGCGGGTGGGTCGGGGACTCGACTCGCGTCGACATGGCCGTGGCCTCCGCATTCTTCCCGGCAACCAAAGGTGTACGCCTTGTAACGGGGTACATCGTGGGTGACCATGGAGGGCGGCGTAAGGAGGCAGTTCGATGTCCCAGAGGAACACCGGTGTTACCGCGCAGGTCGTGAACGCGCACGCGTGCCCGGTCCGCGAGGTTCTTGACAGGGTGGCCGGCAAATGGAGCGTGCAGATCCTCGTGGCCGCCGCGCACGGGCCGATCCGGTTCACCGAGCTGGAGCGCGGCATCGAGGGCATCAGCCGGCGCATGCTGACGCTGACCCTGCGTCAACTGGAGCGCGACGGGCTCGTCACACGCACCGTGCATCCGACGGTGCCGCCCAAGGTCGAGTACGAACTGACCCCCATGGCCCGGGAGTTGCACGCCACCCTGCTGTCCCTCACCGACTGGGCCGAGCGGCACCGGGTGGCGATCGCCGAGGCACGCGCGGCATACGACGCCGAGCACAACCCGGAGCTGCTCGACGTGTAGGGTGTGTCTGACAAATGATCATCTGGCTCGCGGAGCCTTGCTGTCCGCAGCCTGAAAGCCCAGCAGGTCGTTCGCGGCGGCCGACCCGCTGCTCCCCAGCGTTGGGAATCGGGTTTCGGCTGCTGGCAGGATGGCCGGATGGACGACGACTCCGCCCCCACCCGGATCGACGAGGTCAGCCTTCGTGCCGCCAGTTCGCCGGCGGTGAGCGAGGCGCTTATGCGGCTCGCCGCAGCAACCCGTCACGACACCGCAGAGTTCGAGCAGGCTCTGTCTGGCCTGACGCTGGTGTGCGCGGAGGCACCTGTTGAGGCCCTGGAACTACTCGTCGCGGCTACTGCGACACAGGATGCGATGGTGCGGCGCGCAGGGATCGAGGGCCTCGGCATCTTTGGCCCCGACGCCGTGGCGCACGCGCCGATCATCCCCGCCGCGCTCTGTGACCCGGATCCCGATGTGCGGGCGGCAGCGCATGTTTCTCTCAAGTCCGTACTCAGGCGGAACGAGCCTGACGAGGAACTTCGCACGGCTGTTCGCCGGGCAGTCGAGCAGGTCGAGCAACGGCCGCCGGGAGACGATAAGTGATCAGCGGGCTGGTTCGCGGAGCCAGAGGATCAGGGAGGCCAAGACGACTCCGGCCCGGTAGCGGTCGGCGATCTTGTCGAAGCGGGTGGCGATCGCGTGGAACTGCTTTCAGGTCAATACACCTAGGCCCCCGCCGCCTACAGCCCGAACAGCTCCGGCCTGTCCGCCAGCGCCCGGAAGTAGCCCTGAGGGTCGCCCACCAGCCGGCGCTCCTTGAGGTCCAGCAGACCGCCGACGGAGGCGATTTCGGCAGAGACGGTGCCGTCCGTCCTCCGTATCGTCTGCAGGATCCGGAACGTCTTGCCCTCGCCCCATGCGAAGGCGCAGGTCACGTCCACCTCGTCGCCCGCGCGCAGCTCCCGCAGATAGCGGATGGTCGTCTCCAGGACGACGGGACCGACGCCCTTGGACAGCAACTCGGACTGAACCACCCCGGCCTCCTGGAGCACGCACCACCGGGCGTGTTCCGCGTACTGCAGGTAGACGCTCTGGTTGAGGTGCCCCAGGGCGTCGGTCTCGTAGCCCCGGGCGGTGACGCGGACGGAGAACGGTTCGGTGACGTGCTCGGTCACGGTGTTTCCTCCACAGCGACGACAGGTGACGGCGTCGACGGCATCGACGGCATCGACGGCATCGGACGGCATACAGGTGTACGAATGTACGGCAGTTGGGGGGCCTGATCGCCGACTTCCGTGTCCGCGACGGAGCGGTGGGAGCGGAGGGGAGTGAGCGGAGCGGAGTGAGTAGAACAACTCATGACGCCTGCCCCGGCGTGAGGCGAGGATCGGGGCATGACGATGATCAGAACGTCCGCGGGCGGACTCGGGACGCTGTCGATGGCGGTGCTGGCCGTGCTGGCGGTGGGCTGCGGAACGCAGCGGCCGGGGGACGACGTCGCTGCGGGCGGGCCCTCCCGATCCGCGTCGGCGACGCCGAGCGCGCCGGCGGACTTACCGTGCCCCGGTGAGAGCCCCACGTCGGCGCCCCCGGCGACCGCGCACACCGCGAGCCCGACGGCGCCGCCGACGGACCACTACGCCGAGAACCACGGCTTCCGGGTTCCCATCCCGCTGCACGGCCGCAGCCGCTGCCAAGGGCTCGCGGCCGTCACGCGCATCCGGCACGCGCTCGAACCGCTGCGCGAGCGCGGTGATTTCAACCCGGAAAGCACCCGCGAAGCGCTCATCGGGCTCGGCTACCGGAAGGTGCAGTCGTACGGGAACGGCCCCACCGGGGTCGGCTTTCTCATCGACGCCGACCCGCTGTGTGTGGAGGGCACGATGAGCCGCGACTCCACCCGGGCGGACGCCTTCGCCGGCTATCCCGACGGCACCGACTGCCAACCCCCGAGCGGCGGCCACTGAGGGGAGGTCAGGCGGTCGTCGTACGCGTCTGACGCGTCAGACACGAACGCCGTACACGTCTGACACGCCGTATACGTCTGACACACCGCACACGTCAGACACGCCGTACGCATCTGACACGTCAGACACGTCAGACACGTCAGACACGTCAGACACGTCATACGCGCCTTGGCGAGGCCAGCACGTACCGCTCCCGTGTCCGTGGCTGCGTGTGCTCGCTCACCTGCCAGCCGGCCTGCTCCAGCGTGGCCGCGCAGGCGCGCAGTGCCGCGAGGTCCGGCTCGTGCACGGCGACCGCCTCCGGCTGCGGGGTCGCGCGCACCCGGTAGCCGGTGCCCTGGCCGCCGGTCGCGGGCCGGTGCCCGGCCGCCTCCAGGGCGAGCGCGGCCGCCCGCACCAGATGCGTCCGCTCCCAGCCGCACGGGCGGTCCGTGACGCCGCCCGGATTGGTCATCCGGCGCAGCTCCAGCAGCCCCTGCCAGGCGCCGCGCACCTCGCGCATCCGGGCGGGCCCCGCATCCCCGGTCTCCTCACCGCCCACCCGCGCCGCGAACACGCCCGAGTCCGCCGCGGCCGGGGCGCCCGGGGCCGCTTCCCCCGGGGGCGCCTCCCGTATGCGGTGCCCCGCCGGGGTCAGGAAGTGGTCGTGCGGCGGACGCGGATGCCGGAAGGCCAGCCCCCGCTTCACCAGCGCGGCGAGTTGGGTCTGCGTCCCCTGCAGCCGCCCGGTCACGGGATCGGCGGCCTCGATCAGGCGCCGCTGCGCGGCGGTCGGCGGTCGGACCACGGCCCCCTCCCCTCGGAGTCTCAGTGCTCCCCCGACGGCCCCGCCTCACCCTCGGAGAGGGACCCATGGGAACAGTACGCGTCGGGTCTGACATTCCACCCGGCCACCACATGGCGGCGGTGCTCCGTGCTCAGCCGGCTCATCGTCCCCGTGGAGAGCTGGAACAGCGCCCCCGCCGAGACCGGCAGCCCGAGGCGCCGCGCGGTCAGCACCCGCAGGAAGTGCCCGTGGGAGACGACGACCACGCTGCCCTCCGACTCCGCGAGCGCCGCGTCGATCTTGGCGAGCACCCGCTCCGCCCGCTCCCCGACCTCCTGCGGGCCCTCTCCGGGGTGCTCGGGCGGCCCGGGCGCGACACCGTCCGTGAACAGGAACCACTCCGGCCGCGTCCGGTGGATCTCGACCGTCGTGACCCCCTCGTACCCGCCGTAGTCCCACTCCGCCAGGTCGGCGTCGACCCGTGCCCCGCCGATTCCGGCCAGCCGTGCCGTCTCCCGGGCGCGCTGCATCGGACTGACGAACGCGGCGGCCACATGGTGCCGGGCGATCAGCGGAGCGAGCCGGCGTGCCTGCTCCCGGCCGCGCTCGGTCAGCGGGACATCGGTCCGCCCGGTGTGCCGGCCGGACAGGGACCACTCGGTCTCGCCGTGCCGCACCAGAAGGAGGTCACCCACGCCGTGTCCTTCCTGCTCCGCTCACCGCCACCGTGTCACACCGCCCCGGCGGCGCGCAGCACGGAATGGGCCGGACGGCCGGGGCGGAGGGGGCCGGGCCCGGCGCCGGATCCCCGCCGCCTGCTCGAGGCGCCGCCCGCAAACCGCACCGGTCCGACGGCCACCCGGACGGCCGAACCGCGCCACCCCGTCGGCCCACCCCGGCGGGCCGAACGGCGGGGAGCGCGGCAAGGCTCGCTGACGAAGTGACCCTCGAAAGGAGGACGTCCATGAGCGCCATCCGACGCTCCCGGTCCCCGCTGAAGCCCCTCTCCGGCCTCACCGCGCTGCTCACCGCGGTCGCCCTGGCGGCCGTCCCGGTCCTGGCCACCCCGGCTGCCGCCGCTGCCCCCAAGGCGAGCTGCGGCGACCCCCGCGTGACCCTCGAACCCGGCGCCCAGGCGTTTCTCGACAAGCTCGCCGCCGCGGACGGCCCGCCGATCCAGAACCTGACCCCCGACGCCGCCCGCCAGTCGCTCCTGAAACTCCAGGCCGCCTACCCGGTGTCCAAGCTGCCCGCCGACATCACCACGCGGACCATACCCGGCGGCCCCACCGGTTCGGTCTCCCTGCACATCGTGCGGCCGCACGGGATGACCGGCAGGCTGCCGGCCGTCATGTACTTCCACGGCGGTGGCTGGGTCCTCGGCGACTTCTCCACCCACGACCGGCTGGTGCGGCAGATCGCCAACGGCGCCAAGGCCGCGGTGGTCTTCGTCGACTACACCCGTTCGCCCGAGGCCAAGTACTCCGTCGCGAACGAACAGGCCTACACCGCCACCCAGTGGGTGGCCCAGCACGCCGATCAGATCAACGTCGACGGCTCCCGGCTCGCCGTGGCCGGCGACAGCGTCGGGGGCAACATGACCGCCGCCGTCACCCTGATGGCCAAGGAGCGCGGCGGCCCGAAGCTGGCCCAGCAGGTGCTGTTCTACCCGGTCACCGACGCCGGCTTCGACACTGCGTCCTACCGGCGCTTCGCCACCGGCTGCTGGCTGACCGCCGCGGGCATGAAGTGGTTCTGGAACCAGTACGCCCCGGACACCTCGGTCCGCAGCCGGTCCACCGCGTCCCCGCTGCGCGCCACCACCACCGAGCTGCACGGCCTGCCCAAGGCGCTGGTCATCACCGACAGCGACGTGCTGTCCGACGAGGGCCGCCAGTACGCCGCCAAGCTCAGCGCCGCCGGCGTCCCCGTCACCGCCACCCACTACCCGCGGGTGGTCCACGACTTCGTGATGCTCAACGGCCTCGCGAACACGCAGGCGGCCAAGTCGGCCGTCGCCCAGGCCACCACGGCCCTGCGCCAGGCCCTCCGCACCTGAGGGGCCCGAGAAGGGACCGGTGCCCCGCGTCCGGTGAGAAACCGGACGCGGGGCACGGCCGTGCCCGTCCATGGACATGCGCCGGGGAATTTCGGCAGGGTGACGCGCATGCCCGTCCCCCGCCTCGCCCCCACGCCTGGCGGCGGATCCGCGCGGGCGAGGCCGACCCGAAGTCCTACGGGCTTCTGCTGCTGGAGGGTCCGCTGGTCGGGGAGTGGTTCGTGGCGGGCAACATCCGACTCGACCTGGCGGCGCTCAACAAGGTCGAAACGCTGCTCTGGGACGTCTGGGGCGTCGGGGCCGACGACGACGGGGACATGACGGACGCCGTCCGCGAGCTGTACGATTAGGCCGCACGGGTGACGGCCGGGAGGGCTTCTTCCCCGCGCTGCGGGAGCTGTTCACGGAGAACGACGGGCTGCGGACACCGCGGACGGTGACCTCGCTCGCTCCGTTCAACGGCCCGAGCGAGGTCACCCTGCGCGGCTGGTGATCGTCCGGCACGAGCGCTGAAGCCCGCTGCCGGGAGGACCGGCCGCGCTACTGCCGGTGAAGCCCACTGCCGGAGACCCGGCCGCGCTACTGCCGGTAGCCGCTGAGGAAGCGCCCGATCCTGCTGATCGCGGTGTCCAGGACATCGGCGTGCGGCAGGGTCAGGATGCGGAAGTGGTCCGGCGCCGGCCAGTTGAAGCCCGTGCCCTGGACCACCTGGATCTTCTCCCGCAACAGCAGGTCCAGGACGAACTTCTCGTCGTCGTGGATCCGGTGCACCTTGGGGTCGAGGCGCGGGAACGCGTACAGCGCGCCCTTCGGCTTCACGCACGTGACGCCGGGGATCTCGTTGAGCTTCTCCCAGGCGCGGTCGCGCTGCTCGTGCAGGCGGCCGCCCGGGGCGGTCAGCTCGTCGATGGACTGGCGGCCGCCGAGCGCGGCCTGGATGGCGTACTGGGCGGGCGCGTTGGCGCACAGGCGCATGGAGGCCAGCATGGTCAGGCCCTCCAGGTAGTCCTTCGCGTGCTGCCTGGGCCCCGTCACGACCAGCCAGCCGGAGCGGAAGCCCGCCACGCGGTACGTCTTCGACAACCCGCAGAAGGTGAGGACCACCAGGTCGGGGGCGAGCGCGGCAGTGGAGTGGTGGACCGCGTCGTCGTACAGGATCTGGTCGTAGATCTCGTCCGCGAAGACCATCAGTCCGTGCCGGCGGGCGAGGTCGAGGACGCCCTCCAGGATCTCCTTCGGGTAGACCGCTCCGGTCGGGTTGTTGGGGTTGATGACGACCACGGCCTTCGTGCGGTCCGTGATCTTCGAGGCCATGTCGTCCAGGTCCGGGTACCAGTCGGACTGCTCGTCGCACAGGTAGTGGACCGCCTTGCCGCCCGCGAGGGTGGTGACGGCCGTCCAGAGCGGGAAGTCGGGGGCGGGGATGAGGATTTCGTCGCCGTCCTCGACCAGCGCCTGTACGGCCATCGAGACCAGCTCGGAGACGCCGTTGCCGAGGAAGACGTCGTCGACGCCGACCTCCAGGCCCCGCTCCTGGTAGCGCTGCGCCACCGCACGGCGCGCGGAGAGGATGCCGCGCGAGTCCGTGTAGCCGTGCGCTCGCGGCAGCATCCGGATCATGTCCTGGAGGATCTCCTCCGGCGCCTCGAAACCGAACAGCGCGGGGTTGCCGGTGTTCAGGCGCAGCACGCTGTGGCCCGCCGCCTCCAGCGCGTCGGCGTGCTCGATCACCGGGCCGCGGATCTCGTAACAGACCTCGCTGAGTTTGCTCGACTGCCGGAACTCCATGGCCGCTTCCCCTCCGGTGGCTTGTGTTGCTTGGTTTTACCAAGTGGCAGCTTGGAAAGTCCAACAACACGTCTAGACTGCGTCGCATGTCACCTCGCCGAAGCTACGACCAGTACTGCTCCACGGCCCGCGCGCTCGACGTCGTCGGCGACCGCTGGACCCTCCTGATCGTCCGCGAGCTGCTCGCCGGTCCCCGCCGTTACACCGACCTCCACGCGGACCTCCCGGGCGTGAGCACGGACGTGCTGGCCTCCCGGCTGAAGGACATGGAGCGCGACGGGCTGACCACACGGCGCCGGCTGCCCCCGCCCGGGGCCGCGTACGTGTACGAACTCACGCCGCGCGGACGCGCGTTGCTGCCCGTGCTCCAGGCGCTCGGCGCCTGGGGCGCACCCGCGCTGGAGGAGCGCCGTCCGACGGACGCGGTGCGCGCGCACTGGTTCGCGCTCCCGTTGCTGCGCACGCTGGAGGAGGAGGGGGCGGGGGAGGGGCTGGTGGAAGTCCGGCTGGAAGAGGGGGAGTTCCACCTGTGGCTCGGCGCCGAGGACGGTCCGGTCTACGGTGAAGGGGCCGCTCCCGAGGAGCCGGACGCCCGGCTGATCCTCGGCGCCGAGACGTGCGTCGCCCTGAGCCAGGGCGTGTTGACACTCCATCAGGCCGTGACCGAAGGCCGCGCGGAGGTGTCGGGGGACGGCGGCCTCGCCAAGCTGCTGCGCGGGGACTGAAGCGGCCCCGAAGACCAGGCCCGCCGCGCTGAGCGGACGCGGCGGGCCTGGGGCGTGACGGGAGCGGGCGCTCAGGCGCCCGGCGGGACCCGGGACGGGCGGCCCGAGCCGCGGGTCAGCGCGTAGCCGCCGATGCCCGCGAGGGCGGCGAGGACGCCGCCGATCCCGGTCCACACCCAGCGGTCGGACCACCAGCCGGAGGTGTCGGGCCTCAGCTTCGAGAGCGCGGCCGTGTCCGCGTCCGGGTCCGCCGACTTCTCGGACCTCATGGCTATCCCCGGCACCAGCGGCTCCGCCAGCGAACCGTCCACCGCCGCCGAGCCGCCGATGTCCTTGGAGTCCACCCGCACCTCGGCGTTCACCGGCTGCCCGAGGTCGGCCGCTGCGACCCCCACGACGGTCAGCCGGATGTAGTACGTGCCCGGCAGCGGGTCGTCGGCCCACGGCTCCGCCCAGGCGCGGACCGTGCGCAGGGTGCAGGACAGGTCCACCGAGGCGGCGCCCGGGGCGGCGGTCCTGGTCTGCGCCCCGTACTGGCACGCCTGGCGGCGCCGCAGCCCGTCGTACACGTCGAGCTGCCAGGTCTGCGCCGAACTCCGGGACGACGACGGCAGCTTGACGGTCGCCTGCACGGTGGGACGCTGCTGCGCCTCGGCCGGGAACTGCCAGTACAGGTAGTCACCCGTGGAGGCGCTCGCCGTGGCCTGCTGCCCCTGCCGGATCTCCGTCGCCGTACGGAACGACGTGCCCGCCGAGGTGGGCGCGGCGCTGTCGCCGGACGGGCTCGCGGAGGGCGAGGAGTCGGCCAGGGCCGGGGAGGCGGCGGCGCCCAGCAGCAGGGCCGCCACGGTCAGCACTCGTGCGATACGCATCAGTTGGTCCTCCAGACGGCGATCCGCCAGCGCGACAGCCAGCCCCACAGCAGACCCGCGAGGAAGCCGGTCAGGACGAGCGCGCCGAGCAGCCACCAGCCGCGCCCGAGGCCGAAGGCGGCCACGTCGCGCGCCTTGCCGGGGCCGTCGACCACGTCCACCGTCAGCTCCAGCGGCAGCCCCGGCGTGGTCTTCACACCGGCTGCCGGGGAGAAGGAGTTCGCGACCTGGAGGCACACCGTCTCGGCGGGCGCGCCCTCGTCGTCGCTCTCGGCCTTCGGGTAGCGCAGCCCCGTCGACATGACGTCCGTGCGGCCCGCGCCGGTGGCCTCCCCGCGCACGATCTCCCGCCCGTGCACCGTGAGGGCCCGCAGGGTCACGCCGTAGTCCGGGCCGACCTGCCGGTCGTCGGACACGCTGACGGAGGCGCGCAGTTCCTGGCCCGGCTTCACGTCCACCCGGTAGAAGCGGTGCTGGCCGAACTCCTCGCGGTCGGTGTACAGGCCCGACTTCAGCGAGGGCGCCGTGGCGCACTGGCCGGTGCCGTCCACGGCGACCGGCGTGACCGTCCTGTCCGCCGTGCGGTCCACCAACTGGTTCACCTTGTCGGACAGTTGCTCCTTGTGCTGCACCGACGTGTACGTTCCGCCGGTCGCCGCCGCGATACAGCTGAGCTGCTGGTTCAGCTTGGCGTCCGGCACCAGGCCCAGCGTGTCGATGGTCAGCCCGATGCCCTTGGCGGCGATCTCGCGCGCCACCTCGCACGGGTCCAGCGGGGCACAGGTGTCCTCGCCGTCGCTGATCAGGACGATGCGCTTGGAGCCGTTGCCGCCGTCCAGGTCGTTCGCCGCCTTCAGCAGGGCGGGGCCGATCGGCGTCCAGCCGGTGGGCTGGAGCGTCGCCACGGCCGTCTTGGCCTCGGTCCGGTTCAGCGGGCCGACCGGGTAGAGCTGCGCGGTGTCCTTGCAGCCCGTCTTGCGGTCGTTGCCCGGGTAGTTGGCGCCCAGCGTCCGGATGCCGAGCTGCACCTCCTCCGGCGTCGCGTCCAGGACCTCGTTGAAGGCCTGCTTCGCCGCGGCCATCCGCGAACCGCCGTCGATGTCCCGCGCCCGCATCGAACCGCTGACGTCGAGGACGAGATCGACCTTGGGCGCGTCCTGGGCTGTCGTCTCGTCGGCGACGGCACCGGCCGGGACCGCGATCCCGGCCGCCAGGGCGGCGAGCAGGGCGCAGACTCCCGCCGCCAGCCGTTGTCTTGTGATCATCGGCGGATCTTATTGATCAATGGGGCCGCGCTTCAAAACGATCAAGCATCGACCGAGGAACGGGCCGAGGACCGTGCCGACCGTGCGGACCGTGCGGACCGAGTGGATCGATCGGTGGATCGATCGGACTGTGCGAACCGAGCGGACCGTGCTACCGCGGGAGCGGATTCGGCAGTCCGGTCCACAGGTCTCCGGGATGCTCGGGAGACAGCCGCATCAGCGTCAACGCCTTGGTGGGCAGCGGCCCTTCGCGCAGGGCCGTCAGATCGGGGGTGTCGGGCAGATTCCGTACGACGGCCTCCAGCGCCGCCCGCAGTGCGGTCGCCGAACCCGCCGTGGAGGCCAGCGCGCCCGCCACGAGCGAGCCGAACAGCTTGCGGCGCAGGGCCGTCTCGTCGTCCGTGACGATCCGGTCGGCCACCTCCGGGGCCTTGACGCCGTGCCGGGCCAGCCGGGCCGGGCTCACCCTGATGTCGGCCAGGTCCCGGTAGACCAGCCGCACCGGCTCACCCGCGGGCGAGAGCACCACCAGCAGGTTCTGCCCGTGCGCCTCCAGAGCCACGCCCAGGTCGAGCAGCCGCAGGCCGACGGTGAGGGCGAGCCGCGAGAAGGCGGCGAGCCAGGCGGGGGAGGACGGCAGGCCGGTGAGCGGCAGGGCGGCCACCGGGACGATCCGCTCGCCGGCCGCCGTGTCCGCGTACGCCTCGGGCGGCTCCCGCAGCACCGCCGCCAGATCGGGGGAGTGGGCGGCGGCCGCGCCCAGGGTGCGGGTGATGTGCAGCAGACCGTCCGTGCGCGCGGCCATCGCCTCCAGGAAGCCGGACACCGCGAGGGCCGTTTCGACGGAGGCGAGCGAGATGTCCCGCACGGAGGACGTCAGCCGCGCGCTGACCGCGGTCTTCACATGCGGGCCGCCGCCGGGCAGCGCCAGCGTCCGCAGGGACATCAGCGGACGGGCGAGCGGGCCCTCCTTCGCCGCCACGCCGAGCACGTGCGCCGTCTGCCAGGGGTGGACCGGGATCAGCGTCCGCTCGCCGTCCCGCAGCCACGCGGGCCACGCGCCCCGTACGAGGGCGTCACCCACCGCGACGAGCCCGAGCCGTACCAGCGGCCGGTGCTCCGGCCCGTACGCCAGTTGCTCGGCCACCGAGAAGCCGGGGCGCGAACGGCAGTTCGGGTGGTAGGGGTGCCCGTCGACCACCCGCTGCTCCCACGCCCAGCTCGACCCCGGTTCGGGCGCCGCACCCGGCTGATCGGCCCGCGACAGCGCCAGCGAGGCCGTGCTGTGGTCCAGCTCGGCGGCGAACGCGTCCCCGTGCGGCACGCCGAGTGCCGCGACCAGCTCCGCCGCGCGGTCGAAGGCGCGCCCGTCCAGCCGTACCTCGGTCACGTACGCGTCGGTCGCGTACGGGTCCGCCGACGGGCCGTGCAGCCGGCGCCCGTCCGCCAGACGCAGGGTCAGCCCGCCGTCCGCCGGTTCCCGGCGCACGACCCACGGCAGCGGCTCATGTGCCAGCGCCCGCCACAGTCGCGTGAGGACGGCGGCCCTGGCACCGGGCAGCGCCGCCGCGTACGAGGCCGACAGATCGGGCCGAACGGCGGCCAGCTCGGCGGCGAGCGCCGCCTCGGCGGGAGGGGAAGGGGGCACGGTCGGGGCTCCTCGGGGACGGGGCGGTGCGTCGTGACACGGGTCCACGACAGACATACTGATCGCCAGTGCACCGTACGGAACGAATGGATCGCGTGGACCCCATGCACCCCAGGGACGACGTCCCCGCGCGCGCCGACGCCCACGCGGCGGCGCCGCTGCTCAACTGCCTGCTCCGAGAGGCGGCCGAACCCGCCGGCGAGCAAGGCGTCCACCGCCTGCGGGCCGGCGGCCGGCTGCTGCGCGTACGTGGCACCCGCCGCCCCCGCGACCCCGAGCTGTACACGGACGGCACCTGGCGCCCGCTCACCCACGCCGAGCTGGTGAAGCTCACCGCCGACGAGCTGCGCCGGGCCACCGGCCTGTCCAACCCCGAACTGCCCGGCGAGATGCTCGACAGCCGGGACGCGGTGGCCGCGATCCTGGCCGCACGCTCCCGCGTGGCGGCCCCGGACGACCCGTACGTGCGCTCCGAACAGTCCCTGGTCACCGGCCACCCCCACCACCCGGCCCCGAAGGCGCGCGGCGGCGGACCGGTCGCGAGCTGGCTGCCGTACGCCCCCGAGGCGTATGCCCGCTTCCCGCTCACCCTTCTGGGTGTACGCGAGGACGCGGTCGCCGAGGAGGGTGACACGACGGCGCTCGACGCGCTCGGCACCGCCCCCCGCGGCTACCGGCTGCTGCCCGCCCACCCCTGGCAGCTCGCCCTGGCCGGTGCCCGCCCCGAGATCCGCGAGGCGTTCGAGGACGGGCGCCTGATCCGGCTCGGCGAGACTCCGCGGCCCGTGTGGCCCACGGCCGCCATCCGCACGGTGTACGTCCCGCAGGACGACCTCTTCGTCAAGTTCAGCCTGGACGTGCGGATCACCAACGACATCCGCCGGCTGTGGCGCCACGACCTGCTCAAGGTGCGCCGCACCGACGCCGCCGCGGCGTCCGCGTTCGCGGCCCACCGGGGCACGGCGGCCTGGCTCAGCGACCGCGGCTGGCGCACGGCCGCCTTCGCCTTCGAGGAGCTGGCGGTCCTGGTCCGCGACGGGCTGCGCCCCCACCTGCTGCCCGGCGCCACACCACTGCTCGCCGCGGCCCTGGTGGAGGGGTTCGACGGCAGCCCGCTCGACGCCCTCACCGATCCCACCGCCTGGTGGACGGCGTATCTGCGCCAGGTCGTGCCCCCGGCCGTCGAGGCGTTCGAACGCCACGGTGTCGTCCTCGAGGCGCACCTGCAGAACACGCTGGTCGCGGTGGACGGCACGGGACTGCCCGCGCAGGCCCTGTTCCGGGACGCGGAGGGCGTGAAGCTCCTGACGGACGTGTCCCGCGAGAAGGGCTGGGAGCGGCTGGTGTACTGCCTGGTCGTCAACAACCTCATCGAGGTGGCCGCCCTGCTCTGCGAACGCCACCCCGGCTGGAACCCCTGGCCCGCCGCCCGAGCCGAGCTGTCCCGCCACCCGGTCCCCGAGATCCCCGCCCTGCTCGCCTCGCCCACCCTGCCCGGCAAGACCAACCTCCTGCTGCGCTGGACGGGCGCGGACGGCGCGGACGCGCGCTATGTGCCGCTGCCGAACCCGCTGGCCTGCCGCTGATCCCCCTTCGCTCACGGAGGCGTACGTGCATCCGGTGTACATCGGACCCCTTTAACAAACAGACTTGTCTGTTCATTCCCGTGTCTGGGGCGTAAGTTCGCCGGGGTTGCCTCGACTTCTTGGTACGAGACCCGCCATTTGCTGCACTGTTGGCTCTGGATGGCGCCCGGGTCTGTCCATCAAAACAGGCGAGTCTGTATGGTTTGGGGGAGGGGGAGTCAGTATGACCACTCCTCCCTCTTGGAGCCGTCGTACCGATCAAGGGACAAGCGCGATGCAAAAGCGGTCGCAAACGACCCGTCAGGCACTCGTGCGTGCCGCCGTGGAACTCATCGCGAACGGCCGGCTTGCCGACGCGGGGTTGGTCAACATCTGCAACACCGCCGGGGTGAGCCGTGGCGCGCTCTACCACCACTTCCTGTCCATAGCGGAGCTGCTGGCCGAGGTCCACGCACAGGCCCAGGAGCGCGTCCTCGCGCTGGCCGAGCAGAGCTTCGCGACTCCCGGCGCCGATGCGCCGGCGCGCTTCAGCATGGCCCTGGGGAAGGCGCTGGCGGAGGACCAACTCGTGCGGGCCGGCCTGCGGTTGGCGGCCGACGGCAGCGACGAGCCGCCCCGGCTGCGGGAAGAGGTCCTGGCACGCCTGCGCAGCCGGATGCTCGCGGAAGGCGCCGACAGCCCCGACCGGGAGGTGCTGGCAGACCTGGCGGTGGTGGTCACCGCGGGACTGGAATCCCTCGGACACACCGACATGGCCTGGTGGCAGCCGGAGAGCGCCAAGCGCATATGGGACATGCTGCTGCCGCTGTTCACGGAGGCGGACCGGGCCTGAGCCGGGTGGCCGGCGGCTCGTCGACGGCGGGGGTCCCGCCCGGCGCAGCGGTGGAGTGTCGTGGGCCTTCCGTGGACCGCTACGCGTCGGCGACCGCGCGCCCGTCGACGACCGTGGGCTCGTCCGTGGCGGCAAGTCCGTCCGTGGCCGCGGGAGCGGGCGGCGGGGTGATGCGCAGGTTCCCGATCATTCCGGGACTCACCATCCCGGGCAGGAGGAGTCGCCACATGGTCGTGATGCGCTCGGGCAGATCCTTGCGGTTGGTGTAGACCTGCGACATCACCTGCATGCCGGTGAACGCGCCGACGATCAGGGTGGTGGCCTCGTTCAGGTCCAGGCCCGGCAGGATCTCGCCCTGCCGCCCGGCCTCCTCCAGCAGTTCGCGGATGGCCGCGCTCGACTGGTCGTAGGGCGTGTTGATGGGGCGGGGGAACGACGTCTTCTCCACGGCCAGGCGCACGCTGGCGCGCAGTACCGGGTCGTGCTGGAGGCGGCGGGCGAAGGCGAACGTCAGGTCGATGATCGCCTGCATCTTGCTGGAGTGCTCGGGGACGACCAGGGCCTCGCTGTGCGCCTCGAGCAGGGCCACGGCGATCGCCTCCTTGGAGGGGAAGTGGTGATAGAGGGCACCACGGGTGAGGCCGCTGCGTGCGAGGATCTCGTTGGTGCTGGCGGCATCGAACCCGCGCTGATCGAACACCTCAGCGGCAGCCTCCAGAATCGCCCGCCGCGATCGTGTTCCGCGTTCCTGCTTCGCCATTCCCGATCCTTGCACTCGCCGAAGACGAACTATACCGACCTGTCTGCATCCTATTGCCACAGGTGGCTGGTCAGGAGGGGGCGGAGCCCGGCGGACAGGACGCCGACGGACGACCGGCCGGCGGGAAGGGGCGGCGTCCGTGGTGCGCACACCGCGGACCGCCGGCCGCTCCCTCCGGTGCGGGCGGCCCCGTCCGGTCGCTCCGGTGTCCGTGTCCTCCGGCGCCGGGGGCGGTCGTCGCTGCTCAAGGGTTGCCCAGGCGGAAGCCCACGCCGCGGACCGTCACGATCCAGTCGCTGGAACCGAGTTTGCCGCGCAGGCTGCTGACGTGCGTGTCGATCGTACGGCCCTTGTGCGACCATGCGTCGTCCCAGACCTGGGTCATCAGCTGCCGTCGGGAAATGACGGCGCCCGGCTGCATGGCGAGGATGTGCAGCAGGTCGAACTCCTTGCGGGTGAGATCCACGGGGCGGCCGTGCAGCGTGACCTTGCGGGCGACGGCGTCGATGCGCAGCGGACCGTGTTCGATGGTGCGGGCCGTCTGGGAGGGACGGACCCGGCGCATCACCGCTCCGATGCGGGCCAGCAGTTCGTGGAACCCGTACGGCTTGACCATGTAGTCGTCGGAGCCCGCCTGCAGCCCGAGCACACGGTCGAGTTCGCTCCCGCGCTCGGTGACGGCGATGATCGGGGTGTCGCTCACCGCCCGGATGCCCCGGCAGACCTCCAGACCGTCCAGGTCGGCCAGGTCGAGGTCGAGCAGGATGAGGTCGGCCTGGTGGTGGACCTGGAGCGCCTGGCTGCCGGTGGCCACGCTTTCGGCGCGATAGCCCCGCCGGGTGAGGTCCTGGACCAGGGCCTTGGCGGAGCGCTCCTCGTTCTCGACGACCAGGATGCGCAGGGCCGGGTGCTCGACCGGGACGTGCAGCCGTGGTGCGGCCGGGTGGCCGTGCTGTGGTGTGGTCGGGTGGCCGTGCTGTGGTGCGGAGTGATGCCGGGTTGTGGTGGATTGGGGTAGGTCTGCTACCTGCCGGTTCATCTGCTCCCCCTGTACTGGGGCGCCGCTGGGACGCCCTGCCAGATGCTCGAATGGAAAACCGGGTGCTCTGCGAAGATACCAAACAGACTTGTCTGATTGTCAACGCGCGACCAGTGCCTGATGCCCGAACGGGCGTGCTGCCGTCTGACCAGGGATGACGCTGATTTTGTCGGCTATGTCCGGCCGTTTTCGGAGATCTGTCTGCCGGGCTGCTGGGGCGTCATGTTTGGCAAGAACAGGCAAACCTGCCTGTTCGCTCGGTGTCGTTGGGTGATGCATCCATCACGGAGGGAGCGTGTTGGGCGTCACAGATCATCGGATCGTCCCTCCCTTCACCTGCGAACCAAAGTTTTTACTTGATTTACCCGACAGACCTGTCTGTATTTTATTGATAGGTCAACGGGGGGCCGCTGCAGCATGCAGCAGTCAGCTCCTCCCTGCTCACAAACAGACGGGAGCGCACAACATGACCGCAACGCTCGACTCCGCACACGCGGGACTGACCACGATCGTCCCGCGCCAGTACGTCCACCGAGCCGCAGTCTCCGAAGTCCTGCTCACCGGTTGGCGGGCGGCCGATCAGCCCGATGCCTTCACGGTCCGCGCCCAGTGGCCGCGGGGGCACTCCCTGTTCGTGCAGTCGGGCGGCTACCAGGACCCGATGCTGCTGATCGAGTCGGTTCGGCAGATCGGATCGCTCCTCGCGCACGCCGAGTACGAGGTCCCCTTCGGACACCAGTTCCTGATGCGGTCCATAGGGTTCACCGCGACAACGGATCTGTTCGTCGCGACGCCCGCCCCGACCGAGGTCGAACTGCACACGGTGTGCCACGACATCGTCCGCCGGGGGAAGAACCTCGCCGGCATGCGCTACGAGGTGACGGCGACGGTCGACGGCGTGGCCCTGGCCACCGCCGGAGCGTCCTTCAGCTGCGCGGCTCCCGGCGTGTACAGGCGACTGAGGGGGGAGCGCCCCACCCGCGTCAACCGCCTCGCGGGACTGCCGATCGACCCGGCACGGGTGGGACGCACCGGAACCGAACACGTGGTCCTCTCGGAGGACGCGGGCGCCTCCCGCAACCGATGGGAACTCCGCGCCGACTGCGACCACCCCATATTCTTCGACCATCCGGTGGACCACGTCCCGGGCATGGTGCTCCTGGAGGCGGCCCGGCAGGCCGCCCACGCCGCGACCGGCATGACCGACGCCCTCGTCCTCGACCTGGAAAGCTCCTTCGACCGGTACGCGGAGCTCGACGAGCCCTGCTTCATCGAGGCCGACCCGCTCGTCGCCGACGACGCCGACGACATCCAGGTACGGGTACGCGGAACCCAGTGCGACGAGACCGTCTTCACCGCCCGCCTCATGCTGCGGCCCCACACCCGATGAACGTCCGCGACGTCCGCCGGACGGGAGGGCCCACGTGGCCAACACCATGATCACTGGCGCGGCCGGCTTCATCGGCACCCATGTCGCCCGTGAAGCCGCCCGCCGGGGCGGGCAGTTGACGCTGATGTCGTACCGCCGGCCGCCGCGGCCCGTCGCCGGCTCGGCCCGCACCGTCCGCGCGGACCTGGCGGACCCGCACTCGCTGCACGGAGTCTGCGACGGGGTCGACGTCCTGCTGCACTGCGCCTCGCAGATCGGCGGGACGCCCGAGGCCAACCATGCCGTCAACGCTCGCGGGACGGCGGCGCTCGTCGCCGAGGCGCAGCGTGCGGGGGTGACCCGCATCGTGTATCTCAGCACCGCCTCCGTCTACGGGCGTGGCACCTTCCGGTGCGCCCACCCCGGGCGGCTGCCGAGGAATCCGCGTTCGCCGACTTCGCGGACACGGGCCGCGGCCGAGGACGCCGTACTCGCCGCCGGTGGGATCGTCGTACGTCCGCACCTGGTGTACGGGCGCGGCGACGACTGGGTCGTGCCTGGGCTCGTCCGGCTGCTGTGGGCGCTGTCCGGCACACCGACGGGGTGGGACGCCAGGCACTCGGTCATCGCCGCGGCCGAACTGGCCGCAGTCCTGGTGGAGGTCGGCCTCGCCCCCAGCGAGAGCCTGTCGGCCTCCGTCTACCACGCGGCGTACCCCACCCCGGCCCCGGCGTCCGCGCTGCTGCGCGCCGTGGCCGACTGCATGGCTCTGCCACCGGGACCGCGGGACCTGGCGATCGAGCACGCACGTGACCTCCTGACGGGGGACGGCGCCGCCGCGCACGCGCTGGACATGATGGCCACCGACCACTGGTTCGACAGCACGTCGATCTGGGCCGATCTGGGCCGAGTGCCGGGGGCGGCGTGGGAAGCGGACTTCGCGCGGATGACGACGTGGTACCCGGATCAGGCGGCAGCCTGACCCGGTCCCGGTGCAGGCGGCTCGGGCCCCGACCACCGGACAACCACCAGCAGTTCGAGATTCAGCACCAGCTCAGGGATTGGAACACATGGAATACACCAAGCTCGGCCGCAGCGGACTGTCCGTGTCCCGACTCGTGCTCGGCACGATGAACTTCGGGACCCAGACCTCCGAAGCGGACAGTCACGCGATCATGAACCGTGCGCATGAGCGTGGCATCAACTTCTTCGACACGGCCAACGTCTACGGCACGAGGCCGGGCGAGGTCTCCACCGAACAGATCATGGGCCGGTGGTTCGCCTCCGGCGGCGGCCGCCGGGAGAAGACCGTGCTGGCCACCAAGGTCTACATCCCGACGGGCGGTTGGCCCAACGAGGGGTTCCTGTCCGCGCTGAACATCCGGCGGGCGTGCGAGGCGTCCCTCAAGCGCCTGCAGACCGACTACATCGACCTGTACCAGATGCACCACGTCGACCGGGACACGCCGTGGGAGGAGATCTGGGAGGCCTTCAGCGTCCTTCGCCAGCAGGGAAAGGTGCTCTACTTCGGTTCCTCCAATTTCGCCGGCTGGCACATCGCGCAGGCGCAGGAGGCCGCGCGGTCGCGGCACTTCCTCGGGCTGGTCAGCGAACAGTCCATGTACAACCTGATGACCCGCTGGGTCGAGCTGGAGGTGCTGCCCGCGGCGCGGCACTACGGGGTCGGCGTGATCCCGTGGGGGCCGCTGCACGGCGGAGTGCTCGGCGGTGTCCTGCGCAAGCAGAAGGAGGGCAACGCCTCCCGGGGCAGCACCGGACGCTCCGTCGGCGTGCTCGCCCAGCACCGCGACACGATCGAGGCGTACGAGAAGCTGTGCGCCGACATCGGAGCGGACCCGGCCCATGTCGGACTGGCGTGGCTGCTGGCGCAGGAGGGTGTGACCGGGCCCATCATCGGGCCGCGGACCACCGAGCAGCTCGACAGCTCGCTGTCCGCACTGACGATCAAGCTGGACGACTCCACCCTGGCCAGGCTGGACGAGCTGTTCCCGCCGCCCGGGCCGAACGGGGCCAGGCCGGCGCCCGAGGCCTACGCCTGGTGACCACGCTCCCGCGTTGAACGCCGCCGGGGCGGTACGTGCCGAGCCCGTACCGCCCCGGCGGGACCGACCGACCCGCGCCACTTCACGAAGGCTTGCAGCAAGGCGTCTTGAACCCTGAAGCGGCGGATGGGGAGGCTGGCCGGAAGTATCCGTACTCTCAGCAGAAATGAGGCATCGTGCGCAAGGTGCTCATCGCCAATCGCGGCGAAATCGCTGTTCGAGTGGCCCGGGCCTGCCGGGACGCCGGGATCGCCAGCGTGGCCGTATACGCGGACCCGGACAGGGACGCGGTGCACGTCCGCGCCGCGGACGAGGCGTTCGCCCTGGGTGGTGACACCCCGGCCACCAGTTACCTGGACATCGACAAGGTCCTGAAGGCCGCGCGCGAGTCGGGCGCGGACGCCGTGCACCCCGGCTACGGGTTCCTCTCCGAGAACGCCGACTTCGCCCAGGCGGTGCTGGACGCGGGGCTGATCTGGATCGGCCCGCCGCCGCAGGCGATCCGCGATCTGGGTGACAAGGTCGCGGCCCGTCACATCGCGCAGCGTGCGGGAGCGCCGCTGGTCGCCGGGACCCCCGACCCCGTCTCGGGGGCGGAGGAGGTCGTCGCCTTCGCCGAGGAGCACGGGCTGCCGATCGCCATCAAGGCCGCCTTCGGTGGTGGCGGGCGTGGCCTGAAGGTCGCCCGCACGCTGGAGGAGGTGCCCGAGCTGTACGAGTCGGCGGTGCGTGAGGCGGTGGCCGCGTTCGGCCGTGGTGAGTGCTTCGTCGAGCGTTACCTGGACCGGCCCCGGCACGTGGAGACCCAGTGCCTGGCCGACAAGCACGGCAACGTGGTCGTCGTCTCCACGCGTGACTGCTCGCTGCAGCGCCGGCACCAGAAGCTGGTGGAGGAGGCCCCGGCGCCGTTCCTGAACGAGGAGCAGGTCGCGGAGTTGTACCGGGCGTCGAAGGCCATCTTGAAGGAGGCCGGCTACGAGGGTGCGGGCACGTGTGAGTTCCTGGTCGGGCAGGACGGCACGATCTCGTTCCTGGAGGTCAACACGCGGCTGCAGGTCGAGCACCCGGTGACCGAGGAGGTCGCCGGTATCGACCTGGTGCGGGAGATGTTCCGCATCGCCGACGGCGAGCCGCTGGGCTACGACGACCCCGAACTGCGCGGGCACTCCTTCGAGTTCCGCATCAACGGCGAGGACCCGGGCCGCAACTTCCTGCCCGCCCCCGGCACCGTGACCACGTTCGCCCCGCCGTCCGGCCCCGGCGTGCGCCTGGACGCGGGCGTGGAGTCCGGCAGCGTGATCGGCCCGGCGTGGGACTCGCTGCTGGCCAAGCTGGTCGTGACCGGCCGCACCCGCAAGGAGGCCCTGCAGCGGGCCGCCCGCGCGCTGGAGGAGTTCCAGGTCGAGGGGATGGCCACGGCGCTGCCGTTCCACCGCAAGGTGGTCACCGATCCGGCGTTCGCTCCGGAGGTGCACGGGCAGGACGGCCCGTTCACGGTCCACACCCGCTGGATCGAGACCGAGTTCGTCAACGACATCAAGCCCTTCACCGCGCCCGCGGAGGCGGAGGTGGAGGAGGAGCCGGGCCGTGAGACGGTCGTCGTCGAGGTCGGCGG